>JBKJYH010000079.1:0-8146 GCA_046715765.1 Candidatus Limnocylindria bacterium
GCCTCGGCCGGGATCGGGGTCCTGGTGACCGGGCTCCTTCTGGGCATCCGCCACGGCATCGACTGGGACCACATCGCGGCGATCACCGACATCACCAGCACGACCGCGGGCGCCACCGCCGCCGAGACAGCCCACCGCCGTCAGCATGCGGCAGAGAGCGGGCACGAGCATCCCCACGGTGGGCAGCCGGAGATGGCTGCCCATGCTCGACGCAGCGGGCGTGGCCCGGGCGCGATCCTCGCCAGCGAGGAGGGGCGTCCGCGCGGGCTGCTTGAATTCCTGCGCGTCGATCGCCAGCCGGTCCTGCTGGGGTCGCTGTACGCGCTGGGGCACGCCTTCGTAGTGGCCGTGCTCGGCCTTGCGGCCCTGATGATCGGCGCCGCGCTGCCGGATTGGATTGATCCGATCATGGGCCGGGTCGTGGGCGCCACGCTCGTGTTCCTGGGGATCTACGTCTTCGTGTCGCTGTACCAGTATCTGCGCCACGGTGGCGAGTTCCGCATGCGCAGCCGCTGGATGCTGGTCTTCGACGGAGTCCGCTACGGCTGGCGTCGGCTGCAGGCGCGGATCCACGGCCACGAGCACGTCGATCCGGTTGAGGCCAGTTCGTACGGGCCGCGCACGGCGTTCGGAGTGGGCATGATCCACGGCATCGGCGCCGAAACCGCCTCGCAGGCGCTGTTGATCGCGGCGGTGGGCGGCGCCTCGAGCGCCGGGCTGGGGGTGCCGATGTTGTTCGCCTTCATCATCGGCCTCGTAATCTCAAACTCGATCATCGTGGTCCTCACCGCCACCGGCTTCGTGGCCAGCCAGCTGCGCACGCGGATCTACATCGCGGTCGGCGTGTTGGCTGGCGCCTTCAGCCTGTGGATCGGCGCCCTCTTCCTGCTCCAGGCCGAGGGATCCCTCCCCAACCTCGATGCGCTGCTTCGCTTCATCGGAGGCTAAGCTCTGCTGATGACCACAGCGCACGTCCTTCCCGAACCGTGGGCCAGGGTCAGCGACCACCTGCGCCGGCGCGGCCTGCGCTGGACGCCGCAACGCCGGCAGATTATCGAGGTCCTGGCCCAGAGCTCCGGCCACGTCACCGGCGCCGAGATCGTCGAACGCTGCCGCGAACGCGACCGTGCGACCGTGCCGTCGACGGTGTACCGGACGCTCGACATGCTCGAGGAACTCGGCCTGGTGCGGCATGGCCACGGCGCTGATGGCCGAGAGGAGTACCACATCCAGCCCGCCGATGAGCACGGCCATCTGTACTGTGAGGGCTGCGGTCGCCAGTGGGAACTCGGCGACGTGCAGGTGCGGGAGTTCGTATCGCGCATCGAGCGGGAGCGTCGGTTCAGTGTGGACCTCACGCACCTGACCCTGGTGGGGCTCTGCGCCGACTGCGCCTCAGCGGAGCCGGGATAAGTCGCCGGTGCCCATCCCGGGCCGCGTGTGTCACGAGGCGGCCGCGCGGTTCTTCTTTGAGATTGGCGCCGTCGCACGACGCGTTCCGTGTGGGAATTGCCGGGGAGTGGCCAAGCGGGAAGCGCCAGGCTCTGGATCGGGGTCTCTGCTACGCCGACTGCCGCCAACGAAGGCCAAGGGTCACCCGCCCGATCCCGGGGCGGCCAGCGCCGTGAGCAGCTCGGCAACCAGGTGCTCGCTTTCGACCGGATGCCGGAGCGGCAGAGACCCGTTTACGCGATACCGGCTGCGGACCCCGATCCGATCCCGCGTGAGATACCCGGCCGCGGCCAGGTCATTCACGATCTTCTGTGCCGTTCGCTCGGTCACCCCGACCGCGGTGGCGATGTCTCGAAGCCGGATTCCGGGGTCGCGGGCGATGCACAGCAGGGCGTGGCCATGGTTCGTCAGGAAGGTCCAGCGCGGCTCCATCGCCGGAGTATACCAGAAGCGCGCTTCATGTAGGGTTTGACAGGTAAGGCGCTGGGCCGATACACTCCGCCCTGACGAAGGGGAGTATCCCCTCAGGCGTTGCCGTCATTGCGGCCCGGCTAGGCTCGGGCCCGGCGCCGCCGACCGCCATCGGTCGGGAGAGACCTTCGATTGCCGCGCATGATCGGAGGTTCTCAGTGCCCGTCGACAGTTGGTTCTGGCTGCTCTTCGCGGCCCTGATCATCGGGCTGCTCGCCCTTGACCTGCTCGTCTTCCACCGCACGTCGCACGTCGTGACCGTGCGTGAGGCGGCCGCCTGGACCTCGGTCTGGGTCGGCATCGGGTTGGCCTTCGGAGCGCTCGTGTTCGCCTGGAGAGGCGCGACCGCCGGAACGGAGTACCTCGCCGGGTACCTCCTCGAGTACAGCCTCTCGATGGACAACGTGTTCGTCTTCGCGATGGTGTTCGCCTACTTCGCCGTCCCCCCGGCGTACCAGCACCGCGTCCTGTTCTGGGGCGTGGTCGGGGCCATCGTGCTGCGCGGCGTCTTCATCGCGGGCGGCGCGGCCCTGCTCGATGCCTTCCACCCCACGATCTACATCTTCGGTGGGATCCTGGTCCTCACCGGCATCCGCATGGCGCTGGCACGGGGCCATGCGGTCGATCCCGAGCGCAACGTCGTCCTGCGCCTGGTCCGCCGCTTCGTGCCGATGGCCAGCGACTACGAGGGCCAGCGCTTCTTCGTGCGGCGGGCCGGCCAACTGCTGGCAACGCCGCTCTTCGCCGTGCTGGTGGTGGTCGAGGCGACCGACGTGCTGTTCGCCATCGACTCGGTGCCCGCCATCTTCTCAGTGACCAGCGATCCCTTTCTGGTCTACACCTCGAATGCCTTCGCGATCCTCGGCCTGCGCTCGCTCTACTTCCTGCTCGCGGGGCTGATCCACCGGTTCGTCTTCCTCAAGCCGGCGCTCGGCGCGCTGCTGGTATTCGCGGGTGCCAAGATGCTGCTGAGTGACGTGGTCAAACTGTCGGCCTTCGGGTCGCTGGGTGTCATCGTCGCGATCCTGGCGGTGGGCGTCATCGCCTCGCTGGTCGCCACGCGTGGAGGGGTCCCGCGCGCCGTCAGTCCTCCGACGGACTCGCGTTGAGACGACGCACCAACGGGACGCCACCGTCGAAGCCGATGAGGCTGTAGCCCGCCGGGTCCTGGGCCAGCCGGCGACGGTAGTCGGCCATCGGCCAGCCGAACAGGTGGGTCAGCCAGAGCCGGTTCACATGGTTGTGGGCCACCACCACGGCGCAGCGGGTCGCGTCACCCGCGATCCAGATCCGGATCCCCTCCAGGATGGGGAAGGCCCTGGCGGCCACATCCGCGCCCGACTCGCCGCCGGGAATCCGAGTCGCGAAGGGGTCCGCGTCCCACGCGGCGCGGAGTCGCGGGTCCCTGGCCGAACACTCGTCGGCGGTGAGCCCCTCCCAGGCCCCATAGTCGATCTCGAGCAACCCCGCCTCCGGCTCGACCTTCGGGACGCCCGGAAGGACGGCGCTGATCGCGTCTGCGGTCTGGCGGCAGCGCAGCGCGGGCGATGTCACCACGCGCAACGCACTCGGGGAGAGGCCGCCGACCTCGGCCGCGATGACCTCCGCCAGCCGGCCCGCCCGCCGCCGTCCCGCAACGGAGAGCGGAGGATCGGAGGCCTGACCAAGGTTGCGGCCCTCCTGGCTCGCGGCCGTCGGTGCGTGCCGAACCAGGAAGAGGTGCCCCACTACCCGTTGCCCGCCCCCGCCCCCGCCCCGGCCTCAGCCCCGGCCCGGAGCGAGGCGACGTGCCTATCGTGGTGGGCCACGATCACGGCCACCGCCTCGGTCACCGAATCGGTCACGGTGAACAGGGTGAGGTCCTCGGGGCTGACCTTGCCCTCGGCCATGGCCGTGACATGCAGCCAATCCATCAGGCCGCTCCAGTAGTCGATCCCGAAAAGGACCACCGGGAAGTTCGGCGCCTTGCCGGTCTGGATCAGGGTCAGCGCCTCGAACAGCTCGTCCAGCGTGCCGAAGCCGCCGGGGAAGATGCAGAACGCCTCCGCATACTTCACAAACATGGTCTTCCGCACGAAGAAGTAGCGGAACTCCATCCCCAGCGTGACGAACTCGTTCAGTCCCTGTTCGAACGGCAGCTCGATGTTGCAGCCGACCGATACGCCGCCCGCCTCCCGCGCCCCACGGTTGGCGGCCTCCATGATCCCGGGGCCACCGCCGGTGATGACGGCGTAGCCCCGTTTCGCGAGACGGCGGGCCAGGGAGCGCGCCATCCGGTAGAACCGATCGGATCGGCCGACTCGCGCTGACCCGAAGACGCTGACCGCCGGCCCGATCCCGGCCAGCGCATCAAAGCCCTCGACGAACTCGCCCATGATCCGCAGCGAGCGCCAGGTATCGGTCTGCTGGAAGTCGACGTCGCCGCGTCCCTCCAGGAAGCGCTGGTCCTCGGTGGGGTGGGCCTTGCCGTCGCGCGTGACGACTGCTCCGCTCCGATGCGTGCGTGGACGGGTACCCATCGGGACCTCCTTCGATTCGACAGGCCGCGGCCTGGGGTGATACGGTGGCCGCCGATCGGGCCCGCTCGGCGCGATCGGCTCGACCCCGCACCCGCGAGGATTCTATTGCTCGACCTGATGCGGCGCGTCGCCGTGCTGACCGTGGTCAGTGCCATGGGGATCGGTCTGCTCGTACCGCTTACCGCCCGATCTGCGTCGCCCGATGAGAACGCGACCCTGCGCCTGCTGCGCGCCGCCGACACGGCCGCTGACGCGTTGGACGCTGGAGTGTGGCTCGAGAGGGGGGATGCCGGTACCCGCTCTGCCTCGGCCTCCCTGAGCCTGGCAACGGCGTGGCACTGGGTCGGGCCCGAGCTGCTCACCGAGGCCCGACCAGGGGATCCGCCGACGCTGACGCTCGAGGCCACCATCTACGCGCGCGGTCCGGCGGTCGTTCCCCCACCGACCATCAACGGGGACGAGATCACCGGCAAGGCGACTTGGTACTGCTGCACGCGTGGCTATCGCGGGCAGGCGGTCATCGCGCTGCCAGGGGCCCTGGGTGGGCGGTATGACCCGGTTCCCGCATCCCGATACGTGACCGTGTGCGCAGATCGCTGCGTTCGGCTGCCGGTGGTGGACTACTGCTCCTGCTATTGGGGCACCACCACGCAACGAGTGGCGGACCTTTCGCCCGAAGCCTGGGCTGCTGTCACCGACTCGGCCTTGAGCCGGGGGGTGGTCACGGTCACGGTGCACCTGTCGGATTGACCGCCTGCGCTGCGGCGGGCCTGCATGGCTAGGATGCGGCCATGATTCAGCCGCTGCGGATCGGGCATGTGGTCCTCAAGGTGCGTGATCTCGACCGTTCCCTCGCCTTCTACCGCGACCTGCTGGGATTTCGGGTCACCGCCGAGATGAGCAACGTGATGCTCTTCCTGAGCGCGACCGGCGAGAATCACCATGACCTTGCCCTGCTGCGGGTAGGCGACCAGGCGCCGGGAGCCCTTCCGGGGGCCGTGGGCCTGTACCACCTGGCCATCCAGCTTGCCGATGAAGCGGCCCTTCGCACCGCGCACGCGGTGCTCACCGAGCATGGCCTGCTGCGAGGCGCATCCGATCACGGGGTCAGCCACTCGCTCTATACCGCCGACCCCGACGGCAACGAGATCGAGCTCTACTGCGACACACCGCGAGCTGATTGGGAAGGGCGAGTGGACGAGGTCATGACCGCGAAGCCACTCCGCCTCGACTGACCCCTGCCGCCGACCGCTCCGCAAGTGTTCAGATCACCTGATCTCTTCGAGCGCGGGTCAGATCCAGGCGGCCCACTCGCGACGCAGCAGGAACGGCGTGGTCAGCGCCTCGCGGTTGCCAACCGACCGCAGCTGCTTGCGCACGCGCTTCAGCAACTTGCCGTGGTAGGTGCCATCGCCGTACGGCTCGTGGAGCCGCGCCACGTCCCAGTCGTGGGTACCGATGACGGCGGAGGCGGGGAGGTATCGGTCCAGGACGGTGCGCGCCTCGTCGATGGCCACGAACCGCCGCGGGCGGGTCCCGTTGTCGAGCACCGCCAGCAGCTCAACGAAGCTGACGTCGAGGTCGGTCACCAGGGTCGAGAGGCGTTCCATGGTGCCGGGCATCCGCTCCGGCTTGAAGAGGCCGCCGAGGAGCGCCTTGCGGTCCGCGATGGGGAGACCAGCCAGTGCCTCCCGCAGGTTCGGCACGCCCGCCGCGGGATCGCCGACCGGGACCCCGAAGTCGGTGAGGTGGACCATCATCTCCTGGATTCGCCGACGGCCCAGCCGTCGATCTCCGGCGGCGTGATCCCGAGCTGGGTCAGGATGGTGGCTGCGTGCGATCGATGGTCGGTGGCGTGGTTGATGGCCTGCAGCAGGACCACCCGGGCCGTGGTTCGCTCGTCGTCACCGGTGTCGATCTCCTGATCCGGGGGCGTGACCTCGGCGACCTCGACCAGTCGTTTGCCGGTGAAGCGGGCTCGCTCGAGCAGCACCTCGATCCCCGGCCACGGCCCGGGGATCTCCCAGCGGACCGGCGGCTGCCAGCCCGTCAGCAGGTTGACATAGAAGCTCTCCCCGCGGACCAGGTGGATCAGGGTGTGCCCGAGCTCACCGTAGGTGCCCTCTACGGTCGCGGCGCGCTGCTCGCCGGTCAGGTCGCGGCAGGCCTCGAGCAAGCGCTCGTTCGCCCACATGTTGTGCTCGAAGATAAACCGAAGCGTGCTCGTCACGGCGCAAGTATGCAGACCCGGGGGGCGGTGTGGCACTTGCTGGCGCAGGCGATCGGGGCAGATAGTGTCCGCATGCACGGCAGAGTGATGACCCTCATGCTCGTCGCAGTGCTCGCCGGTTGCGCGGCCGTGACGCCCTCGCCCGTGGAATCGACTCCGGCCTCGCCTTTGGCGGCGCCGTCGACGTCGGCCAACGCGTCTTCGACGCCAGCGGCCTTCGCTCCCGCCACCCTGGGATGGTGGCGATCGGACGCCGAGATCCTCTCGATCGGCCGGCTGGACGGCACGCAGACTGCTCAGATTGCGACCGAACCGCTGTGGCGCGACCCGCTGACCCACACGCAGATCGTCCGAGGGCCCGTTGCCAACCTGGTCCTGTACGGGCAGACGTCTGGGCAGCAGGTCGAGGTCCACCTCGTGAACGCCTTGACGGGTGACGACCGCGTGGTCGCAGCGCTGCCCATGACGGTGGGCGACATCGAGGTCGGGCCGTCGGGAAGCCAGTTGTTCTGGATCGATATTGGGCAGAGCGCTGGCGTCTGGCGGCTCGACCTTGGCTCCGGAAGACGGACACGCCTCCTGCCTCCGCCCGAGACGGAGCGTGGGGCATCGGGCGTTGTCCTGGCGGCGGTTGCCATTCCCAGGGCCGAGCTCGCCCTCAGCGACGATGGAAGACGGGTGGCCGCTCTGTGGTGCCTCCCGGACCGGTGCCGCGTTCAGGTCGCAAGCCTGGAGACGGGGGAGGTGGGGCCGGTGGTGCCGCTGCCGAACTGGGTGAACCTACTGGGCTTCGCCAGGGAGGGCGTATCGGTGTCCGCTCATTGCGTGCCGTCCCCGCCGGCGCCGATCCTCGATGGAGCGTGTCAGACGCCCGATGCTCGAGCCATCGCGACCGAGCTGGCGCTTTCGTTCGCAGCCGGGGCGGAGCTGCCCGCAGGCTGGTCATTCGGCATGCAGGCGGTGCCCGACGCTCCGTTCATGTCCTTCGAGCTCGACGCCGTGGCCATCCCGGATGACGGCGGCGAGCCGATCGTGCTGGAGGCGCTCGGCACGTTCTCGGGGCAGGGGTAGGCATCGGTCTACAATCGCGGCCGGCGCATCGGTCTGAGAAGGAGAAGAAGGCGTGCTGCTCGAGGGAAAGAAGCTGCTGGTCACCGGGGTGCTGACCGACGACAGCATCGCGTACTCGATCGCGAAGGTCGCCCAGGAGGCCGGTGCCGAGATCCTGCTCACCGGCGTCGGGCGTGGGCTGAGCCTCACCCAGCGCATCGCGCGGCGGCTTCCGAACCCCCCCGACGTCCTGGAGATGGACGTTAACAGCGACGAGCACATCGTCGCGGTCAAGGACGAGGTGATGCGACGCTGGGGCAGGCTCGACGGGCTCGTGCATGCCATCGGCTTCATGCCCTCCGACGGTCTGGGTGGCAACTTCCTGAACACCCCCTGGGAGAGCGTGGCGTTCGGCTTCCAGACC
>JBKJYH010000080.1:0-2558 GCA_046715765.1 Candidatus Limnocylindria bacterium
CGTACGGCCACTCGATGCCAAGCACTGGCTCGAACTCGGCCCGCTCGTATGGGGCTCCCGAGGTCGTCGCGTAGAGGAGCGGCGGGAGGGAGCAGCAGTCCCCGGTGACGCTGAGGTACTCCTCCGCCCCCTCACCGGCAACTCGGGCCTCGAGGAAGCCGGTCAGGAGGTCGTCGGCAGCGCTCGACGGCGCAGTGACGGAGGCCGTGGCCGATGGCTCGGCCGATGGGCTGCCACCGGGGGTCGGGCCGGCAGTCAGGGATCCAAAGCCAATGATGGCGATCACTGCCACCGCGGCGAAAGCCAGTCCCGTCTTCAGGTTTGTGTTCACGGGTGATGTCCTCCACAGGCCAAAATCGGCCCGCTGTCGTTTCTGTTCAATGCGGTCGCGCACCTGGGCATACGACGGTTCGGGCAGCTCCATCGGTCCATCCTTCAGGAAGGAGTCGATCTGCCGGTCAAGGTCTTTCGGTGCGCTCATGCGGATTGCTCCTGGGTATTCGACGCCCGGGCATCAGCCTCAAGGCTGGCCTGGAGGGCGCGTTTGGCGTGGAACATGCGGGACTTGACGGTCCCGATAGGAATACCGATTCGATCCGCAACCTCGGGCAATGGCAGTCCGAGGTAGTGGTGATAGACGAGGACCGCGCGCTGCTCAACGGTCAGCCTCCGGAAGGCCCGTTCGAGCTGATCGCGATCGTCGACGGTCTGGGTGCTGTCGAACCCGTGCGCGGACTCGGCGGGAAGCAGCCGGATGCCCTCGCTCCAGCGCCGGCGTCGCCTGGCCTCGGCGTAGCAGGCGTGGGTGAGGATCCGGTGCAGCCACGGCTCGAAGCGGTCGGGGTTCCGCAGGGCGCGAATTTCGGTCCATGCGGTCAGCAACGCGGTCTGGACGGCGTCGTCGGCAAGGTCGAAGTCGCGCAGGATTCGAAACGCGATCGCCATGCATCGGTCGCCGGCCATGCGTGCGAGTTCATCGAAGGCCTCTCGATCACCTCGCTGCGCCAGGCCCACCAGGTCCGCGTGCACCCATTCCTCCAAGGCCGATGAGTCTTGCCGCGCCCGATCTGAACGCGATCGGACTACAGAGTGTGGGGGCAGCCTATCGGTTCAATCCTGGCTGGCGGGGCAGACCCCGGGGTCGGCACAGAACTCGACCTCGCCGCCGACGATGGTGGCGATCACCGTCATGGCCCGGATCTCGTCCGGGGTGGCGTTCAGGACGTCCCCGCTCAGGATGGTGACGTCACCCAGAGTGCCCACCGCCAGGTGGCCGCGCCGCGCCTCGTCCCCCAGGGCCCAGGCCGCGTCCAGGGTTATCGCCCGCAGGCCGTGCTCGGCGGTCAGGAGTTGGTCGAGCATCCAGCCGGGGACCACCGGGTACGTCCGACCACGGGGGTCCATCCCACCCGCGATCTGGTCCACGGGCCGGCTGATGTCATCGGTCAGGCTGAAGTCCACCAGGTACCAGGGAGTGTCGGTCGCCGAGGCGACGTGCAGGCCGGCGTCCACGAAGTCCCGCCAGCGGGTGAGCCAGACCGTCCCTCCCTCCATGTTGTCGGGGCTTTCGTGCCCCAGGTACTCCGACCAGAACACAACGTCGCCGGCGGCCCCGTCAAGGTGAATCACGGTGGCCAGATCCATGGCAACCATGCGGGACAACTGGTCGTCAGATACCTGGACGGCGTGGTCGATCCGGTGATGGAGTGGATTCGGACCGGTCGGACCGATCGCCGACTCGAACGCGCCGAGGACCAACTCGGCGGCTTCGGTGCTGACGGTGTGGACCGATACCTGCCAGCCGGCTCCGTTCGCCCGGCCGATAGTGTCGGTCAGTTCGGCCGGCTCCCACAGGAGGACCGTGCCATCACCACTGTCGAGATGGATCTTCACCCCCTGGACGCGGAGGTAGTCGCCGATGGCGCCCGGTTCGCGGTCGGCGTACCAGTCGCCGAAACGATCGCCGCCGGGTTGTGGTTCGTTCAGGGTGAGATAGGCGTCAACCCGAAGCGAGAGGGCGTCGTCGGCGGCCAGGGTCTCCAGTTCGCTAAGTCCCTCGGGGTTGACCCACTGCTCGCTGATCGAGGTCCAGCCCCGCTCGAGGGCAGCCTCCATGGCGGCCGCCGGTGAGTCCAGACCGTACTCTCCGTGGTCCCCGATCCAGTGGGCGTGCGCATCAATGAAGCCGGGATACGCCACGTTCTGACCGATGTCGATGATCGGGACCTCGTTGCCGGCGAGTGCCAGCACCGCGTCCCGGGTACCCACCGCGGTCACCGTCCTATTCTCGATGAACAGCGCTTCTGCCACGGCCGGCTCGTCCATGGTCACGATCCGGCCAACGACGACCAGGCTCCCCGATTCGTTCGCGGGGGCCGACGCCGTCGCCGACGGGGCTGTCGAACTCGAGGGCCCTGGAGCGCAGCCGGCGACGGCCGTCAGGATGACCAGTGCCTCGAACAGAACGGTGCGAACGGTAGTCATCGCGAGAGCTCCTCTTAGGGAGAAGGGCGGGGGGGGCCGCAGGGGGGGCCCCCCCAGAGGAGGGCGGGGGGTAT
>JBKJYH010000081.1:0-8610 GCA_046715765.1 Candidatus Limnocylindria bacterium
GCAGCGACGCGACCGTCTTCGACTGCCTTCATTAGCCCCCGGGCCGCTGGACCCAAGCGCTCGTCCCCCTCGAGAAGGTAGACCAGGACATTGGCGTCAACCGCGATCCGTCGATGCCGCTCGCACAACTCCTCGATCGTCACCGACCCATTCGCTCGAGCCGCTCCTCCCACTCGTCACGGAGGGCGCGCACATGCGTCACCGGATCCGGTCCGTACATGCCCCTGCCGGCACCGTACAGGCGGTCGACTGCGCTGCCGTCCTGCCGCAGGACCAGCTCGCGTCCGCGGATCTCGACCGAGAGCCGATCGCCGGCCTTGATGCCCAGATCGCGCCGCACCCTGGCGGGGACGACGATCTGGTGTTTGGAACTGACCTTGACGCTTAGCATGCGAGCGATGCTAAGCGGACGGCATCGGTGCCGTCAAACCGTCGGCCCCCAGTCGGCGTACTCCTCGTCCAGTGGTGTATCGGTGATCTGACGGAGATCGGTGCCGTCCTTGCGCATGATGTAGATATCCAGATTTCCCTGGCCCACCCTGAGCGAGAAGACGATCCATTCCCCGTCGGGGGACCAGGCTCCGCCATACGCGAAGCCGTCTGGCGCCTCGGCGATCGTGATCGAGCTTGGTTCACCGCTGTCGACGGGCACGAGCAGGAGCGTTCCGTCGGCTTCGGTCAGGATCGTCCTGCCGTCAGGTGAAAAGCGGCCCGGCGCGAAGCCCACCTTTCGATCGGTCAACGCATGCTCGTCGCTGCCGTCGACGTTGACAACCAGCAGCGCGTTGTGCTCCTCATCCGCGAGATCGGGCCTAAGAAAGACGATCTGGCGGCCATCCGGCGAGTAGTCCCCCGGGATGTCATGTCCGCCATCGGGACTGGTCGTCACGCGGATGAGGTCTCCACCATCCGATGCCCGCACCGTGTAGATCCCGTTGCGCGTGGGATCGGTGTCGTCCCAACCTTCACAGGCCAGCCGCAACCCATCCGGCGACCAGGCGAAGCATCCGAGCCCAAGAGTCGGGTCAGGACTGTCGAACCGCACATAGTCCGAGCCGTCCGGGTTCAGCATGCCGATGAAGATCAGTCCCTGCGGACTCTCCACCACGACAGACAGCTTGGTGCCATCGGGCGACCACCGGGACCCCTGGGCATCGAACGCCAGCAGGATCTGCTCATCGGAACCGTCGGGGTTGGCGCTGAACACCGCGAGTTCGCTGGACCCCGATGGGCTGCCCCACCACACCAGGCGTCCCCCCGGCAGCGGTGCCGGGGAACCGGAATCGGCGGGGATCGAGGCGCTGGCTGGGACGCTGCGTTCAGGCGATGGACTGCCGACCGTGCTACAGGCTGACAGGATGAGCGCGGTGGTCAGGATGTGGGCCAAGACTCGGTGGTTTCTCATGCCCTTCACAGGCACCAGCGCCGCATTCGGTTTATCGGCTCAGTAGTAATCCGGGTCGAAGGCGATGCTGTCGATGACCGGCTGGCTGACCTCGAGCAGGGTGGCGAAGTCGCCAGCGATGGCATCCACGCTGATGATCAGGTTCCCGCCACCGGGCATGTCGAGCAGGTACAGGCGCATCCCTTCATCCCCTCCGACAAACCACAGCCCTTCGCCGGAGCCAGCGCCGGCAAACAGCGGAACGAGCGGCAGCCCGGCTGGGTAGGGGTCTCCCGCGGCGGGACACACGGTGGTGTAGGCCCCCGAGGCGGCGATGTCCAGCTGCACGCCCACGAGGCCCCCTACCCTCACGGTCTCGGCCGGGGTTGCTGTCAGATTCGGATTTGCTTCCATCCAGGCAGCGATCTCGGCCGCCCCGACGCCAACGCTCTCGTCGAATTGCGGGATGCAGACGGGGGTGACAATCCGCATGTCACGGAAGAAGAAGATCGCATCGCTGACAGGGCCTGCCGGATGGAGGGTGAAGGTCCCGGGAAGGTCCTCCGGGTTGTCCCAGGCGACCCCGCTGTCGGCGGGGATGCGGTAGGTAAACGGCGGGATGAAGGTTGCAGACCGATGTGGGCCGGGCTCCAGAGCGCCGACGCAGTTCCCGCCCTGCGGGTCGGGGCAGCCGACGGCATTGGTCGAGGCCGACGCCGATGGAGATGGGCTGCTGCCGACCCCGTCGCGATCCGGCAGGAACGAGACCGCGAGGCCGACCACCGCGATCCCGATCCCGAAGACGGCAGCGTAGGCGAGCAGCGTCCCGGCGCGGCGCATCGGGGACCGCGACCTGGTAGCGAGGGCCAGCTCCAGGCTGTGCTCGACATCGGGATCCACCTCGTCAGCGATCTTGCGCAGGCCCGTCCGGAGGCGATCGTCAAGCGGCACTGTCGCCACCCCCATCCGGCTCGCCCAGCAGGGCAGCCAGCCGCCGCCGCGCCTTGAAGACGTGGACCTTGGCCGTGGCATGCGAGCAGTTCAGGATCTGCGCCACCTCGGCCAGCGGCCGGTCCTCGTAGTAGTGGAGCGCGACCGCCGCCCGCTGCTGGGGTGGCAGGTGGCGAAGGGCATCGGCAAGATCAAGGTCCGCCCCCTGCCCCTGCCGGGGTTGGCGGATGCCGCCCAGGAGTGTGTCCAGCAGGCGGTGCCGGCGCACCGCGCGCACCGCCAGGCGGATGGCAACCCGGCGCACCCACGCATCCGGGCGTTCGTACGCCGAGACCTTGGCCCAGTGCAGATAGACCTGGGTGAAGGCGTCCTGGGCGACGTCCTCGGCCGCGTCCCTGTCGTGGAGCACGAGGTAAGCGGTTCGGGTTACCGCCGCGAACTCGGCGCGGAAGAAGGCGGCATAGTCCAACGCCGCCCGTGCGGACGTTGCGGGACGCTCATCCACGGCCACGGCAGTGTGCGCAAGGGCTCGACCGATGACAAGGGCCATATCGCAAGGACAGGCACGGGCCCGGCCAATGGTTTACTTCGGCCGCGCGCTTTGGCACTTTCTGGCCATCCGGTCACCCGGCGATCACTTGGCCAAGAAGCGGCGCGCGGCCCTGGCAGAGGCAACCGCCGGCTGAGGTCCGCGCCCGTGCTCCCTCGTAATTACGTACCCCATCCGCAAAGCCCCGGGGGTTGCACGCCCCGCAGCCCTGCGTCAGGTCCCGCTCTGCCGCGTCCCCGTCCCGCCTCGTCCGGCCTCGGGCCGGCGGTACCATGCGACCAGCGAAACACGCACGTCCCACCCACGCACCGAGCCGCTCCCCAGGAGGAACCGATGCGCACCTTGATCAAGAACGGCACCATCGTCAACGCGGATGCCACCACCACGGCAGACGTGCTCGTCGACGGCGAAACGATCGCGATGATCGGCCGGGACCTGGCCGCCACCGCGGGGGTTGCGGCGGACCGGACCATCGACGCATCTGGCAAGTGGGTGATCCCCGGCGCCATCGACGTGCACACCCACATGGAGCTGCCCTTCGGCGGGACCTTTGCCAAGGACACCTTCGAATCGGGCACCCGGGCGGCGGCCTTCGGCGGGACGACGACCATCATCGACTTCGCGGTCCAGTCCCGCGGCAAGGCACTGCGCGACGGGCTCGACGCGTGGCATGCCAAGGCCGACGGCAACGCGACCATCGACTACGGCTTCCACATGATCATCAGCGACGTCCGCGACGACGTGCTGGCCGAGATGGACACCCTGGTGGACGAGGGCGTCACCACCTTCAAGCTATTCACCGCCTATCCCGGCGTCTTCTTCTCCGATGACGGGGCCATCTTCCGGGCGATGCAGCAGACGGCCAAGAACGGCGGCCTGATCATGATGCACGCCGAGAACGGGCTGGCCATCGATGTGGTGGCGGGCCAGACCTTTGCATCGGGCCAGACCGATCCGTACTACCACGGCACCAGTCGCTCGCCGGTGCTGGAGGGCGAGGCCACCAATCGGGTGATCCGCCTGGCGGAGGTGGCGGGGGCGCCGGTGTACATCGTGCATCTCTCCGCGCGCGAGGCGCTCAACGAGGTGCGCCGCGCCCGCGATGAGGGGTTGCCGGCCTTCGCCGAGACCTGCCCGCAGTACCTCTTCCTCTCCCTCGACGACATGGGCGACGGGTTCAACGGCGCCAAGTTCGTGTGCTCGCCGCCGCTGCGCCCCGCCGATCATCAGGAAGACCTGTGGCTGGGCCTGCTCAAGGACGACCTGCAGGTCGTTTCGACCGATCACTGTCCGTTCGACTTCCACGGCCAAAAGGAGATGGGCCGAGGCGACTTCCGCAAGGTGCCCAACGGGCTGCCCGGGGTCGAGAATCGGGTGGACCTGCTGCACCACGGCGGCGTTGTCGGCGGACGGCTGACCCCGAACCGATGGGTGGAGGTCATCTCCGCGGCCCCGGCCCGCATGTTCGGCCTGCCCCAGAAGGGCGCGGTGGCCGTGGGCCTGGACGCTGACCTGGTGGTCTACGACCCCAACCGCCGCCACACCATCAGCGCCGCGACCCACCACATGGACGTGGACTACTCCTGCTACGAGGGGCTCGAGGTGACCGGCGGGGCGGACGTGGTCCTGAGCCGGGGCAAGATCATCGTCGACGGCGACGAGTGGCTTGGCGCCAAGGGCGACGGCCGCTTCCTTCGCCGCCAGACCAGCCAGTTCCTCAAGTAGACCGATGCATTCGCTGCGCTTGACTGCGGCGCTCGTCGCGCTCGGGCTGCTGGCGGCATGTGCGTCGGCGTCGGCGTCGCCGGAGGCGAGCGCCTTGCCATCGGTGCCGGCCAGCGTCGCGCCGTCTGAGAGCGGGAATCCGCTGCCGTCGTTCACATCGGGCGAGGTGCCCGAGCTCGAGGCGCTGATCCCCGACCAGGTCGGCGAGATCGTCATGCAGAAGCTGTCGATGCGCGGCGCGGAATTCCTGAGCGGCGACAGCACCGACCCCGCGGTGGAGCAATTCCTGACCGACCTGGGCGTGGCGCCGGAGCAGATCACCCTGGCCTTTGGCTTCGGCGTGGGGCCGGACCTGACCGACAGCGCGGCGATCTTCGTCTTCCGGGCCGATGGCGCGGGTCCGGACCGGTTGCTGCGGGTGTACCGGGAATCGCTTGACCGCGAGCGCGACACGCCGCTCGAATGGCAGCCGGTGACCGCCGGCGGGAAGCGGGCCCTGGTCGCTGTGGACCCCGGCCAGGACGACCGCGCCATCTACCTGTACGCCACCGGCGACATCCTGTTCGTCGTCAGCGCCACCGACCCCGCCGATTCGGAGACGGTCCTGGCGGGTTTGCCGTAGCTGCGCTCAATCGAGCCGGAGCGGTGTCGCATTAGCGGTGCACCGACGCACAACTCGCCGCCATTCCGGTTTCCCATCCGATGGGCCCGGTGCTAAGGTGGAGTCCTCGTTGCGCGGCCCTCTTGCCCTACGTGCCCCGCGCATTCGGTATTGCTTTCAGCACACGAGGTATTGAGCGTGAGAAGGTCCCTTTCCCTGTTCGCGGCCTTGGCATTGCTGGTGGGCATGGCGTTTCCGGCAGCGGCCGGAAAGCCCATTCGGGACGCCGCCCCGCGTCCTGACACTGCCAACTACAACAACGGGGTCAGGTTGCCCATCGTCAAGGGCGACAACCTGAACGGCAACCCGCCGCTGGGCCCCGCCAAGATCGGCGAGTCGCGCATCTGGCTGGCGCTGAATGACTTCACGGGGAGCATCTACCTGAAGTTCTACACGCTCCGTGACGTTGGCAACCACATCGAGATCTGGGTTGCCAACAACCTGAACTTCCCGTCCGGTGATTGCCGCAATGACGGCGTGCGCAATGTCGTCACCGACGGCCAGGTCAGTAACATGATCGACGAGTTCGACGGCACCATGTACCCGGTCGAGGCGGAGTGGTGGAGCACTCCCCCCAAGCGCGATGGCAACAAGGCCATCCTGCCCAAGATCCTGCCCAATATTCGGGGCCTGGGCGTGAACATCCCACAGAGTTACTACAAGGGCGAGGGTGACAACGTCGTCGTCCTGGTCGACAACGTTCGTGACGCGAACTACTACGACACGAACAACGCCAACACCTTCTCGTACATCGCCGGGTTCTATTACAGCCTCTTCGACGAGTACTTCGACCGCACGGTCATGTCGATCGACTCCTGGGATTGGGTGCACCGCACCGGCGCCGATCCGACGCATGCGCCTACCACTGATCCGTGCACCAGCGCGCCAGCGCGCCCGTACCTGTACGAGGGTGTCTTCGCGCACGAGTACCAGCACCTGCTGCACCGATACACCGATCCCGACGAGGTCAACTGGGTCAACGAGGGCCTGAGCGACTTCTCTGAGGTGATCACCGGCTACGCCGACCTGTCCAAGCACGTCGACGAGAAGGGGTTCGAGAGCCACACCCAGTGCTACCTGGGTTGGGACAGCGTGTTCCAGGCGGACTGGAACCCCATCCCGCGTCCATGCGGACCCGAGAACAGTCTCACGGCCTGGGGTGACCAGGGCGACGACGAGATCCTCGAGGACTATGGCTTCGCGATGTACTTCATGAACTACGTCAACAGCCAGGGGCTGGGAATCGATTTCTTCCGTGCCTGGCAGCACAATTCCGGGAACGGGATCGACGGCATGAATGCCGCGCTGGCGGTCTACGGAGGCGGCAAGACCTTCGAGTCGCTGTTCAACGACGACGTCGTGTCGGCCCTGGTCGATGGCTTCATCGACAACGGGGCGAGCGTCAGCGGTGGAACCGCGGCCCAGTTCCAGAACGCAGCGGCGGAAGCCACTGTCTACTTCAGCACCGAGGCCAATGGGACGACCGGGGCTCCGCCCTGGGGTGCCGACTACATCGATCTGGGGCCGGGAGCCGGCCTGGTCTCGGTCGCGTTCGATGGTGACGACACCTTTGCCTACCCCGGTGGCCCGGACTGGGTCCTCGACGGTGGTGGCTACTTCACCAACCCCGACGTCACCGGCACGATCTATGACGACGATCAAGACCTGAGCATCGCCATCGATGCCTCGGCCCATGCGGGGCAGGTCCTGACCTTCGACCACTACTACGCGATGGAGCTTGCCTGGGACTTTGGATTCGTCCAGGTTTCGACCAACGGCGGGGCGAGTTGGCAGTCCCTGGCGTGCACCGGCACCACGTCGGCGCATGACCCTGGCGCCATCTCGAGCATCGTTGCCAACCTGCCTGGCTTCACCGGGCCGAGCGGTGACGCCGCGGTGACGACGACAATCGGGACGGCAGCCGCCCCGGTCTCGGTCACCTGCCCGGCGCTGCCGGCGGGCACCGACTACCTCTCGTTCCGGCTGATGACCGACCCGTCGGTCCAGTTCGACGGCTGGCACGTCAAGAACATCCGGCTCAACGGCGCTGCGCCGGCGGGTTGGGGCACGATTGGGAACTGGGACAACCAGCGCTTCTTCAGCCCGCTGACCCTCGACTTTGGGTTCGCCCTGGTCGGGATCAACGGGACCGTTGACGGCTATGGTGACGTCACGGCCGGCACCGCGGTCAAGGTCTTCCGACCGACGCTGGGTGCGGGCAATGACTACACGTTGAGCGGGGCCGACCTGGGCGCGCTGAGCGTGTACGACAAGGTCGTCGCCGTGGTCTGGGGCATCCCCGCCAGCGAGGACGCCACGCTCTACCAGCCGTACAGCCTGATGGTGGACTCAGGCGGCGGTGCCGTGGAGCGGGCCGACGGGGCCTGATCCGCGGTCAACCAAAGACCTGAATACGAGGCCCGCCGGTCCGCCGGCGGGCCTCGTCATTGCCTAGGAGAGTGCCCGGCGAACTTGGTCCAGGGCTGCAATAGCGGCCCGGCGCAACCGCTGGGCACCGGTGCCAAAGACGCGCGCCTCCACGGCGGCGACGGAAACCGCGCCCGATACCGAAGCTCGCACCCGGCTGCGGCCGGTTCGGTCGGTTGGCAGGAGCGTGACGTCGAGGAGGGCATCCGCCGCGGGGGTTTGTGTGGCAGCCCGGCCGATGTCGACCACTCCACCGACGTACCGCGCCGACCCCGGCTTTGGGTTCACCGCGGCGAGCACGCCGGCCAGCGTTCCGCCCGTACCCGACTCGCGGGAGGCGACCACGTGCGCGCCGGCCCGGCCCAGGGCGAGCAGCACCATGGCGGCCAGCTCATCCGCATCGGTGCCCCACACGGCATCTCCCAGTGCGGCCACCGCCCTCGCGACGGGCGCTTCGAGCAGGGCAGGATCCTCCCGGGTGAAGAAGCGCAGGTGGACGCCGTCGTCGCGGGCGTAGATCCCCGCCTCCACCCCGGGACCGGGCGCCTCCAACAGGTCGCCGACGAGTTCAGCCACGGCTGACTCCCCGATCCCGAAGGTCTTGACCGAGCGCACGAATACCGGTCGCAGCGGCAGACGGGCGGTGAGGCGCGGCACGACCTGCTCGGCCCACATCCGGCGCATCTCCGACGGCACGCCCGGCATCAGCGCCACGGCGGCTCCGCCAGGCAATGCCACCCACCAGCCGGGAGCTGAGCCGATCGGGTTGGGCAGCGCTTCGGCCGAGGGAATCCGCATCGCCTGGCGCAGGTTCGACTCGGGCATCCGCCCGAACGCAGCGTATCGCTCGCGCAGCGCCGCCTCCAGCAACGCATCAAGCACCAATGCCTCGCCCAGCGCATCGGCGAGGCC
>JBKJYH010000082.1:0-12639 GCA_046715765.1 Candidatus Limnocylindria bacterium
ACGTGTAGATGTCGATCGCGACCGGCGCGATCTCGTCGCTCTGGATCGGGTTGCTGCCGAACGAAGCCATCAGGTCAGCCCATCCTAGCGCGCCCGTCGCAGGGAGCGCCGCTCCTCGGAAATCGCCGCCTCGTCCCGCGCCGTTTGCAGGTGGAGTACCTAATTACGAGGGAGGCGGTCGGGGGGCCGCATTCGGCCGTTTGCGGGCAGGTTCCTGCCGAGAATTTGCATCGGGTGCAAACGAGCACGAAGTGAGCGGACTTGCCTCGTGGTCATGTACCTGAGCTGCAAACCTGTCGTAGGGCCGCCCCTACCCCGCGCGGCGTGCCTTCCACACCTGCTCCGTCGGCCAGCGACGGGCCCAGTCGAGGGTGGCCAGGTTGGTATAGGTCGTCGTGGAACCCTCTGACGGGCGCAACTCGACCAGGTCGGTCACCTCGAACCCACTGTCACGCAGGAGACGGATCCAGTCGCCGTAGCCGAGGTGGAACTCGACCGAGGTATCGTCCGGCCACTCCACGCGGTGCATCCCGAAGTAGGGCCGCAGCAATCGATCGCCGGGCGGGCCATCAGCCTCGAGGTCGGGAATGGTCAGGATCTGGAGCGTCCCGTTGCACAGGAAGATCAGCTCGCCGGCGGGTCGGAGCAGGCGCGCCGCCTCGGGGATCCAGCGGTAGGGATCGGCCCAGATCGCCGCACCGTATTCGCTGATTGCAACGTCAAAACTCGCGTCCGGGAAGGGCGTGGCCTCCGCGTAGCCGAGATGCAGCGGGAAGTGCAGGTCGTGGTCGTCCTGGAGCCGCCGCGCGGTCTCGAGCTGCTTCGGCGAGTTGTCGATCCCGGTCACCCTTGCTCCGCGGCGGGCTATCCAGGCAGAGACATAGGCACGCAGCCGAGCTCGACGACATCGCGGCCGTCCAGCTGGTCGGGGAGCAGGTGCGCCTCCGACTCGGGGATGCCCCAGATCCCCCAGGTCGGCTCCGATTGGGCCCAGGCGCGCTCGGCAGCCGCCACGTGGTCGGGGGCGTAGCGATCCCACGCCTCGCGGTTGCGCGCCACGTGGTCGGGAAGGTCGGCGTCGTTGATCGGCTCGGGCAACCGCGCGATGGTAGCCCGCTACTCGCCGGGCAGTTCCCCGGTAGTCGCGATCCGCTGCGTCTCGCCGCCCACCCCACGCGCCAGGAGGATCCGGCCCGAGGCCTGTGCCGCGAAGATCGCCTCCACCGTGGCCAGCCCATCGATCTCGGCGGGTGACTTGTCGTTCCGGATCCGGACGATCCGCGGGAAGCGCATCGCGAAGCCGCTCTCGTGACGCGCGGAACGCATGATCCGATCGAAGGCGATCTCCACCACCACCTCGGGCACGACCGTCCGGTAGCGGCCGAAGTCGCGCAGGGTCGAGGCGGTGAAGCGTTCGGTCATGGCCGCGATCTCGACATCGGTGAGGCCGGTGTACGCCTTGCCGATGGTCAGCAGTCCGGAGTCGTCAGGGCTTCGCACCGCAAAGGTGTAGTCGGACAGCACCCCGCGCCGCTTGCCGTGGCCCCATTCCACGCCGACCACCACGCAGTCGAGTGTCGCGAGCGCCTTCTTCAACTTCAACCAGCCCAGGCCACGACGCCCCGGCTGATAGACCGATCCGGGGTCCTTGACCATCAGCCCCTCGTTGCGGCGCTCCCGCGCCTCGTCGAAGGCTGCCTCGACGTCGTCCGCGGAGCGCGCGCCGGCGAGGTGCGAGAGGAGGAACCGGCCCCCACTCCGGCTCGGCAAGTCGAGCGCCTCGAGCGCGGCGCGGCGCTCCCGCAGCGGGACCTCGAGCAGGTCACGCCCATCGAGGTGGAGCAGGTCGAACGCGATCAGCACCACCGGGACGCTGTCGAGCAGGTCGGGGCCCGGCGCGACGCGGCCGAGCCGGGTCTGGAGTGAGGCGAAATCGAGCACCGCGCCGGCACGAAATGGCACCAACTCGCCGTCCAGCACCAACTGGTGATCCAGCGCTTCGGCCGCGCCAACCACCTCGGGAAATGACCCGCTGAGCTCCTTGAGGTCGCGCGAGAAGAGGCGGGCGCCGATCTCCGGCGACAGGTGGAGTTGCGCCCGGATGCCGTCGTACTTGTCCTCGACCCAGGCCTCTTCGCCGACCCGGCGCATCACCTCGTCGGCATCCTCCACCGGGGTGGCCAGCATGCAGCGCAGCGGGCGTCCCACGCGCAGCATGGCCTCGGCCAGCCGATCCTCACGCGCCAGCAGCGCGGCCTCGCCCGCCTCCCCCAACAGCATCAGAGCGCGCCGCACGTCGGCCTGCGGCCGCTCGAAGGCGACGGCGATCGCCTCTTCCAACAGCCCCTCTCGCAGGCCGATCCGCGTCTCGCGCGCCGCGACCCGCCCGATGAACCGCGCCTCTGGAGCGGTCGCCCGCCGGAAGAGGTCCGCCAGCAGCCCGACTCGCTCCTCGGCCGACCCTGCCTGGCTCGCGGCACGAAACCCGTCGCCGACCTCGGCAACGCTCAGCGGATGCGCCTCCGGGTCCGCCGGGTGGAGTCCGAGCAACTCAGCCGCAGCGTCGCCGAGATCGGAATGTCGGAGGTACGCGGCGTGCAACGCCGCCTCATCGGCTCCGGAAGCCATTGCCAGCGCCTGCGACTGCTGGACCCAGCCCATTCCCAGCCGATCATCCGCGCCCGGCAGCGGCTGGCCGGCGAAGAAGGTGGCGGCGATGGCCAGGTCGCCCCGGGGCAGCCCGCGCAGGTAGGCGGCCAGCAGGTCACGCTTGGCCAGTTTCGAGGCGGTGGCTGCCACCGCCTCGGCGGTGCGGGCGAGATCGGCAAATCGGGTGGATGGCATCTCGCGAGTCTAGGACGCGCCCGCCTTGACGGGTCGGCGCTCGTCCGCCACGCTTGGCGACGATGGCCATCTGGCGCAAGACCCCCGACCCCGCCGTCGCCGATCGGATCCCGCCCGGCCAGGTGCTGACCGAGAAGTTCCCGGTCCTCCATTTCGGGCGTGTCCCCGACTATCCGGACCTCTCGCGCTGGGACCTCCGCATTTTCGGCGAGGTCGAGACCCCCTTCACCCTGCGCTGGGCGGAGCTGCTGGCCCTGCCCATGGTCGATGTGACGCTCGACATCCACTGCGTGACCCGATGGTCGAAGCTCGACACCACCTGGGAGGGGGTCGCCATGAGCCACCTGGCCGAGGTCGCCCAGGTCAAGCCGTCCGCCCAATTCGTGATCTTCCACAGCGAGTACGGGTACACCGCCAACGTGCCGCTGGAGATCGCTCTCGACCCGAAGGCGATGGTGGCCTGGCACTACGGCGGCAAGCCGCTGGAGCCCGATCACGGCTACCCGCTGCGCGCAATCGTGCCGGGGCGCTACTTCTGGAAGAGCGCCAAGTGGCTGCGGGCGGTGGAGTTCAGCGCCGAGGACCGCCCCGGCTTCTGGGAGCGGAACGGGTACTCCAACTCGGCTGATCCATGGCGCGAGGAGCGCTACTCCGACGGCTGAACGAGCCGCGGGCGGCCTGCACCCCTTCGTCCGCAACGTGGTGATCGGGTCGGTGGGGCTGCTGGTGTCGGCCACGCTGGCCACATTGGCGATGCTCAGCACCGACACCGGATTCAGCGTGGCGGCGATGCTCGCCGCGGCGCTGTTAGCGGTCGGGATCGGCCTCTTCCTGTCACTCCAGGGCTGGGTCTGGTCGCAGCGCGCTTGGCGCAGGGGTTGGCTGGGGCGATCGCTGCTGATCGCGGTGGGGGGCGGGGTGACCCTGATCCTCGCTGCCGCCGCGCTGGCGGGTGCCACGATCCTGGTCCTGCTCTTCAACGGCACCTGAGCCGCGACGCCGCCGGACTCGAGTCGGCCGAGCGTTTACGATTGGGGCTGGCCCCCATCGTCTAGAGGCCTAGGACGCCACCCTTTCAAGGTGGAGATCACCGGTTCGAATCCGGTTGGGGGTACCACCACCCTCAGACGTGGTTGATCTCGATCCGATCGCCACAGTCCGGGCAGTACAGGAGCAGCAGGCGCGGATCCTCCGGCATCGGCCGCCAGGAGTAGACATCCGCCTCGCCCACCCGCTCGCCGCAGTGCGGACACTCCACCCCGATCTCGAGCCACTGGTCGCGCGGGACGTTCTGGCGGCCCATCTCAGCTGGTCCCGCCGTCCCGCGGCGGCGGGGGAGCCCAGCCGGGCTTGCCCGCGGGCGACGTCAGCGAGGGTGGAGGCTCGGGGGCGGGCTGACCCGTCCCGCGGGAGGCTGGCCGCGCCAGCATCGGGTAGGCGCGCGCCGCGTGGCCCGGCCAGATCCCCACCTCGCCGTCCCGGATCATGACCTGGGTCTTGCGGTAGGTGCTGGTCACGTCGAAGACCGACCGATCCAGCACGGCGTAGTCGTGCCCGGTCACCTCCCGCAGCGCGACCGGGAGCGTCTCGACCAGGTAGCCGGGATCCGGATTCGCGTCGAGCGCCAGCTCGAGGGCGGCGACCACCTGCGCATCGGGCAGATGACGCGGCAGCGGTCGGCTGACGAACGACATCCTCGGATCGCGACTGGGGCCCATCAGGGTGCGAAACAGCGAGCGGACCATCGGGGCGCGATTGTAGCGCCGCGCCGGCGCCCATCGGCAGAACCAGGACTCGTTGGCGGTGGGCGGTATACTCTCGGACCCGTGAGGCACCCCCTGCCCCTGCTGGAGGCCCCCCATCACACCCCGCGTTCGTAAGGCGGTCCTGCCGGCAGCCGGCTTTGGGACGCGCTTCCTGCCGGCCACCAAAGCCATCCCCAAGGAAGTCCTGCCCCTCGTTGACCGCCCGATCATCCAGTACGCGGTCGAGGAGGCGGTCGCCTCCGGGATCGAGCAGATCATCGTGGTCATCGCCACCGGGCACTCGGCCATCGAGGATCACTTCGATGCCAACCCGACCCTCGAGCGCTGGCTGGAAGACCGCGGCCAGATCGAGATGCTGCGCGCGGTGCGGCGGATCACGGAGATCGGCGCCATCGCGTTCGTGCACCAGAAGGAGCAGCTCGGGCTCGGCCACGCGGTCCTGATGGCCAAGGAGCTGGTCGGCGACGAACCGTTCGCGGTGCTCCTCTCCGACGACGTGATGCTCAATCCTGGCGGCGTGCCGGTGACCCGCCAGTTGATCGAGCAGTACCACGCCCACCGGGGCAGCGTGGTGGCCCTCCAGCGCGTGCCCAATGCGGAGGCGGGCCGCTACGGCATCGTCCGGCCGCTGCGCGAGGAGGGACGCCTGGTGGAGATCGGAGACCTGGTCGAGAAGCCGGACCCCGAGCACGCGCCATCCGACCTCGCCATCTTCGGGCGCTACGTCCTGTCGCCCAAGATCTTCGACGTCCTCGAGACGACTCCACGGGGCGCCGGTGGCGAGATCCAGCTGACCGATGCCCTGCGCGGACTGGTGGCCGAGCAGCCGGTCTTCGGCTACCAGTTCGTCGGCACTCGCTACGATGCCGGGACCCGACTCGGCTGGCTGAAGGCCACCCTGGCGCTGGGGCTCGAGTCGGAGGATGCCGACGAGCTGCGGGCCTACATCCGCTCGCTGGACCTGCGGGACTAGGCGATGGAGATGCTCGAGCGACGGGTTGCAGGGCGCTACCGGCTGACCGCGGCCCTGGGCGAGGGGGGAATGGCCACCCTGTGGCGCGCCATGGACGAGCAGCTCGATCGCGAAGTGGCGGTCAAGATCCTGCGGCCCCAGTTCGGGAGCGACCCGGGCTTCGTGGCCCGCTTCCGCCAGGAGGCCCGCGCGGCTGGATCGCTCTCGCATCCGAACGTGGTGAGCGTGTACGACTACGGCACCGATGTGGATGGCGCGCAGTACATCGTGATGCAGCTGATCGAGGGGCGTGACCTGGCCTCCATCCTGCGTGAGCACGGTCGGCTGCCGACCGAGGAAGCGGTCCGGATCGGGCTGGCGGTCGCGGCGGCGCTCGAGGCAGCGCACAGGCGCGGGATCGTCCATCGCGACGTCAAGCCCGGCAACATCCTGCTTGGCGGGGAGCAGGGCGACGAGGTGCTGGTCACCGACTTCGGGATCAGCCGGGCGGTGAGCGAGGCCTCGATGACGGTCACCGGCACCACCCTGGGCAGCGTCCACTACTTCAGCCCCGAACAGGCCCGCGGCGACGAGGTGACCGGGCGCTCCGACGTGTACTCGCTCGGGATCGTGCTGTACGAGATGCTCACCGGACGGCGACCGTTCGAGGCCGACACGGCGGCCGGGGTGGCGCTCATGCGGCTCAACGAGGATCCCGTCCCGCCCGCCAGGTTGGCCGACGTCCCGGCCGGGTTGTCCGGGATCGTGATGCGCGCCATGCAGCGCAACCCGACCGATCGGTTCCCCGATGCCGGATCCCTGGCCGAGGCGCTGCGGGCCTGGCAACGCGATCCGGCCGGCTCGGCGTTCGTGCTGGCTGGCCTCGCGACGGACCCTGCCGGCGCCCCGACCGTGTACATTCCGCCCCCGCTCAGCCTGCCGGCGGATCGCGCTGCGGTAAGCGCGCCGGGGGGCGGGGCTCGTCCCTCGGCCGCATCGGTCCGTGAACGGCGGCCGACCCGCCCCGACGCGGCCCCGGACCAGCCTTGGTGGATCTGGCTGCTGGCGGTCCTGGCCGTCCTGATCCTGGGCGCGGTGGGGTTCCTGGGAGCCCAGATCTTCGGGAGCCTCGGCCCCGAGCCGACGCCGGCCCCGTCGACGGCTACCTTCGAGCTGCCGAACTGGATTGGCGACCCGATCGCCGGGGTCCGCGACGACGCCATCGGGCTGGGACTGGTCCCCGACGTGGTGCGGGAGTCGAGCGACACCGTCCCGCTTGACCGCGTGATCCGCACCGATCCGGCGGCGGAAGCCCCGGTGTCCGAGGGGCAGCGGATCATGATCGTGGTCAGCAACGGGGCCGCCGAGGTGCGGGTGCCGGTGCTGTTCGGACAGACGCGCAGCGAGGCGGTCACGACCCTCCAGGCCGCCAACCTGCAACTCGGCCAGGTGACCGAAGAGTTTTCGAGCCAGACCGCGGGGACGGTCATCCGCAGCCTTCCCAACGCTGGCACGACGGTGGATGAGGGCAGCCAGGTGGACCTGGTCCTGTCCATGGGCCCGTCGCCAAGTCCTTCTCCCTCGCCGACGCCGATCCCGACGCCGACGCTCGAGCCGACCCCCACTCCTACCCCGATCCCGACCCCCACTCCTACCCCGATCCCCAGCGCCTAGGCCCGGTGCTACCATCGCCGCGGGGGCGACTAACCGGTTCTCGCGCCGTTTGAGGTTCAACGATCCACCCATGTCCGCCACCCTGACGATTGATGAGTCGACGTTCGAGGCAGAAGTCCTCGAGTCCACCAAGCCGGTGCTGGTTGACTTCTGGGCCCCGTGGTGCGGCCCTTGCCGCCTCGTCTCCCCGGTGGTCGAGGCGATCGGTGAGGCGCATGCCGACAAGATCAGCGTCGCGAAGCTGAACACCGACGAGAACGTTGGGGTGGCGATGCGCTACAGCATCTTCAGCATCCCCACCCTGCTCGTCTTCCGCGACGGGCACGAGGTGGCGCGCCTGGTGGGCTACATGCCCCAGGCGGTGATGGAGGAGCGGCTCCGCGAGTTCCTGACCTAGGGCCTCCCGCGTCCAGGCCCCGGCCCGGCACGCGTGGCGTACACTCGGCGGCGAGGGAGGGAACCGATTCGCGCGTGATCATCAAGACCGAGCGCCGCTCGGGCATCGACCGACGCCAGGTGGGCGATCCGTTCGCCCCGGAACGCCGCACCGGAGACCGGCGCGCCATGTGTTGGGAGGTCGAGAATTGCGACCTCACCATCCGCTATCGGTGCCCGGCCTTCATTCTGCGCCGCCCCTGCTGGGAGCTATGGGCAGTCGAAGGGATTGGTCCGGCGCGTGCGTGTTGCCACAACGAGATCGACTGTGAGCCGGGGCGCTGCGTCATCGCCGAGAAGCGCTTCGCCGACGCCCCGCAGGAGCTCACCGTCCACGTCGGGCGCCGAGGGGCGCCGCTTGGCATCCCGCGCCCGCGCCGCCACGCCTGCTCGCATTTCTACGTCACCACCGCAAGCCGGCGGCGGGTGGACACCGACTCCCCCCTGGAGCTCCGCATGCTGCTCCGCCAGGACGGGGTGACCAACCGATGCGACCTGCGCGCAGGCGTGCACCTGGATTCGGGCTATGTCACTGACCTGTGCCTGACCGGTCAGTACCACGACTGCGTCTTTTACGAGGACCAGGGCGACTGAGCCCGCGCATGACTTACCCGGACGCGGTCGAGGCACTCCGCGCCCGGGGCCGATTCGGGATCAGCCTCGGACTGGAGCGGACCGCCGCCATCCTGGCCGAGTTGGGCAACCCGCAGCGTGCGCTGCGCGGCGCGCTGATCGGCGGGACCAACGGCAAGGGGAGCGTGGTCGCGCTGGCCGGCGCCGTCCTGCGCCGGGCGGGGATCCGGGTGGGAACCATGCCGAAGCCCCACCTGGTCGCCTACCGGGAGCGGATCAGCGTGGACGGCCAACCGATCAGCGAGGCGGCCTTTGCAGCCGCCATCATCGGGGCGCTGCCCGCGGTTGACATGGTCGCCGCGCGCCTGGGGCCGCCCACCGAATTCGAGGTACTGACCTCGGCGGCGTTCGCCGAACTCGCCGCCCGTGGCGTGGACCTCGCCCTTGTCGAGGTCGGGCTCGGCGGGCGCCTGGATGCCACCAATGTGCTCGATCCGGGTGTCGCCGCCATCGTCACGGTCCAGCATGACCACGAGCGCCACCTGGGTCGAACCCTGCGTGCCATTGGGGCCGAGAAGGCGGCGATCATCAAGCCGGGCAACCAAGTGCTGACCGGCGCGTCGGGGCGCGGGCTGGCGCCGATCGAGGACCGCTGTCGGGAACTCGGCCTGCGGCTGCGTCAGGCGGGTCGGGGGCAGGCGTACCGCTGCGAGGTCCGCCACGCCGGCTGGGACGGGCTGGTGGTCGACGCCCACACCCCCGGTGGCGCTATGCGCGACCTGCGCGTCGGCCTGTTGGGGAGCCACCAGGCCCACAACGCGGCGGTCGCCCTGGCCCTCCTCGACGCTCTCGGCGATGCCGCCAGGGAGGACGGACGAGTCGTATCCCCCGACGAGGCTGCCCTGCGCGCCGGCTTCGCCTCCGCGCGGTGGCCCGGACGCCTCGAGCTGCTGCGTGATACGCCGCACGGACCGGTCCTGCTCGACGGCGCCCACAACCCTGCGGGCGCTCGAGCCCTCGCGGCCGCCCTGGCCGAGCTGGGGATGCGGCGCTTCGCCCTGGTCTTCGGCGCGATGCGCGGCAAGCGGGTGACGGCGGTGCTGCGCGCCCTCGGCCCGCTCGAGCCGCTCCCGGTCTTCACCGCGGTGGCCGATCCGGGCGCCCTGGAGCCAGAGCGGCTGGCCGCCACCTGGCAGCGCCTGACCGGCAGCCCCGCACTGGTGGCGGCCGATCCGGCTACCGCGCTCGCGCTGGCCGCCGAACGGCGCACCACGGCCGATCAGCCCGTCGTGGTGGCCGGCTCGCTCTACCTGGTCGGTGCGGTGCGTGGGATGCTGCGCGCGTGATCGGATCCCCCTGGGGCGAGCGGACCGCGGTGATGGGCATCATCAACCTGACCCCCGACTCGTTCAGCGGCGACGGCCTGGCGCCGCCCGGACGCGCCCTCGACGAGGTGGTGGCCGCTGCCCTCGAGCAGGCGCGCGGCTTCGTGGACGCGGGGGCAACACTGCTGGATGTCGGTGCCGAGTCCTCCCGTCCCGCCCAGTTCTACGGAGACCATTCGCCCATCAGCGCGGATGACGAGGCGGCCCTCGCCGTCCCGGTGGTGGCAGCCCTGGCCGCGGCCTTCGGTGAGCGAGCGATGGTCAGCATCGATACCAGCAAAGGCGCGGTCGCTCGAGGGGCGCTGAGCGCGGGGGCGGGCATGGTCAACGACGTGTGGGCCGCCCGCCACGACCCTGAGACCGCCCGCGCGGCGGCCGAGGCCGCAGCGTGGCTGGTGCTGATGCACAACCAGGACCGCGCGGAGTATCCCGGCGGCATGTTCAATGAGGTGGTTACCTGGCTGGGCGAGGCGGTCGAGGCAGCCGTCCGCGCGGGGGTGCCCCGCGGGCGGATCGTGGTCGATCCGGGGATCGGCTTCGGCAAGACCCCCGAGCATTCCATCGAGCTGCTGCACCGGCTCAGGGAGTTCAAGGCGGCCATGGGAGGCCTGCCCGTGCTGGTGGGGACCAGCCGCAAGCGATTCATCGGTGAGCTACTGGGCGGGGCGGGGCCGGACCAGCGTCTGGAGGGGACCGCCGCCAGCGTGGCGCTGGCGATCGCCGCCGGCGCCGACATCGTGCGCGTGCACGACGTGGCGGCCATCATGAAGACGGTGCGCGTGGCGGACGGCATCGCTCGATGGCACGCCGCGAGGCAGGAGGTCTAGATGGGTGAGCGGGGCGGGGACCGGATCGGCCTGCGGGGGATGCGCTTCCTGGGTCGGCATGGCGTGACCCTGGCCGAGCGGATGGAGCCGCAGCCGTTCGAGGTGGACGTGGCGCTGCACCTGGACCTCGCCACCGCCGGCGCGTCGGACGATCTGGCCGACACGGTCGACTATGCCACCGTCTTCGAGGAGGTCCGCGCGGCGGTCGAGGGAGGCAGCTTCCGGCTGATCGAGGCGCTGGCCAACCGGATCGCCGGCGACCTGCTCGGCGCCCACCCGCTGCTGAACTCGGTGGAGGTTGCGGTCCGCAAACCGCGCGCCCCGCTGCCCGGTCCGTTCGAGACGGTGGAGGTTCGGGTCCGCCGAGCCCGCTGACCCGCCCGGCTCAGCGTTCGGCGGGGAGCGTGCCCAGGGTCACCTCGACCTCGATCGACTCACCGTCTCGCCAGACCTGCAGGGTCACCACGTCGCCTGGCTCGTTGGGCAGGACCACGGTTGCGAGGTCGTGGCGAGCGTCGAGCAACACGCCGTTGATCGCGGTGATGACGTCGCCCTCCCGCAGGCCGGCATCTGCCGCCGGCGAGCCGGGGAAGACACCCGCCCGGCCGTCGCTGGTCGCATCGATCAGCGCCCCGTGGTCAACGCCGAGGTTGCGATCGTCGGCGAGCTGGGCCGTCACCTTCAGGTAGTACACCCCGATCCAGGGGCGGGCGATTGGTCGCCCGTCCAGCGCCGCCTCCATGATCGGGCGGGCGATATCGATCGGGATCGCGAAGCCGATCCCCTGTGCCTCCTGGCTGACCGCGGTATTGATCCCGATCACCTGGCCCAGGCTGTTGACCAGGGGACCGCCCGAGTTGCCCGGGTTGATGGCCGCATCGGTCTGGATCAGGTTGTTGAGCGGCTCGGATCCCGCCTGCAGCGGATCGCCCGCCAGGATGTGGCGCCCCAGGCCCGAGATCACCCCGGTGGTGACCGTGTTCTCGAAGGTCCCCAGCGGGTTGCCGATCGCGATCGCCAGCTGTCCGATCTGCAGGTCGGCCGATACGCCCAACGCAGCGGCCGGCAGGTCGGTGGCGTTGACCTTGATGATGGCGAGGTCGGTGAGCGTGTCGATGCCGATGATCCGGGCGGCGAACTCACGCGTGTCGTTGAGGATCACGGTCAGGCTGTCGGCGCCGTTGACCACGTGCTTGTTGGTGAGGATCCAGCCTGCACTGTCGAAGATCACCCCCGAGCCGGTCCCGTTGGCGCCGCCCGAGGCGCTGCGCGACTGGATGGTTACCACGGCCGGCATGACCCTTGCCACGGCGTTGATCACCGCGCTCGACTCGTCGAGGTGGACCGAGGTGGTGTTGGTGCCGAGGGGCAGCGGTCCCCCGTCGCCGACCGGCTGCATCAGGTTGGCGACCGCCGCCGCGGAGAGTGACCCCGAGACGATGGCGGTCACTAGTGCGATGCCCACCACCCGGCCCGCGCTGAGCCCGGGAGCCGCTGCCGACCCCGCGGCCGACGCTGGTTGCCGTGGCGGTGGCGGGGGAGCCGCGAGCGGTGTGGCCGGCTGCTCGGGTGGCGGACCGAAGCGCTGGATCTCGGTCGGCGAGGAGTCGCTCATGGGGCCGCATCCTGCGCGCTCCGGGTTGTCCGCGGTGCGCGCCTGCCGTGAAGTTTCATGAATCTTTGCGCGGCAGGCGGACGGTGAAGGTCGCGCCCGACCCGTCGGGGCTGGCCGCCTCGATCGTGCCCGCGTGCATCTCCACGATCGAGCGCGCGATGGCCAGACCCAGCCCGCTCCCCGAGGCACGCGCCTCGCCGACGTTGGTGCCGCGGAAGAAGCGGTCGAAGATGCGCGGCATCTCCTCGGGACGGATCCCCGGTCCCGAGTCGCGCACCGAGATGACGGGAGCGTCCGGCGCATCGGCCAGCGAGACGACCACCTGGCCGCCACGAGGCGTGAATTTCAGGCCGTTGCCCACCAGGTTGTTGAGGAGTTGCACGATCCGCTCGCGGTCGAAGCGGAGCAGGACCGGGGACGACGGCACCTCGCTGACCAGCGACACCCCGCGCTGTTCGGCCAGTTGGGCGTGGGCCTCGACCGTGGCCCGGATCGGGTCGCGCAGGTCTCCCAGCCTGATGTCGAGCGGGAAGATGCCGGCGTCGATGCGCGACAGGTCGAGCAGGTT
>JBKJYH010000083.1:0-18241 GCA_046715765.1 Candidatus Limnocylindria bacterium
ATCACGCCGCGGAACCCGCCCTCCGAACCGATCGGCAGCTGGACCGGGACCGCGTTGGCACCGAGTCGATCGTGGATCATCCCGACCACGCGCCAGAAATCGGCGCCGGTACGGTCGAGCTTGTTCACGAAGCAGAAGCGCGGGACCCGGTATCGGTCGGCCTGGCGCCACACCGTCTCGGACTGCGGCTCGACGCCCGCCACCCCGTCGAAGACCACGACCGCCCCGTCGAGCACGCGGAGGCTGCGCTCCACCTCCACCGTGAAATCCACGTGGCCGGGCGTGTCAATAAGATTGAGGCGGTAGTCGTCCCAGAAGCAGGTCGTGGCCGCGGCGGTGATGGTGATGCCGCGCTCCTGCTCCTGCTCCATCCAGTCCATGGTGGCCGCGCCCTCATGAACCTCGCCGATCTTGTAGATCTTCTTGGTGTAGAACAGGATCCGCTCCGACACCGTGGTCTTCCCCGCGTCGATGTGGGCGATGATCCCGATGTTGCGGGTCTTCTCCAACCCGATGGCAGTCGGCATGACCAGGGCTACCACTTGAAGTGGCTGAAGGCCTTGTTGGCCTCCGCCATGCGATGGGTGTCCTCGCGTCGCTTCACCGCGGCACCGATCCCATTCGAGGCGTCAAGGAATTCACTGGCCAGCTTCTCGGCCATGCTCTTCCCGGTCCGCTTGCGGGCAGCCTCGATCAGCCAGCGCATGCCGAGGCTGATGCGCCGATCGGCGCGGACTTCAATCGGGACCTGGTAGGTCGCGCCGCCCACCCGCTTGGGCTTGACCTCGATCAGCGGCATGGCGTTGCGCAGGGCCATCTCCATGACCTCCACCCCGGAACGGCCGCCGCCCGTGGCGCAGCGCTCGAGGGCATCCTCCAGGATGCCGGACGCCAACTGACGCTTGCCGCCCTGCATCAACTTGTTGGTGAACTGGCCCTTGGTGAGCGCAGTACCCGACAGCGTCTCGGCGTACTTGGTCTTGCGAGCGATCGTGGGGCGTCGAGGCATAGGGGGGGCCTAGCTCTTCCCGGCCGACTTGGCGCCGTACTTGCTGCGGCTCTGCTTGCGATCGCGCACGCCAGCAGCGTCGAGCGTGCCGCGTACGATGTGGTACTTGACCGCCGGCAGGTCCTTGACCCGGCCGCCGCGAACCAGGACCACGGAGTGCTCCTGAAGGTTGTGGCCGACACCGGGGATGTAGGCAGTGACCTCCATCCCATTGGTCAGGCGAACGCGGGCGACCTTGCGCAGTGCAGAGTTTGGCTTCTTCGGGGTGCGAGTCATGACCTGCAGGCAAACACCGCGGCGCTGTGGCGCTCCGCGGCCTTCCGAGGCAGACTGCTTCAACGTGTTGAAGGTCCGACGCAGCGCCGGTGCCTTGACCTTGCGGACCGCAGGCGTGCGGCCCTTCCGGACCAGTTGATTGATGGTTGGCAACCCGATGAACCTCGCGTTGGCTCGCTGGAGATATGTGAGCTGATGGTCAATCGTGGGCCGTCAGCACGGCCCGCGCGGTGCCCGTATTGGGGCGCGGATCGATCTGGCGGACGTGCTCAAACGAGCACACACGAAGGCGTCCCTCGAACGGGACACCGAAGGCGGAGTATAGGTCCGAGCCCGAAGGAGTGTCAACCGAGAGCCCGCCTGAGGCGGGCCTCCCAGCTACGCCTTGGGCTCGACCTCGGCGACCTCGCTGAGTTCGTCGAAGACCTGCTCCTCGACCGTCGCCTCCAACTCGGGATTCTCGCCGGCGCCCATCAACTCGGCGACCGTCTCAGCTGCCTCTTCGGCAGCCGCTTCAGCCTCGTCGGGCTCGATCACGCCGGATCCGTCGGTGTCGGCATCGCCGATCAGGAAGGTCATCGCGGCCTCGCGCTCGCGGAGCGCCTCGGCATCCTCCGGCGACAGTTCGGCAGCCCGAGCTGCCGCCAGGGCACGTGCCTCGGCGCCCGTCCCGGCTGGGATCAGCTTCCCGATGATCACGTTCTCCTTCAGGCCGATCAGATGGTCCTTTGCGCCGTTAATCGCCGCCTCGGTCAGGACCCTGGTGGTCTCCTGGAAGGAGGCCGCGGCCAGGAATGAGCTGGTGTTGAGGGATGCCTTGGTGACGCCCAAGAGCACCGTCTGAGCGGTCGCCGGCTCCCCGCCTTCGGCCAGGACTCGGTTGTTGACCTCCTCGAATTCGAAGCGATCAATCAGTTCCGACGGCAGCAGCTCGGTGTCGCCCGCCCCGTCGACGCTGACCTTGCGGAGCATCTGGCGAACGATGATCTCCACGTGCTTGTCCGAGATGGACACGCCCTGGGACCGATACACCTTCTGGACCTCGGCCACCAGGAAGCGCTGGACGGTATCCACGCCCTTGATCAGCAGCAGGTCCTTCGGGTTGAGCGAGCCCTCGGTCAGCGGATCGCCAGCCAATACCTCCGCCCCGGTCTCGATCCGCAGCCGGGCCGAATGCGGGACTTGGTATTCGCGCGCATCCACGTCTTCGGAATGGATCGTGAGCACGCTCCCCTTCTTGGTGATGCGCCCCGCGGCGGGTGACTTCACCTCGGTCCCTGAGTCGCCCTCGTCCAGGCGGGCCAGAAGTTGGCCCTCGACGACCTCGTCTCCGCTGGCCACCAGCACCTCGTGCTGGGGGGTGAGCTTGACCGGGGTCTGGTATGCCTCGCGGTGGGTGACGCGCACCACGATCGGCTGGTCGACGCCGGTACGAACCACTTCGACGGCACCGTCGATCTCGGTCATGATCGCCTGGCCCTTGGGGATGCGGGCCTCGAACAGCTCCTCGACGCGGGGCAGGCCCTGGGTGATGTCCTCGCCGGCGACGCCGCCGGTATGGAAGGTTCGCATCGTCAACTGGGTGCCGGGCTCGCCGATCGACTGGGCGGCGATGATCCCGACCGCCTGGCCGATGTCCACCAGCCGACCGGTGGCCAGGTTGCGCCCATAGCACATCCGGCACACGCCGTGGCGTGCGGCGCAGGTGAGCGGCGAACGGACGCTGATCCGGTCGGCGCCGCTGGCCTCGATCCGGGCGATGGCCGCTTCGTCGATCTCCTGGTTTCGCTCGGTGATCACCTCGCCGGTGGCGGGATCGGTGATCTCGATGGCCGCCATGCGGCCGATCAGTCGGTCAACGAACGGCTCGGGAATGAGCCCGGACTCCTCGCGGGTGATCCAGGTCCCCAGGTCGGTGTTGCAGTCGTCCTCACGGGTGATGACATCCTGCGCCACGTCGACCAGTCGCCGGGTGAGATACCCCGAGTCGGCCGTGCGCAGCGCTGTGTCGGCCAGCCCCTTGCGCGCGCCGTGGCTGGAGATGAAGTACTCCAGCACGCTCATGCCCTCACGCAGGTTGCTGCGGATCGGTAGGTCGATGATCCGCCCGGACGGGTCCGCCATCAGGCCGCGCATGCCGGCCAACTGGTGGACCTGGGTCACATTTCCCCGGGCGCCCGAGTGGGTGATCATCCACACGCTCCCGTCGCGGTCCAGGCCGTCAAGCATGCGACCGGTGACCTCGTCGGTCGCCTCACGCCATACCTTGACCGTCTGCTCGTAGCGCTCGTCCTCGGTGATAAGGCCACGCTTGAACTCGCGGTCGATCTGCGACACGGCGCCGTCGGCGCGGCCGAGGATCTCGGTCTTCTCCGGCGGGATCTTGACGTCGTCGATCCCGATCGTGATCCCGGCCACGGTGGCGTAGTGAAAGCCGGTTGACTTGATGCCGTCGACCAGGGTGGTGGTGGCCAGCGGGCCGAGCCTCCGGTAGCAGTCGGCGATGATCGCCTTGAGCGCACCGCGGTTCATCACCGCGTCCACGAACCGCAGTTGCGGCGGCAGCACCGTGTTGAAGACCACGCGCCCCGGAGTAGTCGTGATCCGGCGGGAGACGAGCGCACCTTCGGTCAGATCGCCCTCCCAGACCGAGGTCTCCACCTCGATCGGGTCGTGCAGCCCGACAGCCTTGGCCTGCAGGGCCATGAAGACTTCGGCGTCGTCCATGTAGGCGTGGCGTGGCTTGCGCTGCTCATCGGTGAGTGGGGGAGCGCCGGGCTTCTGCAGTTCGGCGTGGCCCACCGTCAGGTAGTAGCAGCCCAGCACCATGTCATGGGTTGGCGACACGACCGGAGAACCGTCGGCCGCGCTGAGCAGGTTCTGAGTGGACAGCATCAGTTGCTTCGCTTCGCGCTGGGCGGCGGTCGAGAGCGGCACGTGGACCGCCATCTGGTCGCCGTCGAAGTCCGCGTTGAAGGCGAAGCACACCAGCGGGTGGATCTGGATCGCGGACCCCTCGACCAGGACCGGCATGAAGGCCTGGATCCCCAGCCGGTGGAGCGTCGGAGCGCGGTTCAGAAGCACCGGGTGGTCCTTGATGACCTCTTCGAGCACGTCCCAGACCTCGGGCCGGACTCGCTCGACGATGCGCTTGGCGGACTTGATGTTGTGGGCGAACTGCTTCTCCACCAGCTGACGCATCACGAACGGCTTGAACAGCTCGAGCGCCATCTTCTTGGGCAGGCCGCACTGGTGCAGCTTGAGCTCGGGGCCGACGACGATGACCGATCGACCGGAGTAGTCGACCCGCTTGCCAAGGAGGTTCTGCCGGAATCGGCCCTGCTTGCCCTTGAGCATGTCCGACAGGCTCTTGAGCCGATGATTCCCGGTGCCGGCAATGGCCCTGCCGCGGCGCCCGTTATCGATCAGTGCGTCGCAGGCCTCCTGCAGCATCCGCTTCTCGTTGCGAATGATGATCTCGGGGGCCTCGAGGTCAAGCAGCCGGCTCAGCCGGTTGTTGCGGTTGATCACTCGGCGGTACAGGTCGTTCAGGTCGCTGGTGGCGAACCGGCCACCGTCGAGCTGAACCATCGGTCGAAGGTCGGGCGGGATGACCGGCAGGGTGGTCATGATCATCCACTCCGGCCGGGCTCCGCTCTTGCGGAAAGCCTCGATCAGGCGCAGGCGCTTGATCGCCTTCTTGCGGCGCTGGCCCGAAGTCTGGCGCATCTCGATGTGCAGTTTCTGGGCGAGCGTGTCGAGGTCGAGCCCCTCGATGATCTTCTTGACGGCCTCGGCGCCCATCCCGGCGGCGAACATCCGGCCGTGCTGCTCATTCATGGATCGGTACTCGGACTCGGTCAGGGTCTGCATGACCTTGATGCCCTCGACCTGCTGCTTGGCCACTCGCGCAGCCAGGCGTGCGTCATCGGTCTCGCGCGCCAGGTCGGCCCGCTCGGTGGCAAGCGCATCCGCGATGCCTGCCTCCAGGTCGGCGTTGGCCAGGCTTCGTCGTTCGCCTGCGGTAGCCTTTGCGGTCGCGATCTCGGCTTCCACCGCGGCGACCTCGGCCTTGACCGCCTTCTTCAATTCGGCCAGCGCCCCCTTGGCCGGTTCCCCGGCTCGTGCCAGCACCTCTCCGGTCGGCGCGAAGACCAGGTCCTCGACGACCGCCTTCCCGGCGGCCTTGATGGCGGCCTCGACCGTGTTTGCGGCGGCGGTCAGCTCCTCACGGCGGGTGCCCAGGCGCTCGTCGAGGCGTCGGATCTCCGCGGCGTGGGCGGCATCCACCTCGGACCGCTTGTCTGCCACTGCAGCCTCGACCTCGGCCTTCTTGGCGTCGAGGGTCTCCTTCGCCTGCTCGATCCGCTCGGCCATCTCCTGCTCGATCCGGACCAGCACCTTCTCGCGCTCGCCGTCGTCGACGCGAGTTACCACGTACAGGGCGAAGTACAGGATCCGCTCAAGGTTGCGCGGGCTGATGTCGAGCAGGATTCCAAGCCGGCTGGGCGTGCCCTTGAAGTACCAGATGTGGCTCACCGGGCTGGCCAGCTTGATATGGCCCATCCGCTCGCGGCGAACCTTGCTGCGGGTCACTTCGACGCCGCACTTGTCGCAGATGATTCCCTTGTAGCGGATCCGCTTGTATTTACCGCAGTAGCACTCCCAGTCCTTGGTCGGACCGAAGATGCGCTCGTCGAAGAGGCCGTCCTTCTCAGGCTTGAGGGTGCGGTAGTTGATCGTCTCGGGCTTGGTAACCTCGCCCGAGGACCAGCCCTTGATCTGCTCCGGCGACGCGAGCCCGATCCGGATCGCGTCGAAGTTGTTGACTTCCAGCATGAGTGACCTTGACTCCCGCGGTTATGTCACGTCCCTGCGTGACTGCCAGGGCTGACCGGGCCCCGGCGTTTGGATCTTGCCTGGTGATGCGCGGACGAACGGCACCTGCCGTCGCCCCGCCGTGATTACTCCTCGAATCCCTGGAGGTTGATGCCACCCAGGTCCGGCAGCGGATAGCTGCCGGTGTCCTCGATGAATCGAATCTCCTCCTCGTTCTCGTTCAGGATCTCGACCGACAGGCCGAGTGCCTGGAGCTCCTTGATCAGCACCTTGAATGACTCCGGTACGCCCGGCGGCTGGATCTCCTCCCCCTTGACGATGGCTTCGTAGGTCTGCACCCGGCCCATCACGTCGTCGCTCTTGACCGTGAGCAGTTCCTGGAGGATGTTCGCCGCGCCGTAGGCCTCGAGCGCCCAGACCTCCATCTCGCCGAAGCGTTGGCCGCCGAACTGCGCCTTTCCGCCCAGCGGCTGCTGAGTGATGAGCGAGTAGGGGCCCGTGCTCCGGGCGTGGATCTTGTCCTCGACCAGGTGGTGCAGCTTCATCATGTAGATGTAGCCGACCGTCACCTCGCGATCGAACGGGTCACCGGTGCGGCCGTCGAAGAGCTGGCTCTTGCCGTTCTCCGGCAAGCCGGCCTTGCTCAGCGCAGCCCGGATGTGTTCCTCGGTGGCGCCGTCGAAGACCGGTGTGGCCGCCATCAGGCCGAGCGTCTTCATCGCCCAGCCGAGGTGGGTTTCCAGGATCTGGCCGATGTTCATCCGGCTCGGCACGCCGAGCGGGTTGAGGACGATGTCGACCGGGGTGCCGTCCGGCAGGAAGGGCATGTCCTCGACCGGCAGGATCTTGGCGATCACGCCCTTGTTGCCGTGACGGCCAGCCATCTTGTCGCCGACGCTGATCTTGCGCTTCTGGGCCACGCTGACCCGTACCAGCCGATTCACGCCGGGAAGCAGTTCATCGCCGGTCTCGCGATTGAACTCGCGGACCTCTACCACGATCCCGCGCTCGCCGTGCGGCAGGCGGAGGGAGCTGTCCTTCACCTCGCGGGCCTTCTCTCCGAAGATGGCGCGCAGGAGCCGCTCCTCCGCGGTCAGTTCGGTCTCGCCCTTGGGCGTGATCTTCCCGACCAGAATGTCGCCAGGCTTGACCTCGGCACCCTCGTAAATGATCCCCTCATCGTTGAGGTTGCGCAGGCTCTCGTCGCCCACGTTCGGAATGTCGCGGGTGATCTCCTCGGGGCCGAGCTTGGTGTCGCGAGCCTCGAGTTCGTGCTTCTCGATGTGGATCGAGGTGAACAGGTCCTCGCGCACCAGGCGTTCGCTGATGACAATGGCGTCCTCGTAGTTGCCACCCTCCCACGGCAGGAAGGCGACCAGGATGTTCTGACCCAGCGCCATCTCGCCGCGGTCCGTGCTCGACGAATCGGCCAGCACCTGCCCCTCGGCGACCCGGTCGCCGACATCTACGATCGGACGCTGGTTGATGCAGGTGCCCTGGTTCGAGCGCAGGAACTTGCGCAACTTGTACGAGGTCGGCTCATCGGCCGAGTCGTCGGACTCGACCACCACCGCATCGGCGGTGACCGAGACCACGGTGCCCGGACGGGTCGCAACCACGACCGCCTGGGAGTCGAGCGCTGCCCGGTACTCCACGCCGGTGCCCACCACGGGGGCCTCGGGCGTGAGGAGCGGGACGGACTGACGCATCATGTTCGAGCCCATCAGCGCTCGGTTGGCGTCGTCGTGCTCGAGGAACGGGATCATCGCCGTCGCCACGCTGACGATCTGCTTGGGGCTGACATCCATGTAGTCCACGTCATCGGCGGCCTGCACGTAGAACTGGTCGCGGTAGCGGACCAGGACCCGTTCCTCGACGAAGTGCTGATCAGCGTCGAGCGGCGCGTTGGCCTGGGCGATGTGGAAGCGCTCCTCCTCATCCGCGGCCAGGTACACGATCTCGTCGCTCACCACCGGCGTTACCCGCACGCCCGAGAGCTTGTGCTCCTTGATCGCGGCCCAGACCTTGTCATCCACGACCTTCTTGGCCTTGAAGAGCGGCTTGGCGCCCTCGGCAGCCATCAGGTCCTCGGCCAGGATCTGCCCGAGCGCGGTTGCCTGGCGGTCCTTGTGGCCGATCACCCGGCGAACGAGACGGTAGGGGGTCTCGATGAAGCCGTGCTGGTTGATCTTGCCGTAGGTTGCCAGCGAGCCGATGAGACCGATGTTCGGCCCCTCCGGCGTCTCGATCGGGCACATCCTGCCGTAGTGCGAAGGGTGCACGTCTCGGACGTCGAAGCCGGCACGCTCCCGTGACAGGCCGCCCGGGCCGAGGGCCGACAGGCGACGCTTGTTGGTGAGCTCGGCCAGCGGGTTGGTCTGATCCATGAACTGGCTGAGCTGGCTGCCGCCGAAGAACTCCTTCATGGCAGCCACCACCGGGCGGATGTTGATCAGGGCGTTAGGGGTTGCCTGCTCGGCGTCGGTGATCGTCATCCGCTCCTTGACCACGCGCTCCATGCGTAGCAGCCCGATGCGGAACTGGTTCTGAATCAACTCGCCGTTGGCGCGGATCCGCCGATTGCCGAGGTGGTCGATGTCATCGCCCTCGCCGCGGCTGTTGTTCAGTTCGATCAGCTTGCCCACGATCGCCACGATGTCGTTCTGGCTGATGATCCGCGCCTCGCGGCCGGTCTCACCCTGCTCAGCAGGCAACTCGATCTTGAGTTTGGCCGCGGCGGGTGACAGGGCCTTGTTCAGCTTGTAGCGCCCGACGCGCCCCAGGTCGTAACGGCGGAAGTTGAAGAACAGGCTGTTGACCAGGGTTCGGGCGTTCTCGACGGTGGGCGGATCGCCGGGGCGCAACTTCTTGTAGACCTCGATCAGCGCCTCTTCCTGGGTTGACGCCGGGTCCTTGTCGAGGGTCAGCGAAAGGTACGGGTGCTCCGGGTTGTTATCGACAGGCTCGAAGCGACTCAGCATTTCCGCCGGGTCGACCAGCCCCACCGCCCGCAGGAGGGTGGTGACGGGGATCTTGCGCTTGCGATCGACCTTGACGCTGAGCAGGTCCTTGTTGCTGGTCTCGAACTCGAGCCAGGCACCACGGTTCGGGATCACCTTGGCCGCGAACAGAAGCCGCCCGGTGGCCGGGTCCTCGACGCCGGTGTAGTAGACCCCCGGAGAACGGACGAGCTGGCTCACCACCACGCGCTCCGCGCCATTGATGATGAAGGTCCCCTGCTCGGTCATCCAGGGAAAGTCGCCCATGAAGACGGTCTGCACCTTGTGCTCGCCGGTCTCCTTGATGTGCAAGTCAACCTCGACCTTCAGTGGCTTGGCGTAGGTCAGGTCGCGGGTGCGGCAGTCTTCCTCGGTGAACTTCGGCTCCTCGAACCAATAGTCCTTGAAGTGCAGATCGAGGTTCTTGCCGGTGAAGTCGGAGATCGGGGTGATCTCGTCGAGCAGCTCCCGCAGTCCGAATTTGACAAACCACTGGAACGAATCAGTTTGGGTCTGGATGAGGTCCGGAAGGGGAAGGACTTCCGGGATATGAGAGAAATTCTCACGGCTCGGGGCCAGCGCAAAGCGCGCAGCGGACTCGGCCAAGGGCATTCAGGACTCCTCGTCAGAGGCATGGGGGGACGCGGACACGCGAAACGCGAGTATAGCAGCGTTCATTGCTTCGTCAACCGAGATCGTGCTGACCGGCTCCCTTGACCGCGCTATTGTGCCGCGAGGCGGCCATCTCCGGCCGCCATCGGCTGGAGGGTGTCGTGGAACGAGACATGCTTGGGAGGCTGGTCGCCGAGGCGGTTGGAACCTTCCTCTTCTTCTTCGTGGGCGCCGGCTCGATCGTGATGTACGGCGTCATGGAGGCCGGTGGCGGCACCTCGCCCGGCCTGCTCGGTGTGGCGCTGGCTCACGGCCTGGCCCTTGCCGTTCTGGCGTCCGCACTCGGCGCGGTATCCGGCGCGCACTTCAACCCTGCCGTAACCTTCGCGGTCTGGATCGTGGGCCGCATCCGGATCGGCGCAGCCGTGCAGTACGTGGGGGCGCAGCTGGTGGGAGCGCTAGCGGCCGGCTTCTCGTTGAGCCTCGCCTTCAGCCAGGCCGCCTGGGGTCCGTCCCACATCGGCACTCCGGCGCTGGGAGCCGGAGTCGAGCCGATGGCGGGAATCGCCGTCGAGGCGGTGCTCACCGCGCTGCTGGTCCTGGTGGTGCTGGGCACCGCGGTCGATCCCCGTGCGCCGAAGATCGGTGGGCTGGCGATCGGCCTGGCCGTGGCGGCCGACATCCTGGTTGGCGGGCCGCTCACCGGCGCGGCGATGAACCCGGCGCGCTGGTTCGGACCGGCCGTCGCGGCCGGGTTCTTCGACCATTGGTACGTGTGGTGGATCGGTCCCCTGGTGGGGGCCGGGCTTGCCGCTGCCCTCTACCGCTGGGTCCTGGCGCCCGACGAACCGGCCCCCTGAGACGGAACGAGGGCCGGTCAGCGTCGACCGGCCCTCAGTGTGAGTAAGGAGATCCGCGGTCAGCGGACCTCGGCCGTAGCACCGGCCTCGGCCATCTTGGCCTTGACCGCCTCGGCCTCTTCCTTGGTCACGCCTTCCTTGACCGCCTTGGGAGCTGCGTCGACCAGGTCCTTTGCCTCCTTGAGGCCAAGCCCGGTCAGCTCACGGACCGCCTTGATGACCAGGATCTTGTTCGGCCCGACTTCGGTCAGGACCGCGTCGAACTCGGTCTGCTCCTCGACAACCGGCGCTGCGGCGCTGCTATCGCCGCCTGCCGCGGCCGGAGCGGCCATCGCTGGGGCAGCCGCGGTCACGCCGTAGCGCTCCTCGAAGGCCTTCACCAGGTCGGACAGCTCGAGGACGGTCATGTTGTCGATCGCCTCGAGGATCTCGTCCTTGCTTTTCGTCTTCGCCATCGTCGGTACTCTTCTCCTTGTGGTGCGATCAGGCGGCCGAGCCGCCCTCGCGCTGTCGCTTCTGGTCGGCCACTGCGCTCAGCACGCCGACGAGGTTTCGAAGGTTGGCGGACAGCACCCCGGCCATCCCCACCAGCGGGGAGGCCATGGCGCCGGCCAGCCGGCTGAGCAGCACATCGCGGCTCGGCAGGGTCGCGAGTCGGGTGAGGTCGGCGGCGTCAATCGCGGTCGACCCGAGCAGCCCGCCCCGCAGGGAGACCACCTTGGTGTATGGCCGCAGGGCATCCTGGAGCGCCCTGGCCATGGCCACGGCATCGCCACTGCTGGCCACTGCGGTCGGCCCGCTCAGCATGGCCTTGAGCTCGGGGCGCCCCGCCTCGTCGGCCGCAATCTTGAGCAGCCGGTTCTTGGCGATGTGCAACTGCACGCCGGCGGCTCGCAGCGAGCGTCGGACCGACTGCATCTCCGAGACCTTCAGGCCCCGGTAGTCGGCCACGGCCAGCGCCGAACTGGCGCGCAGCAACGCGGTCAGCTCGGTAACGGCCTGGCGCTTGGCATCGGTCGGCATCGAATCTGTGCATACCTCCTGGAACTGCAAACGGTCCTCGCGCACCCAGGCACGAGGACCGTCAAACGGTCCGATTCGATGCCTCGGCGTGCGGTCGGCTCATCGGCCGACAATTTGCCCGGGGCTCTCACCCGGAGCACATCGCTGTCTGTGGCTGATCTTCAGTTGTGCGGTTCGCGTTACCCGCTGGCCGAAGCCAGGGCAGACGGAATGTCCACGTGCACGCCAGGGCCCATGCTGGGGGCCAGGGTCAGCGTGCGCAGGTAGGTTCCCTTGGCTCCGCTCGGCTTCGCGCGATTGATGGCGTCCACCAAGGCTGCCACGTTCGCCTCGAGCTGAGCGGGGGTGAAGGATACTCGACCCACCGCAGCGTGCACGATTCCGGCTCGATCCACCTTGAACTCGATCCGGCCAGACTTGACCTCACCCACCGCGCGCTCGATGTCGAATGTCACCGTGCCCGACTTGGGGTTCGGCATCAGGCCGCGAGGGCCGAGCCGCTTCCCGAGCTTGCCGACCATGCCCATCATGTCGGGCGTGGCGATCGCCACGTCGAACTCGAGCCAGCCGCCCTCGATCTTCTTGACCAGGTCCTCACCGCCGACCTCGTCCGCGCCCGATCGCAGGGCTTCCTGAGCCTTCTCGCCCTGGGCGAAGACCACGACTCGCGCGCTGCGCCCCGTGCCGTGCGGTAGCACCACCGTGCCTCGTACCAGTTGATCCGCGTGCCGCGGGTCGACGCCCAGGCGGAGATGCACCTCGACCGTGGCGTCGAACTTGCTGGTGCTCACCTGGGGCAGGAGCTCGCACGCCTCGCCGATCGTGTAGCGGCGCTCGCTGTCGACCTTGGCGGCCGCCTCCAGGTACTTGCGTCCGTGGGGGGCCATCAGTCGATCACCTCGATGCCCATACTGCGCGCGGTGCCGGCCACGATCAGCATGGCATGCTCCACGTCGTTGGCGTTCATGTCGGCCATCTTGGTCTCGGCGATCTCGCGCAGCTGCTGGCTGGTGACACGCCCGACCTTCGTCCGATTCGGCTGGGCTGAGCCGCTCTCCACGCCGGCGGCGCGCTTGAGCAGGGCGGCTGCGAGCGGCGCCTTGACCACGAAGGTGAATGAGCGGTCCTCGAATACGGTGATCTCGGCCGGGACGACGTAGCCGCGCAGGTTGGCGGTTCGTTCATTGAAGGCCTTGATGAACTCCATGATGTTGATGCCGTGCTGACCCAGGGCCGGCCCCACCGGGGCGGCGGCGGTAGCGACCGCCGCAGGTGCCTGGATCTTCACGATCGCGCGTACTTTCTTGGCCAACTGTGTCCTCCGAGGTTCTGGCGGGGCGGATCGCGCCCCTCCCTCTTGCTAGAGCTTCTCGATCTGCAGGAAATCGAGCTCGACCGGGGTCTCGCGACCGAAGATGCTGACCAGCACCTTGACCTTGTTGCGCTCCGGGTTGACCTCGTCCACGGTGCCGATGAACTCGGCGAACGGGCCGTCCTTGACGCGGACGCTCTGCCCCTTGCTGAACTGCTGCTTGAACTTGGGCGCCTCGACCCCCATCTGCTTGAGGATCTTCTTGACCTCGCCCTCCATGAGCGGCGTCGGCCGGTTGCCCGAACCCACGAAGCTGGTCACCCCAGGCGTATTGCGCACCACGTACCAGGATTCATCGGTCATCACCATCTCGACCAGCACGTAGCCGGGGAAGACCTTCTTGTTGACGGTCTGGCGCTGCCCGTTCTTGATCTCGATCTCTTCTTCCATTGGCACGAGCACCTGGAAGATCTGGTCCTCCACGCCCATCGTTTCGATCCGGTGCTGGAGGTTGGCCTTGACCTTGTTTTCGTAGCCGGAATACGTGTGGATCACGTACCACTGCTTGGTCGTCCGCTCGGCGGCGTAGGCATCGTCAGGCTGCGGGGATTCGCGCGACAGGCGGGCGGCCTGGCGAGCCTCGCTGGACGCGGTCGTATCGACCGTGATCGGTTCGTCGCTCATAGGGTGAAGACCTGCTCCAGGCCCCAATGCAGGAGGGAGTCGAGCACCGCGACGTAGGCGCCGACCGCGACCGACACGGCGATCACGATCAGCGTCAGGTTGATCACGTTCTGGCGGGTGGGCCACGCGACCTTGCGCAACTCGGCCACGGCCTCGACCAGGTAGGTGCGGAGCCGAAGGATCACGGTGCGGTCAACTCTCCTGTGTGGGCTGTTTCACTGCTTGGACCGATGTGCTGGCAGGGGCGACAGGACTCGAACCTGCAACCGCTGGTTTTGGAGACCAGTGCTCTACCAGTTGAGCTACACCCCTGTGCGTTGCGTTACTTGGCTTCCCGATGCAGCGTGTGCTGCCGGCAGCGCGGGCAGAACTTGTTCAACTCAAGCCGTCCGGGATCGTTTCTCTTGTTCTTGCGGGTACTGTAGGTGCGCTCCTTGCAGGTGGTGCATGCGAGCGCGATCACGGGGCGATTCTCGGCCTTGGCCACGGGTTGCAGTCCTCGTTCCTCACCCGAAGCGACCCACGCTGAACTAGGGTCCGGACACCGGGGGAAAGCCCGCCGATTCTAGGCCGGGCCCGGCGCGCTGTCAACGACCTCGGGGGCGGGCATGGGGGCTAGACTCGCACCAATGACCATGCCGAGCCAGCCGTCGGAGGACCTCGCCCGCATCGTGGAGGCAGCCCAGCGCATGGGCGTCGAGTTGGACGAGGGCGAGGCACTGCGCTGGCTGAGCGCGATGGCCGCCGACTCCGGCGGCGAGATGGTGCTCGATACGGAAAGCGGCACCTTCGGCCACCGAGTCAGCATGCTCGACTTCTCGCCGGCCAACCTTGCCCACTTCCGCGCCGTCGGGCGGATCGTGGGTTTCGAGGATCGTCCCGGCGTCGAGACAGCGCTGGCGCTCTCCGGCTCCGCCGCGCAATCGAAGATCCAGACCAATCCAGGGGACTGCGACTACTTTGAGCGGGTCAACATCCACGCCCCCACCCGAGAGGAGGCCTGCCGAATCCTGGGCGACCTCATCCGCGACAAGGCGCTCGCCACCGAACGGGGCGACACATACCGGCTGATCGAGGTCAGATTTGGTTCCGCGCCGGTTGACCTGCTCCGCGACGGGCACCTGGTCAGTCGCGGCGGGTCGATCGGTTGGACGCCGGCCGAATTGCGGCAGGCCCGCATCGACACCTCCACCAGCCACGGCGACCCACTCTCGCTGAGATGGGACGACGTCGCCGTGGATCCCGGCTGGTGCAAGCTCGACTGGGTCGTGGCCGATCCGGAGCGGGGCACCCTGGCCAACGCGAGCAATAACCTCGACGTCACCTGGGAGGCGCCGGACGGCAGCATTACGCCGCTCGACGGACACCTGGACGGCTACTTCCAGGAGGTCTACCTGGAGGCCGATTCGATCCCGATCTTCTCGAAGCTGGTGCGCAACGCGTCCCCCGACGCTATCGACGAGTACGTCGCCCAACTCGAGCTCGAGGTCGCCAAGTACGTGACCCGCGAACTCAACTACGGGAAGGCCGCGAAACGCATGTACAACGTCTTCCGACTCACCGGGCGCTACATCGACGCCGCCTACCTGCGCGAGCTGTTCGACGAGCCGGCCGCCATGCTCTACCAGGTCTGGGCGCTGGTGCGCACCATCGATGACGCAGTCAACCCCGACGAGCCGACCACCATGCGCGAGGCGCTCAGTCAGGCTGACGCACTCATCATCCAGGTGGCCGGGGTTCTCGACGGAGCCGAGGAGGCGGAGATCATCAGGACGCTGGTTCGGCTGCGCGAGCAGCTCGACACCGGCGATCTGGGTGCGGCGCTCAGCGCAGACGCTGACGCGGCCCGTGAATTGTTGAAGAACCTGGTCAACAGCTTCTTCCACGACCGCCTGGTTGGGGTCCCATCGATCAACGACTACATCGGGCAGATGCAGAGCGAGTACGAACAGGAATCCTCTCGCTGACTCCTGCGCCGAAAAGCGGCATGCTCAGGCCGGCGCGGCGTCCTCCGGCTCGGGTTGCTTGCGACGCACCAGCACCAAGGCGGTGAAGGGCAGCCGGATGTCGCTGAACACCTCGATGCTGACCAGGAAGCCAGCGAACAGGAAGACGACGCCGACCAGCTCGCCGATGAAGAAGGCGCTGGTTGACCCAAAGCGGGACAGGCCGCTGGTGATGGCAGGCACGAACGCACCGATGGCGATGAGGATCGTCGCCGGCACGCGGCTCGACAGGCGACCGGTGAAGAGCGCGAGCATCGCTCCCGGGAGCGATGCCAAGAAGTTGACCACGATCCCGACCGGGGCAAGCAGCAGGTTGCCAACGAACGCACCGAGGCCCCTGTCGCGGGCCAGCGAGTAGCGGATGATCCGCCGCTTGGGCATGAAGACGTAGGCGCTGTACAGCGCACCGAAGACCAGCGCGAAGGCCCCGGTCACATTGAAGAACGGGGTCAGCAGGCGCAGGTAGCCGGGGAACAACTCCCCGGTCGGGATGCCGGTATCGGGGTCAAGCGCATAGCCTGGCGGCGCCAGCGTGGCGGTCGCCATCATCACGGCGGAGATCACTGAGCCACCCACGATCACGACCGCGGCAAGGTGCACCCAGCGAGGATCGCGCCTGGCGGTCAGGACCGCGATCCCGACCGCCACCACCACCGCAATCGCGAAGTAGACGCTTGGGGCGGCGCCGGATCCGGGGTAGTGATACCGCTGCTCCGACAGGAAGGTGAAGAGGCCGGCAAGCAGCAGGGATCCTGCGAACGCGTAACCGAAGCGGGTGCGGGCGAGGAGGTAGACGGTGCCCAGGCCGAGCCAGCCGGCAACCCACACCGCCCCGATCAGGTACCAGAGGCGGTACAGCGTCTCGTTCCAGCCGAACTGGCTGCCGACGAATTCCGTGCCCGCGCTGATCCCATACCAGAGCAGGCCGATGGTCCAGATCAACTGGTACGGCTGACGGCGACGGAGCCATTGGTCTGCCACCAGGATCGCGAATACGAACGAGAGTACCGAGCTTGCGAGCGGAAGCACCACGTTGGCGTTCATGAGGGGTTACCTGACCTCCGATGCATCCTGGTCATGGCAGATGGTGGAGCCCACGTCCGGGCTCGAACCGGAGACCTCTTCCTTACCAAGGAAGTGCTCTGCCAACTGAGCTACGTGGGCGCGCGGGCCATTCTGACGGGCGGACGGGTCAGCCGGCAACTCGATCGCCGGGGGGAAGAGTGGTGGGCAGGGAGGGAATCGAACCCCCACAGTCGAAGACGGCTGATCTACAGTCAGCGGAGCTCACCACCTGCTCAACCTACCCACGGATCACGGTCCGCCGGTGGTGGGCCGGCGACCGAGCGGGAGTATAGCGAAGCGTCGCGAGCCGCTCAAGGGTGTGCGTGGAGCCGACGGAGGGAATCGAACCCACAACCGGCGGTTTACAAATGCGCTTCGGAGCGTCCGCGAGCGTTCGCCGATGCTTCCGCGACGCTCAGCGTAGCGGATCCAGGCGGTCCGGTGACCGGGGTCATTCGTCCCTGTTGCTACCGGCGTTGCTGCCGGATTCGCCGACAGCCCAACAGGCTTGATTTCCGGGTAATGCCCGCTGCGAGATCTGTGGGGGCGACAGGTGCAAGCGGCGAGTTAGTAGAGCCGGGGTCGCCGCTCGCTCATTCGTCCCGCTCGTGAGCTTTCTTCATTCGGGTCGCACTCGTCGTCGCTTGTCCGGCACTAACGCCAGCACCCCGATGACGAAGACGATGCCGCCGCGGAACTTGTCGGTGGCAGCAACGAAGTTTGTCGAGGTCGTGAATGGCAAGGTCAGCCCCGGACAGCTTCCGCCGCGTCCGCGCTAACAAGCGGGAGGGAGAAAGCCGAAGCGCAGCGGACGGCGGTCGACTACCACCTCCCAAAGACTGGGCACAGCCGGGGTAGCGGAGATCGGGAGCGGCAGTCGCACGGATTGCACGGCGGCCAGCGGAACGGCAATAACCCACGATGAGGTTGAGCAAGGCAGGAGGTACTGAAAGCCGTCTGACTCAGCCACCATCGCGTACGCGCCATCCTCGAGACCCGCCGTAGGGTTTGAGAAGGAGTATTCCCGAGCTTGCGGGCGGGATGGGTAAAGACCCCAGAACAGACTCCCTAGCAGCATCAGTAGGACCAGCCGCAAGGCGACGTCGCCGAACGCGAGGCGTCCGTGGCGGCGGGCGGTCCGAATGAGCCACCAACCGCCCCCGATACCTATGACTAGAAGAGGCAAGAGCTGGAATGGAAGGAAGACGGCGGCGAGCGCGGTGAGGATCAGGTACAGGCCCACGACGCTCCATCGCGAGATGAGCCAGGAAGGAATCCGACCGAAGAATGAGTACCAAGGAGGCATGGCCGCCTCGATGCTGTCCAGCGCCAGGTTGACCCCTTGCAGGAGCTCTTCGGCGCTATCGACGGCCACGTGGAGCTGCGCGGCCGCGACGCGGTAACCGTCTTCCTCGCGTTCGAGCCGCTGAAGGTTTGCCTCAACTGCCTCCGCGGCGCCCCTAGCGATCGAATCGTCAATACTCGGGGCGGTTGTAGCCAATTCGTCACGGAGGCGAGGTCCCGTTTCATCGTAGCAAGCAAGTGCAGCGTGGGAG
>JBKJYH010000084.1:0-7091 GCA_046715765.1 Candidatus Limnocylindria bacterium
GTTCAGGACGTGGTACGAGATGGTCGCCATCTGGTACATGTACTCGCTGGCGGTGTTGACCGTCGGGTCATTGGGGTCCATCTCCGACGCGCTGACCGGGTATGCCCAGTCCTCGGTCAGGAGGGCCATGATCGCGTCTGCCCCCGCCGTCTCGCCACGGTCGACCAGTTGGCCGTCTTCGTTGTAGGAGAGTTGGACGTCCTGGGCTGCGCTGAACGCGGTCAGCGATTGCTGTCCATCCTGGGTCCGGATGAAGGTGTAGCCGCCGGCCACCAGGAAGGCGATGCCAATCAACGCCATCAGGATCCCGAGGATCTTCAATCGACTGGTCACAATGCAGTTCCTCTCTGTTTCGGTCCGGAGCTCCAGCGTCCCTGGACCATCACCTGCAGTGTGGTCGCTCGAGATGCGCATTCACACTGACAAGCGGCCCCATGCTGGAGCCGAGCGTTACCCCGATCGGGGGCCGAACGGCCCCCTCGCGGGCTCAGGCCGGCCTGGCGGCGTGGAGATGCATCGCGCCGGCCACGCCCTTGAGCCGCAGGGTGAGGCAGGGCCGCCGTATCCTGCCGCCATGATCGAAGCCACGCAGATCGCCACTCCGGACGGGCGCAGCCTGGACCTGTACGTCGGCGGCCCGGCGGACGGTGAGACGCTCCTCTTCTACAACGGGACGCCGAGTTCCGGCCTGCTGAGCGCGGCGCAGGTCCGGATCGGGGCCGAGCGGGGACTGCGCACGGTGAGCTGGAGCCGACCCGGATACGGCAGCTCCACCCGCCAGCCGGGGCGCAACGTCGCCGCGGTCGTGCCCGATACGGTCACCGTCATGGACCACATCGGGGCAGAGCGCGCCCACGCCATCGGTTGGTCGGGCGGGGGACCGCACGTCCTCGCGGTCGCGGCCATGCTGCCGGAGCGGATTCGGGCCGTGGCGACCATCGGTGGGGTGGCCCCCCACCCGGCCGAGGGGCTGGACTGGACCGCGGGGATGGGCACGGAGAACGTCGAGAGCTTCGGGTATGCGCTGGCCGGTGCGGAGGTGCTGCTCCCCCATATGGAGCCCGATTGGCTGCAGTTCCGGTCGGTGACCGCGGACGAGGTCGCGGCTGCGTTCGGCGACCTGGTGGACGAGGTGGACCGCGGCTCGCTGACCGCCGAGTTTGCCGAGACGGTGGCGGCGGGCTTCCGCGAAGGGCTGCGCGAGGGTTACTGGGGCTGGTTCGACGAGAACCTGGCCGAGGTCCAGGCCTGGGGCTTCGACCTGGCCTCGATCCGCGTCCCGGTCCACGTCTGGCAGGGCCGGCACGATCGAATGGTGCCGTACGCCCACGGCGAGTGGCTGGCTGCGCACATCCCCACCGCGGTCCCGCACCTGTCCGATGACCACGGGCACCTGACCCTGGTCGTGGACTCGATGGCCGAGATCATCGACGAGCTGATCGCCGCCGGCTGAGGCGCTGCCGACTCGCCACGGCCGCGGGGTCGGCGCTGTCAGCTCGCTTCGTGCACTCGTGCAGTCGTGCAGTCGTGCTGCATGAGCGCCTCTGACAGCGAACAAGTTGCTCGGCCCACTGCCCGCGAACTGGAATCCCGTGGCCCGGAACGCGCCTGCCAGCCGCCGCCACTACTCCCGTCTATCCTCCCCGCACAGATGATTCACCCACGACGACCGTTCGGCGTCGGCCTGCACTAGCCGCAGGTGGCGGTCGAGCACGTCTTCACCTGCGCCGTGTGCGGCGCCAACGCCGGCCGGCTGACCGTGCTGGCACCCGGCGAGATCCTTGCCGACCCCGCCGATCTGCTCGAGTTCCGGCCCAGCCCCGCCATCCTCGACCTGGCCAACCGGGAGCCGAACCAGGCCCGGCTGGTCCAGCACACCCCCTGGGTGGAGCAGACCTTCGAGGTCACGCCGGAGGCGCTCGCTGCGGTGGCCGCCGGGGACGCATCGGTCCTGTACGGGATCGAGCACGAGATGGTCCCGTTCTGGTGCCCCGATTGTGCCGCCTCGTACTGCGCGGCGCACTGGAAGACCTGGGACGTGATGGACGACCTCTTCTTCGACGAGCGTCGCGGCCTCTGCCCCAACGGCCACGAGCGCCAGATCGTCGACTGACCGAGTCCGAATCCTCGGGGTCTACACTGGCCGCCTGATGACCGAGTCAGCCCCGCACTCGGACGACTCCCAGCGCGACGCCGACCAGGCCGATCTCAAGGCCATGCTCTCGGGCAAGCCGAGCGGGATCATGGTCGCGGGTCGCCGGATCTTCGGTCGCCTGCCCAGCGATCCGCGCTGCAAGATGTGCGCCACGCCATTCAGCGGGCCGTTCGCGCCAATCCTGCGCCGGATGGGTCGCGGCCCGTGGTCGCGCAATCCCAAGTACTGCGAAATCTGTTTCCGCGACCTCGTGAAGAAGCCCGGAGGCGCCGAGGTGGTGTGCAGCCTCCTGTTCGCCGATGTCCGCCAGAGCACCACCATGGCCGAGGGGATGCGCCCGACCGAGTTTCGTGCCCAGATGGACCGCTTCTTCCAGGTGGCGAGCCGGGTGCTGATAGAACACGATGCCATCGTCGACAAATTCGTGGGTGACGAGGTGATCGGGATCTTCGTGCCGTTGCTGGCCGGCGAGCGGCACGCCGAGCGGGCGGTCTCCGCCGGCCGCGCTCTCCTCAAGGCCACCGGCAACGACACCGACGCGCCATGGCTGCCGGTGGGCGGTGGCGTGAACACCGGCGTGGCCTACATCGGCACGGTGGGGGAGGGCGACCTGACCGAGCTGACGGCCCTGGGCGACCCGGTCAACGTGGCGGCACGCCTGGCCTCGGCCGCCGCTGCCGGCGAGTTACTGGTCACGACCGCAGCGCTCACCTCCGCCGGCCTGCCCGATACGGGGCTCGAGCATCGGTCGTTGACCCTGAAGGGCCGGTCCGATGCGACGGAGGTGGTCGTCCTGCACGCGGGGCGCTGAGGCCATCGAGGTCGCCGATGACGTGGCACCCACCGGCAACCTGGTGCCGGTCACCGCCTGACCGCCCGATACTGCGGCGCACGCGCGGTACCTGCCTCGGCGTTTAGAGCGGCAATTGGACAATAGCCGGCTTGGAATTATACAATCCCGAGCGTGAATGACACCTCAAACGTATCCCATCGGCGGGTGTACGACTATGTCATGGGCTCGCTTGGTCAGCATGAACGGGACCTCGTGCCGGCCTTGCAGGCTGAGTTTGGGATCTCTCGGCAGGCAGCCAACTGGCATGTCCGAAAGCTGGTGGCAAGCGGGCTCATCCGTGGAGAAGGGCAGACTCGTGCCCGACGCTATCGGTTCAGGACCGAGCGTGTGGTGGACCGGTCACTGCCGGTCGCCGAGCACAACGAGGAGCACGAGGTCTGGGCCGCACTGATTGTGCCGGCTCTCGCGGGTATCCCCGACAACGTGCGGGCCATCTGCCGATATGGATTCAACGAGATGTTCAACAACGTGGTCTCGCATTCGGATTCTCGAGAGGTGGTCGTGCATCTCGATCGCGGTCCGGGCGAGGTCTCGATGGAGGTGATCGACTCTGGAGTCGGCATCTTCCGTCGGATCCAGGATGCGCTTGGTTTTCAGGAAGCCCGCGACGTCGTCCTGGAGCTGTCCAAGGGAAAGTTGACCACCGACCCCACGCGACACACGGGCGAAGGCATCTTCTTCACGTCGCGGATGTTCGACCACTTCGCGATCCTGTCCGGAAACCTGTTCTGGGCGTGCACACCAGATCAACGGGACTGGCTGATCGAGAATCGGGAGGGGCCACCTGGGACCCTGGTCGGGATGCGCATCTCAGCGGCTTCGAGGCGGACCGAACAGCAGGTGTTCGACCGGTATTCGGACCCCGTGGGCTACCGCTTCAACCGCACCGAGGTGCCGATCCTGCTCGCCGCATTCGGAGAAGACCCACTGGTCTCGAGATCAGGCGCGCGTCGGGTGCTGAGCCGCCTTGAACGCTTCGACCACGTGGTGCTCGACTTCGCTGGAGTCAAACGCATCGGCCAGCAGTTCGCAGACGAAATCTTCCGGGTCTTTGCTCTCGAGCATCCTAACGTGACCATCCGGACGTTTCGCGCCAACCGCGCCGTTTCGGGCATGATCTCTCGAGCAAAGGCAGCCCTCAACGAACAACGCCAGGCAGCCGAATCTAGGTAACCGCGGCCGAAGACCACGCAGGGTTTCAGCGTGATTCAGCGACGGCCGGCCGGCGGTCGGTCGTGACGCCATCGCCGAGGCTGCCCATGCCGCAAGCGGCCGATAGGCCCGCCTGCCCCAGCGTTGTCCGATGCCGCCGGAGCGCCGCATATCCCCTGCCGGCCACTGTCACCTCCGCGGGGGTCGCTGTCAGCCGCGTTCGTGCACTCGTGCATTCGTGCATTCGTGCTGCACGATCGGCCCTGACAGAACACGGTCGCCCGGCACGCAGGCTCCGACACCCGAGCTGTCACGCACCGGTCCAACCCTTCAACCGTGACCGATGACGCGGATCCCAACTGGTTCGACGCCGAACCCTACGGCGACCAACCTTGCGAATGCCCGTGCGGACACCAGGGCGAGCTCATGCCCGCAGAGACCGCTTGGTGCGCGGACTGCCTGGCCGGCCAGCACGAGGGCTCCGGACCGCTCGCAGCAAGATGACGCGCGCCGGTCCGGTATCAAAGAACCCTTTCGATGGGCCCCGCGTTAGTTGCCTCTTGTCAAAGTAGCCGGCCATATGCTTTGATAAGCCCGATGGAGACCGCCGCAACAAGTGCACGTGCGGGCCGGTATGTGCGCCAGCCGACCGGGTACCGCGCCTTCGTTCCCGAGGAACTGCCCCCGAAGCCAGCAATCGACCTCGGTCGGCTCACACCGCACTTGTCCGCCGCCGACCAGGCCATTGGACGCCTCGACGGCGTGAGCCAGACCCTCCCCAACCCGGACCTCTTCGTCGCGATGTACGTGCGCCGCGAATCAGTGATGAGCTCGCAGATCGAGGGGACGCAGAGTTCTCTGGACGACCTTCTCGCGTACGAACTGAATGCCGCCTCTCGTCGCTTGCCGCTCGACGTTGCCGAGGTCGTCAACCATGTTGCCGCCATGAATTTCGGGCTCGAGCGCCTCGAGTCGTTGCCGTTGTCGTTGCGGCTGCTGCGCGAAATCCATGAGCGGCTGATGCGCAACACCCGCGGGGCGGAGCGATCGCCCGGTACGTTCAGGACGAGTCAGAACTGGATTGGTCCGATGGGGGCGACCCTCGCTCAGGCGACGTACATCCCGCCGCCGTCGCACGAGATGCCTCGGCTGCTTGGCAACCTTGAGCAATTCATGCACGAACGCGGCGACATGCCGGCCCTCGTGCACGCTGGCGTGGCCCACGCGCAATTCGAGACAATCCATCCGTTCCTGGACGGCAACGGGCGAATCGGTCGTCTTCTCATCACCTTTCTGCTGGTCCATGGAGGCGTTATCAATCGGCCACTCCTGTACCTGAGCTACTTCCTCCGTCGCCACCGCGCGGAGTACTACGACCGTCTCACGGCGGTCCGTGAGACAGGGGACTGGGAGGGTTGGCTGGCCTTCTTTCTGCGTGGCGTGACCGAAACCTGCACGGAGGCGACCCGTACGGCCGCGGCCATCCTCGCGTTGCGCGAGGAGCACGTCCTCGCGATCCGCGACCTACCGGCCAGCGCTGCTCGCCTTCTCGATCACCTCTACGAGCAGCCGCTCGTCACGGCCGCGTCAACTGTCATCAGCCTCAGCGTCTCCTGGCCCACCGCCAACAAGCTACTGGCCACATTCGTCGATCGCCATCTCCTGGTGGAGACCACGGGTCAGCGGCGTCACCGTGTCTACCGATACAGCCCGTACCTTTCGCTGTTCACCGAGCACGGGACCCGATGAGAAGCGGAACCGATGCCGAACGGAAGGCACCGCCATCGCCATGGTTGTGCCCATGGCCCAGAGATCTCGTCGAAGTCTGACCCAGGCGAGGACGGCCGCGCCTTCCAGATGGCCGAGATCATCGACTAGCTGATCGCCGCTGGCTAGAGCCCTGCCGGCTGGGCAACCCGACGGGGTCGGTCGCGGTCAGCCGCGTTCGTGCGTCCGTGCGTTCGTGCACTCGTGCATTCGTGCGTTCGTGCTGCACGATCGGCCCTGACAGAACGGCCGCTACCCGCCGCAGCCTCCGACACCCGAGCTGTCGCGCACCCGTCCAACCCTTCAACTGTGCCGGCACCAGGGCGAGCTCATGCCCGAAGAGACCCATTGGTGCGCCGATTGCCTCGAAGGCCGCCACACCTTGACCGGCGGAGGATGATCCAGCGGAGCACCCCGAGAGGAGGCACGCCATCGCCACAGGCCCCGCCACTGGCCAGGCCACGCACCCAGAACCGCCTGACGCTCCGCTGACCCCCGAACAGCGGCGGATCGTCGAGCACGGCGACGGGCCGGCGGTGGTGATCGCCGCTGCGGGCACGGGCAAGACGCGGGTCATCGTCGAGCGGGTGAAATGGCTGCTGGACACGCAGCCAGGCCTCCTCCCCGAGCAGATTCTGGTCCTGACCTACAACGTCAAGGCGGCCCGCGAACTCCAGGAGCGCATCGAAGCAGCCGTGGGACCCGCTACTCGGGCACGGATCACGGTCAGCAACTTCCACAGCTTCTGCCACCGGGTGCTGTCCGAGTCATCGGCGGAGGCCGGTCTGCCGCCGAACCCGGACGTCCTCGACGGCGTCGGGCAGCTCCTCCTGATCCGCGACCTGCGCCCCAGCCTCGACCTCGTCTACCACGGCACCGATTGGACCTTCACCGAATTCGTCAAGTTCATCAGCCGGGCCAAGGACGAGCTGGTGACGCCAGCCGAGTTCGAGGCCTTCGTAGCCAAGGAACGCCGGGCCTTCGAGGACCGATACGGCAGCTACCCCGATGCCGCCGCCCGCCTGCTGACCGAGGGCCGGCTGCGCGGCCCGCGGGATGTCCGCAAGGAGTACGCCCGGCTCCGCCATAGCTAACGGGCGGCAGACGGTGGCGAGGAGGCCAACGTCGACCCCCGGCCAATCGAGAAGGTGGCCGAGCGCGAGG
>JBKJYH010000085.1:0-4059 GCA_046715765.1 Candidatus Limnocylindria bacterium
AGCCAGGACCAGGGCGGGGACTCGTACGGATGGCTCCCCTCAAGCCCCAGGTGGAAGCGCAGCATCGCCAGCTGGTGGCCCGCCACCTCGCGCCACCAGCTCCCTTCCTGCCACGGGATCGCCACCAGCGATCCATGCGCGAAGCCGATGTACGAAGCGAGGTACACCCCCATCGGCACCAGCCCCAGCAGCAGCGCCAGTGATCCCCACTCATCCCGGATCGCTCGTCGGGCGGCAACCCAGCGCCCCTCGCCAGCGCCCCGCCGCACGGCGGTCTCGGCCAGCAGGATCAGCGCCACTGCGCCGATCCCGGCGTACGCGCCCGACCATTTCACTGCCACCGCCGCGCCGAGGGTGATTCCGGTGGCCAGGCGCCACCGGCGTCGGCGCCCGGTCCGGGCACCTGCTTCCGATGCATCCATCACTGCGAAGCCGATCGCCGCCACGCTGAACAGGGTCACGAACGAGTCGAGCATCGCGACTCGCGACATCACCAGGTGGAGTGGGTCGAGCGCCAGCAGCCCGCCCGCCGCCAGGGCCCCGATGGTCGCCGCGCCCCTCGACCAGCTGCCGAGCAGCCGCCGAGCCAGCACGAAGGTCGCGACCACGCCCATCACCCCAGCCATCGCGGAGGCGATCCGCCACCCGATCTCCGAGTAGCCGAAGAGTGCCATCCCTGCTCCGATCAGCCAGTTCCCCAGCGGCGGATGCGCCCGACTCACCAGCGTATCGAGCCCGCAGGCGGGGCCGCCGAGCGTGCTGAAGCAGGCGTTCTGGGCGTAGAAGACCTCGTCGAAGACGAAGCCGCCGGGCTGATCCAGTCCGATCAGCCTGAGTGCCGTAGCCATCGCCAGCAGCCCGCCGAGCGCCCCCCAGTCCCACCCCGTCCAGGCGGCCGCGGGCAGCGGTTGGGATTGCGGCTCGGTCACGTCCGGCATGGTAGCCGCCACGAGTGCCCCTGCTAGACTCGGCACCGATGAACTACGAGCTCTACATGGCCGAGGCCATCGAGGAGGCGCGCCGCGGCGCCGAGGAGGGGGAGACCCCCATCGGGGCGGTTGCGATCCTCGACGACGCGATGGTCGCCCGCGACCATGACCGACGCCTGTTGAGCGGTGACCCAACCGCCCACGCGCTGCTGCTCGCCCTCCAGGCGACCGCCCGTAAGCTCGGGGCGCGGCGCCTCAGCGAGGTGACCATCTTCACCACCCACGAACCGTGTGCGATGTGTGTCGGGGCGTTGGTCGAGGCTCGCGTTGGCCGGCTTGTCTTCGCCCTGTCTGACCCGGAGCGGGGCGCCGCCGGCGGGGCGATCCAGCTTGCCCGCGGGGCCGGACTGCCGCACGAGGTGGCGGTCGTCTCGGGCGTGCGCGAGGCGGAAGCGCGACGCCTGGCGCCCCCGGCGCCCAGCCTGGCCTGACCCTCGGCGGGCCTGCTTGCGAGCCGGGAAACCGCATCGGGCTCTGCTAGACTCCCGCCCCGGAGAGGTGTCCGAGTGGTTGATGGTGCCGCTCTCGAAAAGCGGTGTGCGATGAGCACCGTGGGTTCGAATCCCACCCTCTCCGCCATCCGATTCCGGAGCCGAAGCAGCGCCTGACCCCCGGTTCCACGCTCGGAGAGGTCGCCTAGTGGCCTATGGCGCCGCACTGGAAATGCGGTTCGGGGCAACCCGTCGGGGGTTCGAATCCCCCCCTCTCCGCCATCTCGCGTTGACCGTCGGATGCGGCCCGTCTACCATCGGCCGTGGCCGTGCTAGGTGGGGAACTAGCGGTGCCCTGTACCCGCAATCCGCGCTAGCGGGACGGAACTCACGGCCGAGGTCGCCTGCCTTCGCCTCCCACTCCACCCACCGGCGTTGAAGGCCGGGTCCCGCGCAGCGGGGGTCCGTGAACCCCGTCAGGTCCGGAAGGAAGCAGCGGTAAGCGACCGCCCCCGGGTGCCGCGGGGCTACCTGGCCGGAGTTGGTGGGTGGTGGTGCGTGCGGGGACCGACGATCGACGCCGGGTGCACGGCCTAATTCACGACCCTGCGACCGCCTCGGCCGCGCCGCCAGAGGCGGGTTCGGTGTACCCTCCGCCCCATGCCCACCAGTCCCGCCGAGCTGGCCTCCGGCGTCGCTGACGCGCCCCCCGCGAGCGACCGACACCGCGCCCTGTATCGCCGCTGGCGGGCGCAGCGCTTTGCCGAACTGCTCGGCCAGGACCCGATCGTGACGACCCTGCGCAACGCGGTCGCCGGCGACCGGATCGCCCATGCCTACCTGTTCGTGGGGCCGCGCGGGACGGGCAAGACCTCTACCGCCCGGATTCTGGCCAAGGCCATCAACTGCACCGACCGCGCGGGAGATGGCGAGCCGTGCGACACCTGTCCCGCCTGTGTCTCGATCCGCGAGGGACGAGCCATGGATGTCATCGAGATCGATGCCGCCAGTCACGGCCTGGTGGAGGACGCCCGCGACCTCGTGATGCGAGCCCTCACCCTGCCGGCCGAACTGAGCAAGCGGGTCTACATCATCGACGAGGTCCACATGCTCAGCACGCACGCCTTCAACGCGTTGCTGAAGCTGGTCGAGGAACCGCCCGACCATGTCGTCTTCATCCTCGCCACCACCGATACCCACAAGGTGCCACCGACCATCATCAGCCGCACCCAGCGCTTTGACTTCCGGCGTCTCTCGACCGATGTGATCGCGGGGAAGCTGGCCCGCATCGCGCAGGCGGAGGGCGCGACCGCCGAACCGGAGGCGCTGGCCCTCCTGGCGCGAGTCGCCGACGGTGCGATGCGCGACGCGGAGTCACTCCTCGACCAGGTGCTCTCCTATGCCGGCGACCGCATCACCGAGGAAGCGGTTCGCGAGGCCATCGGCCTGGCCGATGAACCGACCATCGCCGCCCTGCTCGACGCACTGATCAGCGGCGACGCGGCCGGCGCCCTGGGGCGGATCGCTTCGCTGGCCGACCTCGGACGCGACCTCGGCCAGGTGGCGGCGCAGGTCGAGGCCGAGGCCCGTCGTCGCCTCCTCGCATCCGCGGCCGATCCATCGCTGGCTCGTCGACTGGCGACCATCCTGCGCACGGTTGCCGAGGCCGCCGCGGCCGGAGCCCGAGAGGGCCGCGCGCGGTTGATGTTGGAGCTGCTGGCCGTCGACTCCCAACTCGAGCCGCGACCCGCCCTGATTTCCCAGCCCGCCGCCGTCCCGAAGGCCGAGGCGAGCCTGCCCCGCCAGGCAGCCCCGCCTGCGGCGCGACCGGCGAAGTCGGCCCCAACCAGCGCCGCCGCTCCCGCAACCTCGAGCGTGGCGGCCATCCAACAGCGCTGGGCAGAGGTGATCGAGCGCGCGGCTCCGGCGATCAAACCCCTGCTTCGTGAATGCCGCCCTGCCGCGGTCGACGGCGTGCGCCTCACGCTGGCCTTCCCCGAAGAGCGCGGCTTCATGCGCACCAAGGTCACGGCCCGCTCCGCGGCAATCGAGCAGTTGCTCGGCGAGGTCCTGGGCGGGACGTGGGCGATCGAGTGCATTGTCGGCAACGTGGATCTCGAGCCTCTCACCATCCGGCAGGCCGTCGCCCCCGATCCCAGCGACCCCGTCCAGCAGGCCACCCTCGCCCGGGTGCTCAGCATCACCGGGGGCACCCTGGACGATCCGGTCGAAGTCCGATGAACATGGCCCAGATCGCGCGGATGGCGCAGCAGATGCAGGCCCAGCTGGCCCAGGTCCAGGCCGAGTTGCGCGAGACGACCCTCGAGGCCACGTCGGGTGGGGGAGCGGTTCGGGTGACAATCAGCGGGACCCAGGAACTGCGCAGCGTCGAGATCGACCCGAGCGCCGTCGATCCGGCTGAAGTCGAGATGCTGCAGGACCTGGTTCTGAGCGCGGTCAACGACGCAATTGAGCGGTCCAAGGCGCTCGAGCGCGAGCGGATGGCCAAGGTCGCCGCCGGCGTGCCCGGGCTGGGCGGTCCCGGCTTCCCGGGCCGATGAGCGGCGGTCCCATCGCGCCGGTCGCGCGGCTCATCGAAGAGTTCAGCAAGCTCCCCGGGGTCGGTCGCAAGACCGCGC
>JBKJYH010000086.1:0-18693 GCA_046715765.1 Candidatus Limnocylindria bacterium
GCCCGAGCCCGAGCAGCCGGAGCCCGAGGCCGCCCCAGCGGCCGAGCCCGAGCCCGCCCCCGAGCCGGAGGCCGTGGCCGAGCAGCCGGAGCCCGAGGCAGTCGAACCCGAGCCGGAGGCCGTGGCCGAGCAGCCGGAGCCCGAGGCAGTCGAATCCGAGCCCGCCCCCGAGCCGGAGGCCGTGGCCGAGGAACCGCAGCCCGAGGAGACCAAGTCCGCGGGATAGCACGCCAGCACGGCTGAGCGTTCTGCTGTCGTAGCCCGTAGTACCTATTGAAGGCACGGCGCCGGGATGGTGCCGTACACTCTGGTTCGGGCCGGGCACCCCATGGTCCCGGTCGAGCCGCTCGCAGGACGCGACCAATGGACCGATTCGACAAGTTCACCGACAGGGCGCGCAAGGTGCTCGCACTGGCCCAGGACGAGGCGCAGCGCTTCAACCACAACTACATCGGCACCGAGCACCTGCTGCTCGGGCTGGTGCGGGAGGGCGAGGGCGTCGCCGCGCGCGTGCTCGAGAACATGAACGTCGAACTCTCCAAGGTACGTACCGCGGTCGAGTTCATCATCGGTCGGGGTGATCGACCGGTCGTCGGCGAGGTTGGTCTCACACCGCGCGCCAAGCGGGTGATCGAGCTCGCGATCGACGAGGCGCGGCGCCTGGGCCACAACTACATCGGTACCGAGCACCTGCTGCTGGGCCTGGTCCGCGAGGGCGAGGGGATCGCCGCCGGCGTGCTCGAGAGCCTCGGCGTGAACCTCGACAAGGTGCGCCACCAGGTGATCCACGTCCTGAGCCAGAGCAGCGCGTCCGCCCCTTCCACCGAGACCCGGCGGCCCTCCAAGACACCCACGCTCGACGCGCTCGGCATCAACCTGACCGAGGCCGCGCGTGCCGGCAAGTTGGATCCGGTCATCGGCCGCGAGAAGGAGATCGAGCGGGTCATCCAGATCCTGTCACGGCGGACCAAGAACAACCCCGCCCTGATCGGTGAGCCGGGGGTCGGCAAGACAGCGATCGCGGAGGGCCTTGCCCATCGGATCGTGGCGGGCGACGTGCCCGAGACGCTCATCGACAAGCGGGTGCTCACCCTCGACATCGGGTCGCTGGTGGCCGGGACCAAGTACCGAGGCGAGTTCGAGGAACGGCTCAAGAAGATCATCGAAGAGCTGCGCTCCAGCAGCGACTGTGTCCTGTTCATCGACGAACTTCACACCCTGGTCGGCGCTGGTGCTGCAGAGGGCGCCATCGACGCGGCCAACATCCTCAAGCCGCCGCTCTCGCGCGGGGAACTGCAGTGCATCGGCGCGACCACGCTGGACGAGTACCGCAAGTACATCGAGAAGGACGCCGCGCTGGAGCGACGCTTCCAGCCGGTGATGGTCGAGGAGCCGACCGTCGACCAGGCGATCGCGATCCTGTTTGGGATCCGCTCCCGATACGAGGACCATCACCGGGTCAAGTTCAGTGACGAGGCGATCCGTGCCTCGGTGGACCTGTCGGTGCGCTACGTGGCCGACCGCGCGCTGCCTGACAAGGCGATCGACCTGATCGACGAGGCTGGTTCTCGGGTGCGCCTGCGCCACTCGTCCGCACCGCCGAGCGTGAAGGAAGCGCAGCGCGAGCTCGAGGACACCATCCGCCGCAAGGACGAGGCGATCGCCGGACAGGACTACGAGGGCGCCGCGCGCCTGCGCGACGAGGAGGCGGCCGGTCGCGAGAAGATCGAGGCCCTGCGCGCCGCCTGGCTCGCGGAATCGGCCAAGGAGACGCCGGTCGTGGGCGAGGAGGAGATCGCCCAGGTCGTGAGCATGTGGACCGGCATCCCGGTGGTCCGCATCAGCGCGGAGGAATCGGAGCGCCTGCTGAAGATGGAGGACGCGCTCCACAAGCGCGTGATCGGGCAGCAGGAGGCGATCGAGACGGTGGCCAGGGCCGTGCGTCGGGCCCGCGCCGGATTGAAGGATCCCAAGCGCCCGATCGGCTCATTCATCTTCATGGGCCCCACCGGCGTAGGCAAGACCGAGCTGGCCAAGGCCCTTGCCGAGTTCATGTTCGGCTCCGAGGACGCCCTCGTGAAGATCGACATGAGCGAGTTCATGGAGCGCCACAACGTCAGCCGCCTGGTGGGGGCACCCCCCGGCTATGTCGGCTACGACGAGGGCGGCCAGCTCACCGAGGCCGTACGCCGCAAGAGTTACAGCGTGGTGCTCCTCGACGAGATCGAGAAGGCCCACCCCGAGGTCTTCAACATCCTGCTCCAGATCCTGGAGGACGGGCACCTCTCCGACGCCAAGGGTCGACGGGTCGACTTCCGCAACACGATCATCATCATGACCAGCAACGTCGGCGCCCTGCAGGTGGTCAAGGACTCGAGCATCGGCTTCCGGGTCACCGGAGAGGGCGAGGCCGAGCGGACCGCCGACTACGAGCGGATGAAGGGCAAAGTCCTCACCGAGCTGAAGACCACCTTCCGTCCAGAGTTCCTGAATCGGATCGACGCGACGGTGGTCTTCCGCCAGCTGACGCGCGAGGAGATCCGCCTGATCGTCGACCTGCTCCTGGCCCGGATCAAGACCCAGTTGACCGGCCAGCAGATGGAACTGGTGGTCACCGATGCGGCCAAGGATGCGATCATCACCAAGGGCTACGACCAGGCGTTCGGGGCGCGGCCGCTCCGTCGCGAGCTCCAGCACGCGATCGAGGACCCTCTCGCGGAGCGCATGCTGAGGGGCGAGTTCAGCGCCGGCGTGACGATCGTGGTCGACCTCGCAGCCGACGGGAGCCTGGCCATCACCAGCAGTTCGACCAAGCCGGAGCCGGTCAAGGCCCGATAATCCGGCCGTCACGCGCCGCGAAGTGGCTGCGTGGCAAGATGACCCCGCCGTGTCGACCCCGCGCTCCGTATTCGTGTGCCAGCAGTGCGGCGCCAGCACGCCATACTGGGCGGGGCAGTGCACCGCCTGCGAGTCATGGAACAGCCTGGTCGAGACGGTGGTGGCGCGCTCGCCCGGCGCGGCGCGCAACCGCGGGGCGGCGCCGGCCCACCTCGTGGCCGCCACTCCGATCGGCAGCGTCGACAGTGCGGAGGACGATCGCCTCCCGACGGGCATGACCGAGGTGGATCGCGTGCTCGGCGGCGGGCTGGTGCCCGGTTCCATCATCCTGATCGGCGGTGACCCCGGAGTCGGCAAAAGCACGCTGCTGCTGCAGTTGGCGGGCAGGGTGGCCGCCGCGGGACAGCCAGTCCTGTACCTGAGCGGTGAAGAATCCGCCGCCCAGCTTCGGGGCCGCGCCGGCCGGGTCGGCGCCGTTGTCGAGGGCCTGTCGGTGATCGCCACCACCGAACTCGGGACGGCGATCGCGGCAATCGAGGCCGCTGCCCCGGCCCTGGCGGTGGTGGACAGCGTCCAGACGCTGGTTGCCGACGAGTTGAGCGGGCCCGCCGGCAGCGTCGGGCAGGTCCGCGAAGTCGCCTCTCGTCTCGCCGCCCTGGCAAAGGCCGGGCGGACGTGCGTGGTCCTGATCGGACATGTCACCAAGGAAGGGAACGTTGCGGGCCCACGGACCCTGGAGCACCTGGTCGACGCTGTGCTGTACCTGGAGGGCGAGCGACTCGGGACGACGCGCCTGCTGCGTGGCGCCAAGAACCGATTCGGCTCGACCGAGGAGGTCGGCGTGCTGGAGATGCGCGGCGACGGCCTGGTCGAAGTGCTCGATGCCAGCCGATTCTTCCTGGAGAGCGAGCAGCCGCCGGTCGCCGGCATCGCGGTCACGATTGCCCTGGAGGGGTCCCGCCCGCTTGCGGTGGAGATCCAGGCGCTCACCTCGCCGGCCGCATACGGATCGCCCAGGCGCGCCAGCGCCGGGATCGAGACCAGTCGGGTGCAGATGCTGATCGCGGTGCTGGCGCGCCACGCCGGGGTGAACCTGTCGGCGCATGACACCTATGTGAACGTGGCCGGTGGCCTGCGGATCGACGAGCCTGCCGCCGACCTCGCGGTGGCCGCTGCGCTGGCGTCCACCCTGCGCGGACAGCCGGTACGCTCCGGAACGGTGCTGGCCGGCGAGTTGTCGCTCTCGGGACGGGTGCGCACCGCCCCGGGACTCGAGCGGCGCCTGGCCGAGGCGGGGCGACTCGGCTTTGATCGACTCGTCACCGGCACCTTGCGCCAGCCGCGCGGCGCCAGCCGAGGGCCAGCCGCCCAATTGGTGGAGGTTCCTGACCTGCGGCGGGGGCTCGGGGAGATCCTGGAAGGACCCTGACCTTCGCCCCTTGTCGGCACGCGGATCGGGTGCTAGCGTGTGCCCCCGCCCTCGGGCGGCCACGCTCCGGTCGGGTCGTCGTTCATCACAGTGGCCTCATCACTCCTTCATCACCCTGACCGATGCGCGGGCCTCAATTCATCAGCGGACTCATCGGTTCAATGTTCAAGTTCGTCCAGATCCTGGGTGCCCTGCTGGGCATCTTCCTCGGCTTCGGCCTCGGACTGCTCGTGCTCGAGCGGATGCCAGGCGCCATCAGCACGCCTAATCGCCCTGCATTCCTGATGGCCATGGTCGCCGCCTCACTCCTGTTCGGCTACCTGGCCATTCCGTACGTGACCGTCTACCCGGTGCGCAAGGCGATGGACCGGCTATCGGCGTTGGGGGCGGGTGACTTCGCCCTGGGGGTCGCGGGTGTGCTGATCGGCCTGCTCATGGGTCTGCTTGCCGGCGTGCCGCTTTCCGGCCTAGGCGGCGCCTGGGGCGCCTTCCTCCCTCCGCTCGCCGCGGTATTGCTGGCGATGATCATGCTCGGAGCGGTCATGTTCAAACGGGAGGCACTCTTGACGGGCATTGCCGGCCTCCTGCCCGGCCGGTCGCGTCCGGGGATCAGCGGCGAGGTCGTGATCGATACCAGCTCCGTGATCGATGGCCGGATCGTGGACGTGGGCCGCACCGGCTTCATCCTCGGCCGCCTGGTGGTGCCGCGATTCGTGCTCGACGAACTGCAGCGCATCGCCGACTCCCCCGACGGCCTGCGACGCAATCGCGGCCGACGCGGCCTGGAGATGCTGACTGCGCTGCAGAAGGACTCGATCACGCCGGTGCAGATCAGCGAGGCCGCCTACCCCGAGGTCGGCGACGTCGATGCCCAGTTGGTGGCTTACGCTCGCGAGCATCACGCCGCGATCCTGACCAACGACTACAACCTCAATCGGGTCGCCGAACTGCAGGGGATCCGGGTCCTGAACATCAACGAACTGGCCAACGCGGTGAAGTCGGTGGTCCACCCCGGCGAGGACCTCATGGTTCGCATCATCCAGGAGGGCAAGGAGCCCGGACAAGGGGTCGGCTACCTCGAGGACGGCACCATGATCGTGGTCGACGGCGGAGCGACCCGCATCGGTGCCGATGTTCCGGTCACGGTCACCCGGGTGCTGCAGACGGTTGCGGGCCGGATGATCTTCGCTCAGCCGCGCACCGGCTGATGAAGGAGCCGCCGGTCGCGATCCTGGTGGCCGCCGGCGTGGGCAGGCGGATGGGCGGCGACAAGTTGTGGATCGACTTCTTCGGTCGCCCGGCATGGCGCTGGGCGCTTGACACACTGCTCGGACTACCCGACCTCCGCCTGGTGGCGCTGGTCGTGCCGGCGGACGCGATCGACCGGTTCAGCGCTGCTCTTCCCGAATCCGTCGAGGGGCGCTGCGTGGTCGTCGCCGGCGGAGCGGAACGCATCGACTCGGTGGTGGCCGGGCTCGCGGCGCTCACTCACGCAGGCACCCCCGAAGACGCCCCGGTCCTCGTCCATGACGCAGCGCGCCCCGGAGTGACGCCTGAACTGCTCGAGTCCGTCCTGGCCGGGGTGCGCGCCGGCGGTGCCGCGATCCCGGCTTCGCCGGTGCCCGATACCCTCAAGTCGGTTGCGAACGACGGGCGGGTCCTGGGCGGGGTGGACCGCGACACCCTCGTGGCTGCGCAGACGCCCCAGGGTGCCACGCTCGCCGCGCTGCGGGCGGCGCTCGAGGAGGCGCATGCCTGGGGTCGGCGCGTGACCGATGAAGCAGCAGCCCTGACCGCGGCCGGGACCAATGTGCGGACCGTCCCCGGCGACCCCGCCAACCGCAAGCTGACCGAGCCGGGCGACGAGGCACTGCTGCGCGGGGCGCTCGCCGCCCGATCGAATCCGATGCGGGCTCACCATGGGGAGGTGGGGCAGCGGGTGGGGATCGGGTTCGACGCTCACCGCTTTGACACATCCCGCCCCTTGTGTCTCGGCGGGCTGGCCTTCCCCGGCGAACCGGGCCTGGCTGGACACTCCGACGGTGACGCGGCGCTCCATGCGCTGATCGATGCGCTGCTCGGCGCCATCGCCGGCGGCGATATCGGGACCCATTTCCCGCCCGCCGATGAGCGCTGGCGCGACGCTGATTCGGCCGACCTGCTGCGTATCGCGATTGAGCATCTCGCGGCCGCCGGCTGGCGTCCGGTAGGAGTCGACCTCGCGATCGTGGCTGCCCGCCCGGCGATCGCGGAGCGCCGGGACGAGATGCGGGCGCGGATCGCGTCGATCACTGGCCTGTCGATCGACGCGGTGAGCGTGAAGGGCACCACCTCGGACGGGCTCGGCTTCGCTGGCCGTGAAGGTCTCGCGGCGTACGCGGCGGCGATGGTCGGGCCGAGGTGAGCGAGCGGATCGGTGGACGGCGTCCGGTGGCAGAGGCACTCGCGGCGGGGCGCGAAGCCAAGCGCCTGCTGCTGGCCAACTCGGTTCGCCCCAATCCGGAACTCAATGCCATTGTTGCGGCAGCCCGCCGCGCTTCGGTGCCGGTCGAGACGATCGACCCTGATCGTCTGCGCCAATTGGCCGGCTTCGACGGCCACCAGGGCGTGCTGCTGGAGGTGGGGGAGCGCCGCTGGTCGGACCCCTCCGAGATCCTCGCGCGGGCGATCGCCGCGCAGCACGACCCGCTCGTCCTGGTGCTCGAGCACCTCCAGGATCCGGTCAACTTCGGTGCGTTGCTGCGCTCGGCTGAGGCGGCCGGGGTCGATGGCGTGATCTTCCCGGAACGCGGCGCCGCGCCACTGACCGCGTCCGCGGTGAAGGCCAGCGCGGGCGCCAGCGAGCACCTCGCCATAGCCCCGGTGGGCAGCCTGGGGCAGACGCTGAGCGAACTGTCCGCGCGCGGCCTGCGCCTGGTGGCCGCCGACCAGGACGCGCCACTCCTCGCCTGGGGCGCCGACCTGCGCGGCCCGCTGGCAGTGGTCGTCGGGGGCGAGGGGAGCGGCCTCTCGGGTTCGATGCGCCGCCGGTGCGACCTGCTGGTGCGCTTCCCGATGTCCGGCCGGGTCGGGTCGCTCAACGCGGCGGTGGCCGGGGCGCTCCTGCTGTTCGAGGTCGTCCGCCAGCGGTCGGCCCCAGCGCCGCCCGACTAGAATCGAACCGCGCCGACGTAGCTCAACGGTAGAGCAGCGGTTTTGTAAACCGCCGGTTGTGGGTTCGATTCCCCCCGTCGGCTCCACGTTCTAAGCACAAATCAGGATAACTAGCCCACTAGCGCACGAATCCTGGCAGCAACGCTGGCAGCAACAGCGTACACTCGCGGACATTAAGAGGCGCCCCGCCCGATGAGAGGCGGAGCGCCGATACGGCAGTCCTGTGTAGGAGGACCCCGCGATGGCATCGTACCCGACCACCCGGAACCGGCGCCGCTCCGCCGGCGAGGGGAGCGTCTACGAGGCGGCCGACGGTCGCTGGCGTGGCGCGATCAGTTGGACCGAGCCGGATGGCTCGCGCCGGCGCCGGCTCGTCACCGGCCGGACTTCCGCCGAGGCACGGGGCAGGCTCGACGAGCTGCGCGCGAAGCTCCGGGTCGGAGCCCTGGCCCCTTCGGGCGGCGGCACGCTCGCCGACTACCTAACCGGCTGGCTCGAGCGGGACCGCCAGCGCGTGCGACCGTCGACCTGGCGCAGCCGGGAGATGCACGTCCGCTGCTACCTAGTCCCCGGCCTGGGCCGGCTGGCGCTAGCCCGCCTATCCTCCGCCGACGTAGAGCGGGCCCTGGCGGCCTTCCTTCGATCCGGCTCTCCGGCGCTGCCAGCAGCTCGCAGGCGCCCTCTAGCGCCCTTGACCGTCCGCCATGTCCGCGCCACGCTCCGCCGGGCCCTGAACGCGGCGCAGCGCGCCGGGCTCGTCGGTCGCAATGCCGCCGCCGACGCCGCCCCGCCCTACGTCGCCCATCGGCCGGTCGCCTACCTGGCCGCTGCCGACGTCAGGCGTCTCTTGGACGGCACGCGCGACGATCGACTCGGCCCGCTGTATGCCCTGGCTGTGACGACCGGGCTGCGGCTCGGGGAGCTGCTCGGCCTGGCCTGGGCCGACATCGACGAGGCCGCTGGCACGTTGACCGTCCGACGGTCCTTGGCGGAAGACGGCGGCGGCCGATGGGCGCTGGCCGAGCCGAAGTCCGCGCGATCGCGGCGCACACTGCCGCTCCCTGAGCTGGCGCGCCAGGCACTCGATTGCCAGCGTACCCTCCAAGCGGTCGATCGGGCCGTGGCGGGCACCGCGTGGCAGGATCGCGACGGGCTAGTCTTCACCGATGGCGTCGGGCGCCCGCTAGATCCGCGGAACGCCTCGCACGGGTTCCAGGTCGCGCGCCGACGCCTCGAGCTGCCGGCGGTTCGATTCCACGATCTGAGGCACAGCGCCGCAACGATGCTGCTCAGCGCCGGCGTGCCGCTGGCGGTCATCTCCGAGCTGCTCGGCCATGCCGGCATCGCGATCACCGCCAGCCACTACGCGGCCGTGGTGCCCGAGTTGCGCCGCGAGGCGGCCGACGCCATGGATCGGGCGCTTAGGTCGACAGCCGGAATCGGGCCGGCAAGTGAGCCAGGCGATGACCCCCTGGAGCACCCGGCATGAGCGAACCGTGGACTGGAGCGGGGTTGGGCCTCGACGATCTCCAAGCGGACGAGGCGGTCCGTCGCGCCTTCCCTGATCTAACGCCGTTTGAGTACCACTGCGCGATGACTCCGTCGCAATACCCCTACGCTGTCTTGGGTGCCAAGACCGCCGTCGGAAGGGTCGCCGCACTGCGCGAGGCTCGGATTGGACGGGCCGACCTCTCGCAGGCCGAATGGGAACAGTGTGTGCTCCTGCTCTACTCATCCATAGGCGAGCATCAGCGGCAGAACCCGGCGGAGCTACTGTCAGCGATCGCCGCGCTGCGGCCGGCGCCCGGGGAGTTCGCGCCTGGGAATGGCCTGACCGTGCGTCGGATAGTCGACAGGCTCACAGGCTGGACTGGCGACTTCCCGCCGCCGCAGGATGACTTCGCCCTAGACGCACTGGGGGTCACTGATCGCCGCGTGCGCCAGGTACTGGGCCGTGCCCACACAACGTGGCGCGCGGTCATCGAGGAGGCCCGCGCCCTCCGCTGAGCCGAAGCGAGCCGCTTCCGGTTCCTACCTGGCGCCGCGCCGCAGGGATCGGCCAACCTTGGCGGCATGGACACAGGTGAGTCGCGCGATCGTTGGCCCCGACTCGTGTTGACATTTCCGCCGCAGGCCATGCAAGCACTCGGCGAGCTGGCCGCCGGTAATCTCAGGGATCCCAAGCGTGAAGCTCTCCGCCTGATCCTCGACGGCTTGGAGCGCGAGAAGCCCCGTTTGGCCCACCGATGAGCTCCCGCCTCGAAGCCGCTCTCGCGGAGCTTGGGGCCGCCATTGCGGAACTCGTCGTGGCGACAACGCGCGTCAGCGGCGATCCACCGGAGTTGCTGTCCGTTGAGCAGGCCGCGCGCCACCTCGGGATCGGCAGGACCGCTCTCTACCAGGAGCTGACAGACGGCAGCCTTCGGTCTTTCAAGGTGGGGCGTCGGCGGCTCATCCCAGCCTCGGCCATCGACGCCTACGTCGCAGCCCGGGTCACTGCGGACCCGCTGGCGCAGCTCGTCGGGGAGTGGTCGGGGTGAGCGCCCCGCGCGACAAGGATCGCGACGCGATCGAGGATGGGCCACGGGGGCACCGCACACTGAGTTCCATGTCGGAGCGCGAACTCGAGGAGCTCTTGGACCGGGAGGGGATCCCGATCGCGCGGGATATCGTCGAAGGTTGGCGCCGGCCCCGCGTCGAACGGATCGGGCTTGCCTATGTGGCCTCGGTCGAGCGGCTCGGGGTCGAGCTCCGCTTTGACCGGCTCCGTGAGTCGCGCGGCGAGACGAGTTGCGAGCTGACCGTCACGCGATACGGACAGCACCTGCTGCGGCAGCGGTTCAACCTAGTGAGTGGACCGACGCGCGGGAGCAGCGCCAAGGACCTCGATGGGCGACCCCGCCCGAAGGACTGGACTCGCGTCGACTGGCGCGAGGTGCTCGAAATGAGCTGCCTCGCCGTGTTGGACCTCTACCGCGCCGGCGATCCATTCAACCGGGTGGGCCACGAGCCGCCCAGCGACCGTTCAGCACGGCGGCTAATCGACCCCTGGCTGCCGTTTGGCAAGACCACCCTGATCTTCGCCCCGTGGGGCGCCGGCAAGAGCACCTTGGGTGCCGCCCTAGTCGTCACCTTGGAGCTCGGCACCGAGGTGCTGCCGGGCTGGCCGCCACCCTCCGAACCGGTGCGCTGCCTGATTCTGGACTGGGAATCGGACGCGGCCGAATGGAACGATCGCCTGGCAGGTATTGCAGCAGGAGTCGGTGCAACCTGGACCGCTGACCGGGCCGCCCTTCATCGCGCCTGCCGGGTGCCGCTCGACGAGCAGGTCGAGCAGGTCGCGGAGGCGATCGCCCGCCACGGCATCGGCTTCGTCCTGATCGACTCGGCGGAGAAGGCGATCGGGGCGAGCTCTGCCGCAGAGAGCTACGGCGACCGCGCCGGTCGGCTGTACGAGGCGATCGCCCAACTGCCAGTGACCACGGTGATCCTCGATCATGTCGCAGGCGAAGACATGAAGCGGACAGATGGCCGGGTCATCCGTAAGGCGATCGGATCAACCATGAAGGGTGCCTGGGCGCGGGCCGTCTATGAACTGAAGCGCGAGCGAGAGCCGGACACGGTGGAGAAGCGAGTCGAGCTGGTCCTGCACACCGCCAAGGTCAACGACGCCGCGCCACAGCGACCATTCGAGTTCGCGATCGTGTACGACGACGATGCCATCCGCTTCGAGCGCGCCAGGGTGACTGCCCCCGACCTGACCGAGGGGCTGGGTAAGCCGGAGCGCATGCGACGTCTGTTGGCGGACGGCTCCCTGACCACGAAGGCTCTCGCCGAGGGAATGAAGATCAGCGAGGGGCAGGTGCGATCGATCCTGTCGAAGGATTCCGGCCGCCGCTTCCTGCGCCAGCCAGATGGGCTGATCGTCTTGCTGAGACCATGAGCGCACCCAGCGCACCTATGCGCACCCCTTGCGCACCCGCGACGGTGCGGGGTCCGCACCGTCGGCTCTCCCTACGGGAGAGAGCCTCGCAGGTGCGGTACCACCTCGCGCACCCCGGCCTCGCACTGGCCGAGACCGATGATGCCGTCTGATGACCGATCGATCAGTTGACCATCCGGTCCGGGTCGCCCTCTATGCCCGCGTCAGCACCCGCGACAAGGACCAGGACCCCGAGCTGCAGCTCGACGCCATGCGTGACTACGTCAGGGCGCGGGGATGGGGGAGCGTCGAGTACGTCGATACCGCGGCGGCCGGCGATCTGGCCCACCGCGTGGCCTGGGCGCGCCTGCTGGCCGATGTGGCGCAGCGGCGGGTCGACCGGGTCCTGGTCTGGAAGCTCGATCGCGCCTTCCGCTCCACGTTGCACGCCCTGGCGACCCTGCGCGACCTCGAGCATGCCGGCGTCGGCTTTGCGTCCCTGACCCAGCCCGAGTTAGACACGACCAGCCCAACCGGACGGCTCGTCTTCACCATCCTGGCCGCGGTCGCTGAGATGGAGCGCGAGCTGATCCGCGACCGGGTGAAGGAAGGGATGAAGCTCGCGCGACGAAGGGGCGCCCGCATTGGTCGACCGCCGGTCACGTCCAGGGCGCTATTCATTGCCCGGTGGCCGAACGTCCAAGCCGAGCTCGCATCCGGGCACCTGTCGCGGCGCCAAGCGGCGCGGCGGCTGCGCATCGGAACTGCCACCCTGGGGAGGCTTCTGGACAGGGGCCGTGGGCAAGGCAGGGCGACTGATGCATGAACGGGCGGCACGGTGGCGCCGACCGGCAATGTGCCGGTTCTGGCGAGTTCCGGATGGTTCCGGAACGGTCATTGGGTGCTGGCTCCGGATGGTTCGGGAAGGTGGCGCCCGGTCAGGTCGGTCTCGGGCCGGCTCAGGCGCACCCAGGACGGTTCCGGTGCTGGTTGTCGAACGGATGTATCGAACATGACGCGCGATGAGCTGATCCTCTCGGCCCTCGTCACCGGTGACCGCTCGACGGCGGACCTGGCGCAGACCACCGGGCTATCGGAACGCGTGTGCCGGTACGGCGTTGCCCATCTCATCGGAGTCGGCTACGTCTGGAGTCCCGCGCGCGGCCGCTGGCGACTCACCGAAGCGGGGCGCGTGATCGCTGCGACACTGTCGAGCCCACCAGCGGATGGCGAGCTCGCGCCCGAGTCGACCCCTCTATTCGACGACGAACGTGCGCCGGTGGCCGAGCAGCCCACGACAGTCGCCTCGGCCCACCAGCCTGGCCCGCCTGCATCCGTATGGTGGACCGCGGCGGGCATCATCGTCGCCGTTGCGCTGGCCATCGCCCGGCGATCAGGGCCGACCCCACCTCCACCCTCGCCTCCGGTACCTCCGACGATCGAGCCCTACGGGTGGCGCATTTAGGTTCTGATCCCCGCGGCCGCCCGAATGCAAGGGTTGCAGGCAAGGCGAATCCGCGATACCTCATCGGTGATCCGGTTCCAGCTCACCTGCTCGGCATTTTGGGTCGATGTGCGCTTGCAGGAAACTAGCGGCCGATGGGTCGCCTCCGCCGATACCCTGACGGACCGAGCCTGGGACTTGGCCTGGGGGCCGTCGAGGCGATCGAGGGTGCCTTGGAGGCGTTCGAAGGACTCGTGGAGGAACTGCTCGCCAGCCTCCCCGGCTCCGCCGTCGCCGTCGACCTCGCCCTCACCCACTCCAAAACGGGAGCCTGTGGCTGGCCGCATCTTCGTGTTCATGGCGGGATCCGAGCTGGTCTAGCCAGAAGGAGGTCCTTTCGGTGACCAGACGCGCAAGCGAGACCTGGCGAAGCCGGCAGGTAACGGGAGCACCCCGAACCGGTCGATCGCGAATGCTTCGGCCGAGACATCGCGGCGAAGCTGGCAGGCATGACGGCGAGCGGGATCGCACGGGCGACAGGGATGTCGGTGAGTTATTGCGCGAAGGTCAGGCGAGGTGAGCGGGTGCCACACGCGAGGTGGTGGGAGGCCTTGCTCAAGCTGGCCGACTGTCCGCTCCAGACGTGAGGTTCTTCGCCTCACCCTATGTGTCCACGTTGTTGCGGCAGTGCCCTCGAACAAAATCGACCCAGCGCTCATACCAGTACCACTGGCCGGAGACATCGACCCCGTAGTTCTTGGTTGGGTCCTTCGCGTCGTTGGCATGCCACAGGTCGATGTGCCTTTGCATGCCGAATCGGGAGAATCCCTCAGCCTGCATCATCGCGACGATCTGCGCCGGGCGGAACTTCGGCCTCTCGGTCTCCCTGATGACGTGGTACTCCTTGGCAAGGCCACCGGCCCGAGGATCGTCGGGCGACACGAACTCGATCACGCGTTCTGCTTGGCCTGGCTTCCCTACGACACGCTTTACGAAGAAGACCGAGTAGCGGTAGCGCGGCGAGTGGAAGTCCTCCGCGGGGAGGTGTTCCTCGAAATCCCGAACATACTTCGCAATCCGCGCCGGAAGGGCCTCCTCCGGTGGTCTGTCGGCGGCCCTCTCGATGTCGCCGAACTGCAGCGCGAGGGCGACGTGCTTCTGCAAGCTCAGCTGTGGCCCAAAGAGGTTCGTAATCCAGTACTCGAAGTTCAGGGCGCAGGCGAGGTAGCGGCTCCCCAGGAAGTCGTCCATGCCCGGTGGCATGTGATGCTCGATCTCATTGCGAAGATCATGAAGGAATCGGAGGTTCGCCATGGTCGCCGTATCGAGGGGACAGTGCCGGACGCTCAGGCACTTCGTCAGGTCCCAGTAGCGGTATGTGCCGTTGGGGTTGCGCTCGAAATGCCGGCGTTGTCCACGCCGCCTGTGCTGCCGGTACTCGATTCGCTGTTGTCGGTAGTAGGCGTGGAGCAGATAGGTCCAAGCGACCATCATGAGGACGATGTACGACTCCGACTTGAAGCGGGTCAGCGGATTGTTGTAGGCCTGAACGGCCGTGAGGGCGGCCTCCCGCGCTTTCTCGAGGAGCGAGCGCTGGATCGAGAAGACTGTTCGCTTACGCACGAGCCGGACCGCCAGAAACCTGCGGATCTGTGCCAGCGCGATCGGGAAAGGGGGCGCTACTTCTTCGGACGCTTCGGCTGATCACCCTGATGGCCGTAGCCGGGCTTGACCGTCTTCCGGGCGGGTTGCTGGACATCCTGGGCCAGCGACCGGCCCACATCGACCACGGTCTTGAACCGCCCCTTCGCATCCCGGGTGACATACCGCTTGTCACCCGGCGTCGGCTCGATCAGCTCGCGCTTACCCTTCGCCACGGCTCCATCCTCCTGCGTGAGCATCAGCATAATCCGACCTAACTCGACTGTGATGGTGGACAACCTCCAAGCAGGCATCAAGAAATGGTGGACAACCACGTTGACCCCAGGTTTCGCCAGCCCATACTGGTTGCGAGTCCTCAACCAGACCCACTACTCGGCCGCCGACAAGGCCCAGATCGTCGACCGGCTGACGAAGCTCGGTCTCAACGGCTCCGACGAGGGCAGCGAGGACGATGCTTGTCGATCAGCCTCATTGAGCAGAGAGGGTCAGGTCATGCGGTTCACAGAGGTCCGGATCGTGCGAGCCCACCACAGGTCATTGACCTTGCTGATACTGGTTGCGCTCGTCGCATCTCCCGTGTCGGCGTCAGAGCTCGGCGCCTGGCCCGACCAGCCGGGGCTCACCGCACCTTATGAGGATGCACCCGTAGAGACGAGCTTTGATGCGAACGACGCGGAGGTGCTGTTCTACGCGAACAAGCACGACGTGCCTCTAGCTCGAGCAGTTGAGATCGCAAACTGGCTGGAGGACGCCGCACCGCTCCTGACGGCCTTGCCGGAGCTCACCGCGACCTACGCGGATGCAAGACTGGTCCACGGCGGCTCTGACGCCGCCCCGGAATTGGCGGTGGGTGAGGTCCGCGTCGAAGTCAAGGCGAAGGACCCTTCGGATCCAGATCTTCGCAGCCTGGCGGAGTCCATCGAGTCGCTTCGCGTCGGCCAGTTTGCCGCTGACGTCGTCGTGCACCAGGTTCCCCGGAGCCTTGCCGAACTGAATTCGTTGGCAGCCGCGGAACTGGCCCGGGTGGATCCCGATTCCGTAGCGGTTGAGTACGACTTCGACCGCGGGAAGGTGATCCTCGTTCCGGTTCCTGAGCCAGAGCCGAACACGATCTGGACCAGCCAGTGCAGCAATGTCAGCGGAGGGTGGCTGGACGGAGGCCGCCGTATCAGGCTTGACAACGACACCACTGGTGGGTGCCAGACGGAGGCGGAATGTACCTCAGGTTTCCCGATGCGATTCGCCAACTCATATGGGGTCACGACGGCCGGCCACTGTGTCGACGGTATAGGAGCTAACTACGCGGCGAATAGCTCCGGCTTCGTCACGAATTACTCAGACCGCGACACTGACATGTATTGGGTCTACCAACCCAATGACATCTTCGTTTCCGCCAACGCCTATTGGTTCGACGGTCCTTTTATCGGACCCAACGACGATGATGTTGCGTTTCTTCGGCGTGTGGACACCTCTGCGATTTACCCGGCCCAGATCTGGAAGTGGGACACCTCGGAGTGGCGCCACATCACTGGGTACGAGCTCACCTACGCGCTTGTTGGGATGACTGTCTGTGCGGCCGCCTCACCAGCCTCTGTGAACGGGGCCGGTACGTACTGCGGCGAGGTTATCGACAGTCTCACGAATGCCATCGGGACCGATTCGGGCATTCTGCGGTGGACCGAGGTCGACTACACCCAGGGTGATTACCACGTAGGCAAGTCGGGCGGGCCGGGAAGTTCTGGTGGAACAATCTTCTACGGCGGGTTCGTCTACGGGATGCAGAGTCACGCGAGCAACTGTGATGCTAGCGGAACCCTACCTTGCACACCCGCCCGATACTACCGCACCCTCTGGCTCAGGTATGCCATGCTCGATGCGTCGTCGGATGTCGAGTTCATCTGCTACAACGCGCAGTTCTGCGAGTTGAGTTAGCGTCCTCCAGGATGCGCAGAGATTTCGTGCGGATCCTTGGCGCCGCAAGCAGCCTCCTCCTGCTCGCCGCCTGCGGACTCATCCTGCCGTGGTCTGACCGGACGGGGCAGGTCCGCGTGCCCTGGATTCTTTCTGGCGGGGCCGGCAATCGGCTGGAGCTTAGCGTCATGATGCAAGGTGCAGACTGCCAGCGGTTCGCCGACGTTGACGTCATCGAGTCCGATCAGAACGTGGAGATCCGGGCCTGGGTCGAGCAGTTGCCCGCGGACGGGTGCTTCATGGTCCGCGCATACCACCCCGTTACCGTGACCCTCGACTCTCCGCTCGCTACCCGGACCCTCTCTGGCTGTCTGATTGAGGAGAGCGCGCCGCATGACACGCGGGAGAGTTGCGGGGAGCCCGTCGACCCCTAAGGTGCCATAGCCCGGGACACCGGCCCTGGTTGGCTCCCGGTTCTATGACCCGAGCGGTTGGGACGCACGGCCCACCTGCCAGTTCCGCCGTATCCGGCCGGCAACTTTGGTCGCCCTCTAACTACCCCAACAAGCGCCTGACGGGGCGTAGCCGAGCGCCATAGACTCCCGCGCGGGACGCGCTTCGCGCGGCAACTTCCGGTCGGGCCAGTTACGGATGGCCCTCGGTTGGTCGGCCGGGATCACGTCGAACTGACCGCATCGGAGTTCCATCAGTCGCGGCGTGTGCCCGGTCTTGCGGCGTAAGGCTCCGCCACCTCCGACCGCCGGACGACCGCACCCTCGACGCCTCCACGATCGCGCCCGCGTCTGGTCACCGAAAGGACCCCCTTATGATCGGCCCGGGACAGCCACGGAGCCAAAGCACGAATCGGACGGCCGCCTAGGCTCCCCTTTGGGGACGGGTCGGCGCGACCCAATGAAGATGAGCACCGTGGGCCCGCTATCCGCCTCGTGGGTCAGCCCTGAGGCGGCGTTGCCGCTGCGCACCTGTTGGGCACCCAACCTGGCGGCAAGGGACGCTGCGCGTCGAGCACCTTGTCGCCGACCAGGAGGCAGGCGTGCGGCGCCCGGCGAATCCCGAAGATTCGCCCGTGCCGGCGTGCCGCTCGAGCAGGGCGACCGACGAGCTGCATCCGGAGCGGCCGCCGCTCTCATAGATACGAGCGAAGAATCTCGCCAAGTCGCATCTGCACGGCGTCGCCTTCGACCACGAGTGCCACGAAGTCGCGCTCGAGGGTTTCGATCGTCATATTCTCGTGATCGACCGCGCGCCACGCCTCCCCGCGAGCCGCGTTGGCTCGTAGATCCGTGAGTGCCCGTCTCAGATCGTCGTCGCGCACCCGATCGGTGAGGTACATCAGCCGACGACCAGTGTCGAAATTGGCATCGCTCACGCCCTCCGGTAGCTGAAAGAGCTTGCCTTTCTCTTTGAGGGTGCGGCTATCGGCGATGTGGATCTGCCCGAGGGTGCGCATCCACTCAGCGAGGCGCTCCTGCAGGTCCAGCAGAGTGTCGCGCTGGAAGGCGTCGCTGCCGATGCGCCGGTCGTCGAGCCGCTTCTGCTGGTCGAGCGCGGCGGCCCGGTCTGCCTGGATCAACGCCACCACGACGCTGGAGACAGTGACCAAGACCCCGCCGATGATGACGCCGATCAGCCCCTCGCTCACGGGACCAGCGTACATCGCATCTGAGCGTCAAGCCGCGGCTAAGCGACCCCGGCCTACACTTCTGCCGTGAATGATCCTCAGCTTGTCACGGCGCTCGTCGGTGCCGCGTTTGGCGGCTTGGCCGGAGCCGCCGTCAGTGGCGGGCTCACCTGGTGGGTGGCGCGTAGGCAACGGGAGCACGAACGGAGTGAGGCTAGGGAAGCGCGTCGTCAGGCTCGCTACGAGCAGACGTACGTCGACGTGCTCGAGTACACCTTCTTGATCGAGGACTTCGTCAACCGAACCGAGCCGTTCTTCAAGATGGAAGGCGACCCCGAGCCACCAACCTTTCCTGGAGACAGCGAGCAGCGAAAGCTGAATGCACGAGCGGCCGTGTTCGCATCTCCGGCGGTGCGGGAGAAGCTGAAGGCCCTGAGCGCAGCTGCTAGGGAGTTCCAGGTTGCCGCGTGGCGTGTCAAGTTGGAGCGAGAAGGCCGGAGCACGCCCGCCGACGGCGAGGTCGGTGCGTGGAAGGAACTGGGCGAGCGGCGCGAGACCGTGCGGAGGATCCATGCCGAGCTGATTGAGCTCGCGAACGCCGAACTCGACGCCCGGAGCGGCTAAGAAACTGACGAGTCTGGCAGCAACGCTGGCAGCAACAGGGGCGAACGGGCCCGGCCATTGAGTCACGC
>JBKJYH010000087.1:0-9421 GCA_046715765.1 Candidatus Limnocylindria bacterium
GACCTGACGCTGCAGATGGTGCGCGAGAGCTACCACCTTCCGTCCTTCGACGCTCGGACCGATGTGCGTCTTGTGCTTGATCCGCAGGGCCATGCCGCCGGGGTGGTCGAGTACTACGACAACCACGCCGGCCATGTCGCCCCATTCGTCTATGTCCGCGTGCGCCCCGACCTACTCGACGCAGGTATCGGTGATGTGCTCCTCTCCTGGGCTGAGCGGCGTGGCCAGACAACCGTTGAGCTTGCCGCGCCCGACCTGCGGGTGGGCTTGCATGCCAACGCGGCCGGGGTCAACGAGTCCATGCAGCGGACCTTCGAGCGGAACGGCTGGGTTCTCGAGCGGGTCTTCTGGACAATGGAGATCGAGCTTGGCGAAGATAGCCCGACCGTGCCGCCTCTTCCGGTAGGGAGCACCATCCGGGCCGCTGTCGCCGGCCAGGATGAGCGCGCGGTTCACGCAGCCGAAGACGAAGCGTTCGCTGACCATTACGGCTACCTGCCGCGAACCTACGATGACTGGCTTCAGATCTCTACGACGCTCTCCCCCTACGACCCCAGCCTCTGGTTCCTCGCTGTGGAGGGCGACCAGATCGCCGCGATCGCGCTTTGCCTGTTGGATGCCCCCGGGCGGCCCGAATTGGGTTGGGTCAATATTCTCGGGGTTCGTCGGGCCTGGCGTGGTCGAGGCCTGGGGCTGGCTCTGTTGAAGCATGCCTTCGCCGACCTCCATCGACGTGGAAAACGGCAGGTCGGCCTGACGGTTGATTCACAGAGCCTGACCGGAGCGACCCGGCTGTACGAGCGGGCCGGCATGCACGTGGCCCGCGACGCGCGATCCTACGTGCGCGTGCTCCGCGAGGGGCGCGAGATCAGGCCTGTGTGAGCCATCCTGCAACGATCGCGCGAGCGTCGTGCTGCCTCAGCCATCGAGGCGGTCAGCACCACGGTCGACGTACGCATTACGTTCGGGCATGGGTGCGCCGGATCGGCGATCCTGACGGGCACCGCGTGGGCCATCGGTCCGGCACGGGGCAGGTTCGGCGAAGGGCGTTAGAACCCGGCGGCGCTGGCACCTCTCGAAGCCACCCTGGTGCGCCGGAGCAGTGGCGTGCGGTAGGGTGCGTGGCAGTTGCGCCACGGGTGCATACTTGTCCCTGACTGGCGCGGCGTTCCGAGCGCCCCTACGCTGCATCCTGGAGGTCTTGGTTCGTGCGCACATCCCGCCGGCTGGCCATCGTCATCGCCCTGGTCGCCACCATCTCCGTCACCTTCCCCGCGCTGACGGCGGCCACTCATTCATGGGGCGGTTACCACTGGGCACGCACCAGCAACCCGTTCACCCTGAAGCTGGGCGACAACCTGACCACGGCCTGGGGCCCATACCTGGTGACCACCAGCAGCGACTGGACCGCGTCGTCGGTCCTCGACACGACGATCGTCGCCGGTCTGACCCGCCCCAAGAACTGCCGCCCGACGGCCGGCCGGGTGGAGGTCTGCAACGCCTCCTACGGCAACAACGGATGGCTCGGGCTGGCGCAGATCTGGATCAGCGGCGGGACCCACATCAGCCAGGGGACGGCAAAGGTCAACGACTACTACTTCAACATGTCGGCCTACAACACCCCGGCCTGGCGGTACATGGTGATGTGCCAGGAGGTGGCCCACGCCTTTGGCCTCGGCCACCAGGACGAGACCCAGAACAACGCCAACCTGGGCAGCTGCATGGACTACACCAACGATCCCGATGGCGGGGCCGGTGGCGCTTCATCGAACGATCCGTCCAACGAGCACCCCAACGCCCACGATTTCGCTCAGCTGGAGTCGATCTACAACAGCCACCTCGACTCGACCACGACCGTGAGCAGCCCGGCGCAATCTGCCGGCGCGGCCAGCGGCTGGGGACGGCTGGTGGCGGTCACCAACGGCGGAGGCACGTCGGTCTACGTGGCCGGCGTCGGCGACCAGCTGGTGATCAGCTTCGTGATCTGGGCCACCTGACGCCCTGATTCGCTCTACAACGGGCGGCGGCGCGCGGCGTCGCCGTCCCTCGTTCGTTGAGGCACGCGACCTGTCGCGGAACTCGAACCGTCGCGCCGTCGTCCCTCCGACATGAAGTACCGTCGCGCCGCGTTCCTCGCCCTGATCCTCACCCTGCTGACCGCCGCCTGCCAGGCGGGCAGTCCGTCGCCCTCCCCATCGCCCACCCCGGGCGGTGAGCCGCTGACCGAGGCGCAGGTCAAATACGCGATCCTGGCCGACCTCGGCTTCCTGTGGTACTGCGACCCCGACTACTACCCGATCCAGATGCGCCCTGAAGAGGAGGCCGCGCTGGAACACTGGCCCGAGATCGTGGCCGACACCGAGACCCTTGCGGCCATCCTCGAACACCTCGACTGGGACGCCGCGCGCGACTTCACCGATGCCGACAAGCTCACCGCCTATCGTGAGTGGAAGGTCCTTCGCGCCATTTCCCTCCAGACCGTTGATAACGGCCTGTGGCGCTTCGACGTCATGACCACCCCGCAGCCCGATGGCCAGGCCGGCACGCATACGCGCGGCACCATCACCGACCGGGGCGCAATCACCATCGAGCAGCAGGAGCCCGAGACGACCGGCCCGATCTGCCCCATCTGCCTGACCCGAGGCACGCAGATCGATACCCCCGCCGGACCCGTCTCGGTTGAGCTGCTCCGAATCGGTGATGCGGTATGGACCGTCGACGACGCCGGACGACGCGTCGCGGGCGTCATCGAGCGGCTGGGCAACATGACCGCGCCATTTGACCATCGGGTCGTGCGCCTGGTCCTCGACGACGGCCGACAGGCCTGGATCTCCCCCGGACACCCCACCGCCGACGGTCGGTCAGTGGGCGACCTGCGCCCCGGGGACGCGCTCGACGGTGCGACGGTAGTCAGCGCTGAGTTGGAAGCCTACGGGGGCGGGACGACCTTCGACCTGCTGCCCTCGGGCGCCACGGGTGCCTACTGGGCCAACGGAATCCTGATCGGCTCGACGCTGGCCCGCTGAGCCGACGGCCGCTAGCATCCGTCGGGTGACGGATGCGCACTCCCTCGTCAGCTCGGAACGGCTCGACATGCCGCTGCTCACCCTCGAGCAGCTGGATCGGTTGGCCGCCGCAGACCCCTCACCGGTCGCGGCGGAGCTCAACGCAACCCTGACCCCCGAGTGGGTCGAAGAGGTCCGCTGGCTGTCCGGGATGCGCGCCGAACAGGTCCGCCGCAGGCCGCAGGACCAGCCCTGGCTGCTGCGCCCGATCCTGCTCCGAAACGGCGGCGGCGGATCCCGCCCGGCGATCGGTTACGTGAACTTCCACGCCGCGCCGCACGGCGATGGCTGGGTGGAGATCGGGTATACCCTCCTGCCCGCCTACCATGGGCGTGGGTATGCCATCGAGGCCGTGCGGGCGATCTTCGACTGGGCTCGACAGCAGTCCGGGGTGCGCCGGTTCCGAGCCAGCGTGGCGCCTGGCAACGAGCGCTCGCTGAACCTGATCAGCAAGCTCGGCTTCGAGCGGATCGGGGAACAGTGGGACGAGGAGGACGGTCTCGAGATCGTGTACGAGGTCGACGCCTGATCAATCTGGTGGGCTAGGCTGCCCGCCATGAGCGCCCCGTTCGTCGGTCGTCAGCCGGAGCTTGACGCGCTGCTCGCTCTCGCGCGGGGCGGGCAACGCCGGCGCGCGCCGGCGGTCGCCCTCGTGACCGGCGAGCCGGGGAGCGGCAAGACGCGATTGCTCGGGGAATCCCTCGAGCGTTCCCCTGCGGTCAGGAGCATCCGGATCACCGGGTTCGAACCCAGCCAGTTGATCCCGCTTGCGGCAGCCGGCGAGCTGCTCCGGCAGCTGGCCAAGGTTCCCGGCGCCGGTGCGAATCTTGAGGCGCTCGTGTTCGGCGGACCGGAGGCTCCAGCCCGCGAGTCACTCCGCATCTTCGAGGCTGCGCATCGTGCCCTCACTGCGTTCGGCCCGCTGCTGCTCGCCATCGACGACCTGCAATGGGTGGATGAGCAATCCATCGCCCTCGTCCACTACCTGCTGCGGGCAGCTGAGGCCGCCCATGGTTCGCTCACCATCATCGCCGTCGCGCGCCCGTCGCCCGGTGCGGCTGCATTCCGCTCCAGCGTGGAGACGGAGATACCGACACAGCGGCGCGCGGTCGTTGACCTCGGCCCACTCGCACGCGAGGAAGGCCTCTCGCTCGCTCTCTCGACCAACCCCGGGTTGAGTGAGGCCATTGCCATCGAGTTGTGGCGGCAGGCTCAAGGCTCACCCTTCTGGGTCATGGAGCTCGCGCGTGCTGGTGGGATGGACCATCGCTCGCGTCTCATTGGCGAACGGCTCAGCGCGTTGAGCAGCGATGCCGGCGCCGCGCTCGCCGCCCTTGCCGTCGCTGCTCGTCCATTCGCAATCGAGGATGTCGGCCAGGTCTTGGGATGGAAGATCGAGCGAGTTCAGCACGCCTCCCGTGAGCTGGTTGCTCGCGGCCTGGCGATCGAGGCGGCCGGTCGAATCCGCCTCGCCCACGATCTGATCCGCGAGGCCGCCTCGAGCGTCCTGCCGGCGGCCGATCGGCGACGGCTGGACCAGTTGCTGGCGGTGGTGATCGAGGCGGGAGCCGGGGACGATCTGCACCTGTTGTACGAGGCGCTTGAGCATCGCGCTGCGGCCGGCCTTCCGACCGCGGCGCTCGCATCTCGACTGCTCGCATCGCCACAGCGCCGCCTCCTCGGAACGGAGAACCTGCGGCTCCTCACAGCGAGCAGTGACGCCAGCGAGCCGGGCTCGCCCCTCCAGGTCAGTCTCGATCGCGCCCTGGCCGAACTTGCGGCCGAGCTCGGTGAGCAGGAACTCGCCATCCAGCGCTGGTCGCGCGTCGCCAGCCACAGTCCCGATGCGAGCATGCGGCAGCATGCCGAGATCGAGTCGGCTCGAGCCGCCTACACACGCCGCCAGGCCGACGCAGCCCGCGCCCACCTCGAGCGCGCCCGCAGCATGGCGTCGCTCAGCGCCGACGCCGCCGTGCGCATCGGTGTCCTCCAGGCAGAGATCGAACTCTGGCTCGAACACGAGACCGCTGCGGGGAGCCGGACGGCAGAGCGCACTCTGGGGGTCGCTCACGACATGCTGACCGCGGCCGGCGGGCTCGATCGGATCTCGGACGACGCGCGCCGAGCGTACGTGGGCGCGCTCGCGGTGGCGACCGACGCGGCGATGCAGGAAGACCGCCTGGCAGACGTCATCCGGCTCGCGGATACCAGCATGAGCGTGGCCCTCGGACTGGACGAGAAGTCCTACCTGGTGGCGCTGCTGCGGATCGGCTTCTCGTTGCAGCCAACCCGACGCATCCGGGAGCGCGAGGCGCGCTTCCGTGAGGCATGGCAGATTGCCCAGCGACTCGCGATGCCCGGCGCGATCGTGGAAGCTGGCCAGGGGTTGGCGCGTGCCCTCCAGGACCTCGGCCGCGTGGGGGAGGCCCACCAGGTCGCGGCACAGGCCATGCAACTGGATAGCCGCCTCAAGGACGCCCCGCGTCGCTGGGGGAACAGCCTCGCCATCCTGCATTCTCTCGAGCTCTCGCTGGGTGATCCCGCGGCTGCCGTGCGTGCGCTGCGCAGCGACGCCGCGGCCGAGCCGGACCCGCATTTCCGGATGGGGATCCATTTGTCGCTGGCGGAGTGGCAGGCGCGGTTCGTCGGGGTTCCGCGGGCCAGCGAGGTTGTGGCCGAATTGACGGCTGCTCAGTCGGATGCTGCCCTCGCCCGCTGTCCGCGCTGCAGCGGCGAGCTCTCGATCGTGTCCGCGGAGCTCCTTGCTCGGATCGGCCGGGTGGAGGAAGCCCGACGGGCGTTGGCGAGCTGGGAGCAGGCTGTGGGTGACGGCACTGCGTTGCGCGAGCTGTGGCTGATGCGTTCGAAGGCGGCGATCCTGATGGCCCAGGGGGACGAACGCGCGGCCGCCGCGCTGCTGGCCCACGTCGCCGATGAGCAGGAGCGCGAGGGGCTGCTGGGGGGACTGGTCTGGGTGCGGATTGACCTGGGCCGGACCCTGAGCCGGATCGACCGTGCAGGATCGATCGAGGCATTCACCGCAGCCGCGATACTGGCGGGCCGGATGGGCGCGATCACCGAGGGCCGTCTGGCGAACCAGGCGCTTCGGCGGCTCGGCGTTCGAGCCTGGCGCCGCGGTCCGGCGACCGGCGAGTCCGGGCTGGACAGCCTCAGCGACCGCGAGCACCAGGTTGCTCGCCTGGTGGCCGGCGGCAGCAGCAACCGCGAGATCGCCGAGACGTTGCTCGTCTCGCCGAAGACCGTGGAGCGACACATCACCAACATGCTGGCCAAGCTCGGGCTGCGCAATCGGACGGAGTTGGCGGCCCTCATGGGCTCGGCCGCGGTAGCCGCGGTACGGGATTCCCCCGATGAATGAGGGTAGTCAGTCCACCTAGCCTCTGGCAGAACGAGCCCGAATCCACGGACGGCTCGCCTAGCGAGGCAACGATGGCGAAGGTCCTGATGCTCTGGCCGGCGAACGCCGACCTGCGCATCGGTTCAGGTCAGGCATCGGAGTTGGCGGCGCTCGGCGTCACCAGCCTTGTGCTGCTGCGCGATGCCGAATCCGTGGGTGTGGTGCTCGATGGATGGGCGTTTGACCCCGCCCGCTCAGCCCGGGCCGCTGCGGCGGTGCTGGGTGCGTCGCAGCTGTGCCGCACCCTCCTTTCAGTGCTCGAGATCGGGGTTACCAACGTCACTGCAATTGGAGGAACCGATGACTCGACTCTTGCGGCTGCCGGCGGCGACGTTGGTGGCACTCACCCTGTTGGTGGCTAGCGCGGGGATGGTGTCGGCGCATGCGCCGCACCTTGCCAATGGGCAGCCGATCGCGAACGGCCAGAACCACTACGCGTTCGTGGCCCAGACCGACGGCACCTACCTGAGCTGCGACACGTTTACGCCGCTCGCGAACGTCGGCCCGGCCTGGTTCGGCGTCGAGACCGCCCACCACGGGCCCGACTCGGGCGATCCGGGGAAGGGCGACGGCTGCTATCTGGCCGATGCCGCTCCGGGAGGCGAGGCTGACGATGTGAACCCCGCGATCGACTGACTCGATCGCGCTGACGGAGCCGGCAGCTGTGCCGCCGGCTCCGTCGTTACTGCAGAGTGCGTCGCGTGGCCTATCCCTTCGTGCTTGCCTCGAACTCGGCCAGCTCATCGGCCGGCATGGCGTAGGTGTGGCGCTCCTCGGGGTAAGCCCCGGAACGGACATCGGCCACGTATGCGGTCAGCGCATCGCGAATGATGGTCGCCAGGTCCGCGTAGCGCTTGACGAAGCGCGCCGTATGCCCGGCGGTCAGGCCCAACAGGTCGTGGTAGACCAGCACCTGCCCGTCGCAATGGGGCCCCGCACCGATCCCGATGGTCGGGATCGCGAGGGCCGCCGTCACTGCGGCGGCCACCGGGGTGGGAACCGCCTCGAGCACCAGCGAATAGCAGCCGGCCTCCTGCAGCGCCAGCGCATCGGCCAGCAGGCGGCGGGCCTTGACCGCCGTCCGGCCCTGGGCCTTGTAGCCGCCCAGCGCGGTTGCCGATTGCGGGGTGAGGCCGAGGTGGCCCATCACCGGGATCCCTGATTCGACGATCGCCCGCACCCGGGGCAGCATCCGCCCGGCACCCTCCAGCTTGACCGTGTCGGCGCCGGCCTCCTTAATGAAGCGGATGGCGTTGCGCACCGCGTCGCTGTCCGAAACCTGGTACGACCCGAACGGCATGTCGCCCACTACCAGCGGACGCCGAACCGATCGCGCTACGGCGCGGGTCATCAGCAGCATCTCGTCCATCGTCACCGGCACGGTGGCCTCGTGACCGAGCACCACCATTGCGGCTGAGTCGCCGACCAGGACCACGTCGATCCCCGCCGCTTCGGACAGTCGCCCGCCGGCCGCGTCGTAGGCGGTGACCATCGCGATCCTGGCGCCGCGCCGCTTCATGTCCGCCAGCTCGGTCAGGGTCAACTTGGCCGGGACCTGGGCATCCCCGACGTTGGTATGGCTCGTGCTCATGGGTACTCCTCGTCGCTGAGGAGCACATTGTCTATCAGACGCGTCGAACCCACGCGAATCGCCGCCGCCAGGGTTGCTCCGTCGAGATCGGCCACGGCGGCGTAGTCCACCCGCAACCCCGGCTGTGCCTGGAGCACCGCCCGCGCTGCTTCGCCGGCATCGGTTCCGGCCCGGTGCGCCGCGAGGCCAGCCTGCAGCGCGCGCGGCAGCGCCAGCGCGATGGCGCGGTCCTCGGGTGACAGGTAGGCGTTGCGCGACGAGAGGGCCAGGCCATCTACGTCGCGGATGGTCGGACAGGCCGCGATTCGGATCGGGAGGCTGAAGTCGCGCACCATCTGGCGGATGACGGCCAGCTGCTGGGCGTCCTTGCGGCCGAACCAGGCAACCTCCGGCCGGACCAGCCCGAACAGCTTCAGGCACACGGTCGCCACGCCGCGGAAGTGGTCGGGCCGGGCGACTCCCTCAAGGATTGATCCGATCCCTCCCGGCTGTACCCAGGTGTCGAAGCCGGGTGGATACACCTCGTCGACCGCGGGTGCGAACAGGACGTCCACCTGCTCGGCGCGCGCCATCTCGGCGTCAGCCGACTCGTCCCGCGGATAGCGGGCCAGGTCGTCGTTGCGGCCGAACTGGGCCGGGTTGACGAAGAGGCTGACCACGACCAGCTCGCTGCCCGCGCGCGCCGCGCGCATCAGGCTGAGATGGCCCGCGTGGAAGGCACCCATGGTCGGCACCAGGCCGATCGCTGCCGCACCCTGGCGAGCGCCAGCCAGCGCATCATCGAGCGCTGCGACGGTATGCACCAGCTTCATCGCTCGGCCTCGGCCCGCGTGGCATCCGCCAACGCGCGGTACAGCGCCACGAGGTCGGGCGCGTCGCGCTGAAGTGCGGCCAGGTGGGCCTCGACGGTGGTCCAGTCGCCGCGAGCGATCGGTCCGGTAAGGGCAAACCCGTTCTCGATGGTGCGGGTCATCAGCGGGACGAGCGCCTCCGGCGGCGCGCCGCTGGCCGTCATCAGCCGGGCCGCGGCTCGGTACAGGGTCACCAGGAAGTTGCCGGCGATGACCGCCCCGGCGTGGTATAGCGGCTTCTCGCCATCGGCCAGCGGGAAGGGACGCAGGCCGAGGGTCCCGGCCAGCCAGTCGGCGATGGCGCGCGCCGCATCGGTCTCGGCGGTTACCGCCGCCCACGCGCCGTCGAGTTGCTCGGGTCCGCGCTGTCGGCTGAGGGTCTGCAGCGGGTGCATGCTGAAGCGCCGTTCGGGCAGATGCGGATCCAGCGCGTCGAGACGGGTGGCACCGCTGACATGCCCGATCCAGGGTCCCGGCGGGATGGTGCGCGCAACCT
>JBKJYH010000088.1:0-18140 GCA_046715765.1 Candidatus Limnocylindria bacterium
GATCTACACCCACCTGTCGGATGCCGCGCTGCGCGGCGCGTACCAGGCTGCCCACCCGCGCGCATCGCGTCGGCCGGCCGGGAACGATTCGTGAGCCTTCACCCCGAGGCGCGGATCTCCGCCGGGCGCGCGCTGGCCACCGCCGGCCTGGTGCTGACGATTGCCGCGTTGGCCAGCCGGGTGCTGGGCTGGCTGCGCTTGCTGGTGATCGGGTCGCAGTTCGGCGCCAGCCGCGAGCTGGACGCCTATTTCGCCGCCTTCCGGATCCCCGATGCCATCTTTCAGCTGGTGATCGCCGGGGCGCTCTCGGCCGCGCTGATCCCGGTCTTCGCCGGCTATCGGGCCCGCGGGCAGGAGCGCGACGCGTGGGACCTGGCCAGCAGCGTCATCAACCTGGTCCTGATCGCGCTGGTGGTGCTGAGCGTGGCGCTGGCCATCCTGGCGCCGTGGCTGGTGCCCACCCTGGTGGCACCGGGGTTCGATCCGGAAACCACCCAACTCACCGTGCACCTTACCCAACTGATGCTGCTCAGCCCGATCTTCATCGGGATGGGAGCGGTGGTCAGCGGCCTGCTGAACAGTTACCAGCGCTTCGTGCTGCCCGCCATCGCACCGCTGGCCTACAACCTCGCCATCATCGCGGCCGCGCTCCTGCTCGCACCGAGCATGGGGGTGACCGGCCTGGCGGTCGGCGTGGTGATCGGGTCGGCGCTGCACCTGGTCGTGCAGCTGCCGCAGTTGCGCACGCTGGGGCAGGCCTATCGGCCGACAATCCGGCTGCGCCACCCGGGGGTCCGCCAGGTGACCCGCCTGATGGGACCGCGCCTGCTCGGTCTGGCCGCGGGGCAGATCAACTTCGTGGTCAGCACGGTGCTGGCCAGCGGCCTGGCGGTCGGCAGCCTGACCGCGTTCACGTATGCCTTCCAGCTCAGCCAGCTGCCGGTCGGCGTGCTCGGGGTCAGCATGGCGGTGGCCCTCTTCCCGACCCTGAGCAGCGATGCAGCGCTGGGACGGGTGGGCGAGATTCGACGCCAGGTGGCGGGTAGCCTGCGTCTGCTCGTCTTCCTCGGCGTCCCGTTGAGCGTGACACTGGTGCTGCTCGCCGGTCCGGTGGCGGCGGTCTTCTTCCAGTACGGCCTGTTCAGCGCCGCCGACAGCGCGCGCACCGGGTCGGTGCTTGCCTTCTTCAGCCTCGGCCTGGTCGGGCATATCGTGGTCCACGTGTTGACCCGCGCGTTCTACGCCATGCAGGACACCCGCGTGCCGGTCACCTGGGCCATCGTGGCCGTGGTCCTGAACGTGGCACTGATGCTCCTGCTGGTAGGCCCGATGGGGGTGGAGGGCCTCGCCCTGGCGGTCTCGATCAGCGCCATGGCCGAGGTGCTCGGCCTGCTGTGGGCGCTTCGCGCGCGGCTCGAGACGCTCGACGAGGGCTCGCTGCTGGCGGCGCTCTGGCGAGCCGCGCTGGCCGGCGCCGCAGCCGGGCTGGTGATGTTGGGCGGGTCGCGGTTCCTGCGCGACACCCTGCCCGACCTCCAGGGTCACGGGCTCGGTCGCCTGCTCGGCCTGCTGGCGCTCCTCGCGATCGGGTCCGCTGCCTACCTGGCCGTCGCCGCGCTGATTCGCTCACCGGAGCTGGGGCAGTTGCGAGGCTACTTCCGCGGTCGGCGCGAATCCACATGATCGAGGTGCGGCCGGCGACCGATCGCGATGAGGCAGCCTGGCAGGCGCTGCTGGAGCGAAACGCGTCGGGTGACTTCCTGCACGATTGGGCGTGGGCCCAGGTGGCCACCTTTGACCGGCAGCCGCAGCGCCGGTTCGTGGCGGTCGACGACGGTGAGCTGGTCGGGCTGGCAGCGGCGCAGGTACGGCAGTTGCGGTTCGGACGGTCCTACTGGTATGTGCCGCACGGGCCGGTGCTCGATTACGACCACCCGAACGCGGCGCCGCGCCTCGGAGCGATGGTCGAGGGCCTGCGCAGCGCGGCGGCAGCCGAGCGCGCGATTGCCGTGAAGCTCGAGCCGCGGCTGGAGCGCCCCTCGCCCCACGAGGCACACTTCAGGACCCTCGGCCTGCCGTATGACGCCCGCACCCTGCAGGTCGGCCAGACCCGAGTGTTGACCCTGGCCGATGACGATCTCCTGCTGGCCGGCTTCGACAAGGACACCCGCTACGCGGTTCGCCGGGCCGAGCGCGAGGGAGTGGCGGTGCGGGTCGTGACCGATGCGGACGACACCCGCGCGATCGACGCGCTGCATGGCCTGGTGATGCAGACCCAGGCCCGCGCGGGGTTTCCCCCCCAGAGCCTGGAGCGCTACCGAACCGCCTGGCGCGCGCTGGCGGGCGCGGGCCGCGCCTCGATCCTGGAAGCATCCCTGGGCGAGGAACGCCTCGCGGCCGGGATGCTGATCCACGAGGGGGAGCAGTCGTTCTACCAGTTCGCCGGGTCGCGGCGCGAGGCGCCGGGCGAGGCGAAGCGCTACGCCTCGTACCTGCTCCAATGGGAGATGCTGCGCCGCGCCCGCTCGCTCGGCAGCCGCCAGCACGATCTGTGGGGCGTGGCCCCCGCCGGCGCCGGTCCGGAGCATCCCTGGCACGGCGTCGGGCTCTTCAAACGGGGATTCGGTGGCCGCGAGCTGACCTGGGCGGGGAGCTGGGAGATCGTGGTCAATCCGACCTGGTATCGGCTCCGCTCGCTGACCGCCGCGAGCCGCGGGGCGCTGCGGGCGTTCACCGGCCGCGAGGGGAAGGCCGACCTATGACGCAGCGCGAGATGCGGTTCGAGGAGCTCGCCGCCATCGTCCAGCCGACGCAGGTCGTCGGTGACCTCGCCGGCACAGTTCGCGGGCTGGCCTACGACTCCCGAGCGGTGCAACCGGGGACGCTTTTCTTCGCCGTGCCGGGGGACCACGCGGACGGGCATGACTTTGCCGCGGCGGCGGCCGCGGCGGGCGCCATCGGGCTGGTGGTGGAGCGAGCCGCGCCGGACGTCGACCTCCCCCAACTGGTCGTGGCGCGGACCCGCGACGCGCTGGCCGACGCCGCCGACGCCTGGTTCGGGCGGCCATCCGAACGCCTCGAGGTGATCGGGGTGACCGGGACCGATGGCAAGACCACCACCTGCTTCCTGTCGGTGGCGGTGCTGCTGGCTGGCGGGCATCGGCCGGGGATGATCGGGACGGTTGACCTGCGCATCGGTGACCGCCAGGTGGCCAACGACAGCCGCGCCACCACGCCGGAGTCACTCGAGCTTCACGGCCTCCTGGCCGAGATGGTCGAGGCCGGAAATGACAGCGTCGTGATGGAGGCGACCAGCATCGGGCTGGCCCAGTCACGGACCCGCAACTGCCGCTTCCGGATCGGGGTCGTCACCAACCTGACCAGCGAGCACCTCGAGTTTCACGGGACGCTCGGGGCGTATCGGGAGGCCAAGGCCCACCTTGTGGACGAGGCGCCAACCGCCATCCTGAACGCCGATGACTCCGAGTTCGGGTTCTTCCGCGCACGGGCACGCGGCCGGCTGCTCACCTACGCGCAGGGCACCGATGCCGACCTGCGCGCGGTGGACGTCGACGCCGGGCCGCACGGCACCGTTTTCACCGTGGTCGGGCCACGCTGGCGAGGGCCGGTCCACCTGCCGCTGGTCGGTTCGTTCAACGTCAGCAACGCGCTGGCCGCGCTGGCCCTGGCCGAGGCCGAGGAGATCGACCCCGATGTCGCCGCCATGGCCCTCGGCCGGGTCGATCCGGTGCCCGGACGGATGGAGCGCATCGACGAGGGGCAGGCCTTTGGGGTGGTGGTGGACTACGCCCATACCGCCGATTCGCTGGCCAAGGTCCTGAGCGTGCTGCGCCCCCTGACGGTGGGGCGCCTGCTGGTAGTGTTCGGCTCGGCGGGGGAGCGGGATCGGGTCAAGCGACCGGCCATGGGCCGGGCGGCGGCGGAGCTGGCCGACCTGCTGGTCGTGGCAGACGAAGATCCGCGGCTGGAGGACCCCGACGCCGTCAATGCCGAGATCGCAGCCGGAGCGCGCGACGCCGGCGCTGCAACCGGAGAGCGGCTCTTCGTGATCAACGACCGTCGGGAGGCGATCCGCTTTGCCATCGGGCAGGCGCGGGCCGGAGACGTGGTCCTGCTGGCGGGCAAGGGCCACGAGGGCTCGATGATCTACGGGACCCAGAAACGCTGGTGGGACGAGCGCCAGGTCGCCCGACAGGAGTTGCGCGCCGCCGGCTGGGGACGGGCCGATGAGCGCTGAGCGGACCTGGTGGGAGGAGGCCGATCCGGTGGCCTGGGACGCGTTCGTCCAGGCGGCGGCGTACCGATCCTTTCCCCAGCTGTGGGCATGGGGCGAGTTGCGCCGCCCGTACGGGTGGAGGCCGCTTCGGGTGCTGGTCGGCGAACCGGGCGCGCCGGTGGCGGGGGCCCAGCTGCTCGTGCGCCGCGCGCCGGTACTCGGCCTGCGCCTGGGCTACGTGCCGCGCGGCCCGGTCGGTGCCATGCACGAGCCGGCGGTCCGTGAACTCGTGCTGGCCGCGCTGCGTGCCGTCGCCGGGCGAGAGGGAATCGCCACCCTCAAGGTCGATCCCGAGGCCACCGCCGATTCTGCGTACGGCGCGGCCCTGCTGGCGACGCCATGGCGAGCCGCGTCATCGGTCCAACCCCGGCGCACCCGGGTCGTGGACCTCGCGTCGTCGGAGGCGGACCTCCTGGCCGAGCTGCACCACAAGCATCGCCAGTACGTCCGCAAGGCGGAGCGTGCGGGGGTGACCATCGAGTGGGTTGATGGCTCGACCGATTCGGCCGTGGCGCGCCGAGCATTAACCGACTTCGGCCGGATCTACGCCCACACTGCGATGCGGGCCGGCTTCGTGGCACGCGCCCCTGCCTACTACGAGCGGGTCTGGGAGCTCTTTGCGCCGTCCGGTCACGCCTCACTCGCCTTTGCCACGCTCGACGGCGATCGGCAGGCGGCGCTCTTCCACTTCACCTGCGGCGACCGGGCGGCCGAGGCCTACGGCGGGATGACCGATGCGGGCGCCGCCTCGCGCGCCAACTACCTGCTCAAGTGGGAGGCAATTCGTCACTTCCGTGAGGCCGGCTTGGCGACCTACGACCTGTGGGGCCTGGCCACCGGCGGGATCGCCCGCTTCAAGGAGGGATTCGGCGGGCGCGAGGTGGTCTATGTCAGCGCGCGCGACCTGGCGCTGCGGCCCATGGCGGATCTGGCACTGCGGGTCCTCCAGCCTGCGTACGGGATCGCCCAGCGGGCCCGCCTGCGCCTCTCGGGACGGCGACTCGCCGGCAGTGAGCAATAGCCGATGACGATCTCCGTCCGCCGCGCTGCCGAGGCCGACCGGCCCGCCTGGGACGCGTTCGTCGCCTCGCAGCCCGAGGGCGACCTCCTCCAGGCATGGGCCTGGGGGGAGTGCACCGCCCTGGCCGGGGAGCCCCCGGCGCGCCTGCTGGCCGAGGATGCCGGACGGATTCGCGGTGTCGCGCAGGCATTGATGCGGCCGGCCGGCGCGCGGCGCACGGTGGCCTACGTCGCACACGGTCCGGTCTGGGATCGTGGCGCGCCGGACGACGACGCGATCCTCGACGCGATCCTCGACGGCCTGCGTGAACTGGCGCGCGAGCAGCATGCCATGGTGGTCAAGCTGGACCCGCGCGCCGAGCCGGGCGTCGAGCTCGACATCGGGGCCGTGATGATGCGTCGCGGCCTGCGCCCCGCCGACGATCTGCAGGCGCCCACTACCCGCATCGTGGACCTGCGCGGTGGGCCGGATTCGCTCGCCGTGGCCTGGCACCCCGATGCGCGGCGCCTCTCGCGGCGCTCTGAGCGCGAGGGCGTGCAGGTCCGCATCGACCGAGCCGCGGATCCCGGCGCGGTCGCCACGCTCCACGGCCTGCTGACCATCACCGCCGAGCGAGGCGAGTTCCGGGTGCGTGGCCTGGACTTCCTGCAGCGGCTCGCCGATCAGCTGGCGGCGTCCGGCGGCTGGTACCTGGGGACGGCCTCTGTCGATGGCACCCCGATCGCGGCGATGGCCTTCCCGGTGGTCGGTTCGCGGGCGTACTACGTCTACGGCGCCTCGCTGCGCGAGGACGAGTGGAAGCACAAGTACGGTGCCCACGCCACGATGGCCGCCATGCTCCGTACGCTCGCCAGCGACGGCGTGCGCAGCGTGGACCTGTGGGGCGTGATCGAGCCCGGCGACGCCACCGCCGACCCATCGTGGGAGGGCTTCTCCGCCTTCAAGCGCACCTTCGGCGGCACCCCGCTCCGGCACCCCGGGCTATTCGACCTGGTGACCGAACCGATCTGGTACCGCGTCCGCCAGGCCCGCCGCGCAACCCTGGACCGGCTCTCTCGGAACGCGAGGTAGGCCTCGTTTGCGGCTCCAACACGTAACTACGAAGCAGGGGCCGATCCAGACCGATGCGGCCCGGATTCACCCTTCTGCCTGGTGGCGGCTTGCATCGGGCGCATAGAACCGATAAGAAACCGGAGTTGCCTCGTAGTTATGTGCCCCACCTGCAATTCTCCGCGTGGCAGCGTGGTCGGGGCCGCCCGCCAGGAGCACGGGGCGGGGCGTGCCGCGAAGCGCGTGCTACGATCGGCCGACCATGGACTTGGCACGCCTGCGGGCGGCTCCGGCCGCGGTCGTGCAGCGCATCTCGCGTTCCGCCGAGCCGGCTCGGAGCACGCCCACCCTTGACGAGGTGATCGCGGAGGCGCGACGCCATCGGCCGAACCTGAACGTCGGCCTGATCGAGCGCGCCCACGAGGTGGCCAGCGCCGCCCACGAGGACCAGCTGCGCGCCTCGGGGGAGCCGTACATCACCCACCCGGTGGCGGTCGCGTTCGAGCTGGCCCAGCTCCAGATGGACGCCGAGACGCTCGCCGCCGCGCTCCTGCACGACGTCCCCGAGGACACCGATCGGACCATCCCCGACCTGGAGAAGCGCTTCGGGCGCGAGGTGGCCAAGCTGGTCGACGGGGTCACCAAGCTCTCCAAGTTCGGCTCGGCGCGGAGCATGGAGGAGCAGCAGGCGGAGAGCATCCGCAAGATGTTCATGGCCATGGCCGAGGACGTGCGGGTGGTCATCATCAAGCTCGCCGACCGGCTCCACAACATGCGCACCCTCCAGTTCCTGCCCGCCGACAAGCAGCAGCGCATCGCGCACCAGACGATGGAGATCTACGCCCCGCTGGCCCATCGGCTGGGGATGTGGCAGATCAAGTGGGAGCTGGAGGACCTGGCCTTCAAGTTCACCGAGGCCGAGACGTTCCGCAAGATCGCCGGGATGCTGGCCGACCATCGCAAGGCGCGGGAGACCTACGTCAACCGATCGATCGGGATCCTGCGCAAGGAGCTGGCCAAGGTCGGGATCGAGGCCGAGATCTCGGGGCGCCCCAAGCACATCTACTCCATCTTCAAGAAGATGGAGCGCAAGGGAGCCGAATTCCAGGAGATCTACGACCTGCACGCCGTCCGGCTGCTGGTGGCCGATGTGAAGGACTGCTACGCAGCGCTGGGCGTTGTCCACTCGCTGTGGCGACCGATCCCGGGGCAGTTCGACGACTACATCGCGATGCCCAAGGCCAACCTGTACCAGAGCCTGCACACCGCGGTGATCGGGCCCGATGCCAAGCCGCTCGAGGTCCAGATCCGGACCGGTGACATGCACGAGGTCGCCGAAGCAGGGATCGCGGCGCACTGGCGCTACAAGGAGGGGAGCCGGGGCGACCGCAAGTACGACGAGAAGTTGGCCTGGGTGCGCCAACTGATCGACTGGCAGCGCGAGGTGGCGGACGCCACCGAGTTCGTGGAGGGGCTCAAACTCGACGTCTTCCAGGACCAGGTCTTTGTCTTCACCCCCAAGGGCGACGTCAAGGACCTGCCCGCGGGCGCGACCCCGCTCGACTTCGCGTACCGGATCCACACCGATGTCGGTCACCGGACCATCGGGGCCAAGGCCAACAACCGGCTGGTGCCGCTCGACTACCGGCTGCGCAACGGTGACATCGTGGAGATCATCACCACCAAGGCGGCCCATGGCCCGTCGCGCGATTGGCTCTCGATCGTCCGCACCAACCAGGCGCGCGAGAAGAACCGCCAATGGTTCAAGCACCAACAGCGCGGCGAGAACATCACCCAGGGCCGTGAGCTGCTCGATCGCGAGCTGCGCCGGCTGGCCCACGAGACACTCGCCACGATTGACAGTTCGCGCCTGGTCGAGATCGCGCAGCAGGGCCATTACAAGGAGATGGACGACTTCTACGCCGCCATCGGCTACGGCGCGGTCAGCCCGGCCAGCGTGGTCAGCAAGCTGGGCATCCATGATGATGCCGCGATCAGCCTGCCCGAAGTCGCGCCCCCGACGGTAGCCGTGCCGTCCGGCACCGGAGTCCGGGTGAAGGGCGTCGGCGACCTGCTGGTCCGCTTCGCCAAGTGCTGCTCACCGATCCCCGGCGACCCGATCTCCGGCTACGTGACCCGTGGCAAGGGGGTCACGGTGCACCGGGAAACCTGCCCGTCGGTGCTGTCCGAGCGCGACATCGAGCGCCTGATCGACGTCGAATGGCAGGCCGTCGACCAGCAGACCTACCCGATCACGATCAGGATCGAGGCCAATGACCGCCCGGGGCTGCTCAACGAGATCACGACCGTGATCGCTGAAGACAAGGTCAACATCGTGGCCGCCTCGATCGGGACCGGGACCGATGGCGGGGCGTTCATCAGCGCCACGCTCAAGGTCAACAGCCTGCAGCAGCTCTCCAAGGTGGTGGCCCGGATCGAGCGGGTGCGCGACGTGACCGGGGTCACCCGCGAGGCGCGCTAAGGCTCAGCGCCGTACCGGCCTCGCCGGCCAGCCGAATTCACACCAGGTGACCAACACGCGAGTCGCGCGGCGGGCGGTCAGACCAGACGCACAGGTTGTGTGAATCTGATGTCGAATCGGGGTCTCACGCGATGTGCGGCGCGACTACCCGCTCCGGATGGTCAGGGCCTGCAACGCCGCTCGATGGCGGGCTGGCGGTCGCGATCGGCGCCAGCGCCAGCAACAGGGCTGGGACCGCGATGGTCAGGACTCGGGAGATCCGCATGTCGGTGGCCTCTGTGCGAAGCCCGATCACCAGGCACGGGCGTGCCGGCGAGGGGCAGTCACCTCACAGAGGGTCAGACCCCGGGTCCCTGCTCAATTTGGGTAGAGAGCCGGTGAACGCGACACGACCGAATCGGCGAGGGTTCGTGCCGGATTCACGCGAGGTGACCACGCCGCGCCGGCCGTGCTCGCGGGTCAGGACACATACACGCCCCGTGTGAATCTGATGCGATTTCCGCGTCAAGCGCACGCCTGGCGTGCGTCTGATCGGTTCCGCCGCCCGGCGAGCTAGATGGCGGTCATGGGGTGTGAATCCGGCACCCGCTCCGCCTTACCCTTGGAGAAGGCGGTCAGCCGGACCAGGGTGATGGCCGAACCGATCAGGGTCAGCCCGATCAGCCAGGTCATCGGCCCCCATAGCAGCAGTTCCGCGTACGCCTGCGGCAGGCTGAAGGCAGTGGTGTCGACCATGGCCCGCAACAGCGAGAGCGCGAACGCCACCGAGAGTGCGGCATAGGCGGCCAGCAGGCGGCTCTCGATGACCGTCAGCGGGATGGCCACGGCCATGACCGGGAAGAGATAGCGCTCGTGCACCCGGGTCGGCAGGAAGTAGAAGGCCAGGGCCATCAGCAGGCCGACGGTCAGGACCGTGGCCAGATCATGGCCACGCCGCAGCGGCAGGAGCGATGCAGCCAGCCCGGCCAGCAACAGGACCGCACCGATGAGCACGTACGGACCGTCATTCACCGAGAAGCCGACCAGCAGCGCCCACATGTTCGGCGCGTTGAGGGAGGTCATCGGCTTGAAAGCGGCAGCATCCGCGACCAGCCCAAACCAGGTCGTGGGCCAGAGTCCGAATGTCACGCTCACCGCCGCCGCGGCGACGGCCATGCCGATCAGCGAACGGACCAGCGGTCGCCAGCGGCCGGTGCGTTGCCACGCCAGAACCGCGACAACCACGACCACCAGCGCCACCAGGCCGAACTGGGGCTTGGCAAGTCCTGCCAGGGCCGCAAGTGCCCCGGCCAGCGCGAAGCGGTTGCCGGCGAGTGCCACCAGCGCCGCCACGAAGAGCAGGGTCCCGGCGGCGTCGACCTGGCCCCACACCGGTCCCGCGATCAGGACCGCAGGATTCAGCAGGTAGAGCATCGCCGCCTGGTTCCCGAGGGTGCGGTCCGTTCGACGAGCGACGACGGTGTACAGGAGCACGGCCATCACCAGGTCGAACGGGATGGAAAGGCCCTTGATGGCGGTGCTTAGCGCGTCGCCGTCGAGCAGCACGCCGAGCGGCCAGAAGAACGGCAGCAGCGCCGGGTAGATGGAGTTGTCATGGGCGTAGAAGGCCGTGGGACCGAACTCGGCCAGGTGCTCCGCCCAGCGCGCCATGACCATCACGTCGCCGCGGTGTCCGGGGATCGGCACCAGGACCAGCCGAACCAGGAGCCCCACCCCCAGCAGGATCAGGAGCGGGGCGTGGCGGCGCAGCCAACTCGGTCCGGCGCCACTCGATTGCATGGTCGGCACGGTACCCGAACGGCGCGGTTGGGCGTCGTCGCGCGCCGGTACACTGGCGAGCGTGACCGGACGACTCATCGCCCCCCGCGGCACGCGCGACCTGCTGCCCGAGGACGGCCTCGCCTGGAACCGTGCCGAGTCGCTCGCCCGGGACCTCAGCCGGAGGTACGCCTTCGACAGGATCGAAACGCCGCTCTTCGAGAGCGTCGGCCTCTTCAGCCGTGGGCTGGGCGAGAGCAGCGACGCGGTCGAGAAGGAGTTGTTCCTGGTCAGCGGAGCTGCGGGCAGCGACGAGGAGCGGGCCGAATGGGCGCTCCGCCCTGAGCCGACCGCGGGGATCGTGCGTTCATATCTCGAGCACGGGCTGCAGGTGCGCCCCGGCCCAGTCCGGGTCTTCCTGATCGGGCCCATGTTCCGCTACGACCGGCCGCAGGCCGGGCGCTATCGGCAGTTCAGCCAGTGGGACGTCGAGGTCATCGGCGACCCAGGCCCGATGGTGGATGCCGAGCTGATCGAGCTGGGGCATCGATACTTCGCCGAGCTGGGATTGACCGATGTGGTGGCCTACCTGAACTCGATCGGCGATGCCACCTGCCGGCCGGGGTATCGCCAGGCGCTGATCGACTACTTCAGCGCCGCCGCCGACCGGTTGAGCGCCGATTCGTGGCGGCGGCTGACCGTGAACCCGCTGCGCGTCCTCGACGACAAGGAGCTCGACCCGGCGCTGGCCGCCGACGCGCCGCGGGCCATCGACCACCTGTGCGACGCGTGTCGCGACCATTTCGACGCGGTGCGCGCACTGCTCGACGCGCAGGGCGTGCGCTACGAGATCGACCACCGCCTGGTGCGCGGGCTGGACTACTACACCCGGACCACCTTCGAGTACTTCGTTGCCGGGCGACGCGGACAGCAGCAGGCGCTGGCCGGCGGCGGTCGCTACGACGGGCTGGTGGAGCTGCTCGGTGGACTGCCAACGCCGGGTATCGGCTTCGGGCTCGGCATCGATCGTGCCGTGCTGGCGGCGGACGAGCAGGGGGTCACCTGGCCGGCCGAGCCGCGACTCGTCGTGGTCGTGAGCCCGGACCCGACCTCCCAGGCGGGTCGCCTGCGGGTGGCGGCAATCCTGCGGGACGCCGGGCTGCGGACCCGTGTCGACGGCTCCACGCGCAAGCTCGGCAAGCAGCTGGAGAGCGCTGCCAAACTCGGCGCCCGCTGGGCGGTGATCGTGGGCGAAGAGCTCGAGCGCGGCGCCGTGATGGTGCGCGACCTCGCCTCGCACGAACAGCGCGAGGTTCCCCTGGACGAGGCCGCAGCCGCCATCGGTTAGGCGCGATCGGCCACCCGCTCGGCTACCATGCGCGGACCATGGGACAGGCCTACCGGACCCACACCTGCGGCGAGCTGCGTTCCGAGCAGATCGGGCAACGGGTGACCCTGGCCGGCTGGGTACATCGTCGGCGGGACCACGGGCACCTCTCCTTCTTCGACCTGCGCGACCGATACGGGATCACCCAGGTGGTGACCAACGCCGACGATGCGTCCGAGGCCCACGCCGCCGGCGCAGAGGCGCGCAACGAGTGGGTGGTCCAGGTCGAGGGCACGGTCCGTGCGCGCCCGGGCTCGACGGCCAACGCCGAACTGGCGACCGGGGCGGTGGAGCTGGCGGTCGATCGGTTTACCGTCCTCAACCCGAGCAAGGTGCCTCCCTTCTACCTGAACGAGGAGCAGCCCAGCCTGGACGAGACGGTCCGGATGCGTCACCGCTACCTCGACCTGCGCCGGCCGGCGCTCACCCGGCGGATCCTGCTCCGGGCGCGGCTGGCCGGGGCGGTGCGACGCCACCTCGAGGCGGTGGACTTCGTCGAGATCGAGACCCCAACCCTGATCAAGAGCACCCCCGAGGGCGCGCGCGACTTCGTGGTACCGAGTCGCCTTCAGCCGGGCACCTTCTACGCGCTGCCGCAGTCCCCCCAGATCCTCAAGCAACTGCTGATGGTGGCTGGCTTCGACCGCTACTACCAGCTGGCGCGCGCCTACCGGGACGAGGACTTCCGCGCCGATCGTGGCCCGGAGCACACCCAGATCGACCTCGAGATGAGCTTCGTGTCGAGCGAGGACGTGATGGCTACGGTCGAGGCGATGGTCACGGCGGTAAGCCGAGAAGTGCTCCCCGAGCGCCCTCTCCTCGCCAGCCCATTCCCGCGCCTCACCTACGACCAGGCACTTGCCCGATTCGGATCCGACAAGCCCGACCTGCGTTTCGGACTGGAGCTGGTCAACCTGGATGAGGCATTGACCGGGATGGAGCTGCGAGTGATTGCCGAGCCGCTCGCGGCCGGCGGGGCGGCCCACGGATTGCGACTCCCCGGCTGCGGGGGTTACTCACGCCGGCAGCTCGACGAGCTGACCGAACTGGCGAAGCGCCATGGCGCGGGCGGCCTGGTCCACCTCTCGGTGGCCGCCGACGGGACACTCCACGGGCCGGCTGCCAAGTTCCTGACCGATGCCCACATCGCTGCGATTCGGGCGGCGACCGGTGCCGAGCCGGACGACCTGCTCCTGCTCGTCGCCGATGCCAACCCCCAGACCGCGGCCACCGTCCTCGGGCGCCTGCGGCTGGAGATGGGGGAACGGCTCGGCCTGCGCGACCCGACGGTCCTGGGATACGTGTGGGTCACCGACTTCCCGATGTACCAGTGGGATGCCGCCGGCAACCGCTGGGACGCGACCCACAATCCGTTCAGCGCGCCGCGCTGGGAAGAGACCGACACGATGGAGGCGGATCCCGGTGCGGTCCGCGCCCAGCAATACGATCTGGCGCTCAACGGCTGGGAGCTGGGCGGCGGATCGGTCCGGATCCACCAGCGGGCCCTGCTGGAGCGAGCCATGACCCTGATGGGCCACACCATGGCGGGGATGCAGGACCAGTTCGGTGCGTTGCTCGATGCGCTGGAATTTGGGGCCCCGCCGCACGGCGGGATCGCCATCGGGCTGGATCGCTGGTCCGCGCTGCTGGCGGGCGTCGACAACATCCGCGAGGTGATGGCCTTCCCCAAGACCCAATCGGGGAGCGACCTGATGATGGGTGCCCCGTCGGTGATCAGCTCGGCGCAGCTCGACGAGTTGCACCTGCGCGTGGTGGAGTCCGAGGATCAGACCTAACCCGGGGAGGGCTCGACACCACGATCGCGCTCGACGATCGCCTCGGAGTAGGGCGGGCGGGAAGCCTCAACATCTCGGAAAGCGTTCAGTACGGCGTCAGCGAATGCTGGGCGGGTAACTGCCCTGTGGCGCGCGTTCGGATGGTAGGTCGCGACCCAGGCACTCCCTTCGAACCATCCGGCGGCGAGCAGGGGTCGCGACCTTGGGGTAAGGGCAGCCTGTAGTCCCAAATGGCCACTGTCCGTACCCCACACGTCTTTGCCCGCGAGGAACACCACGCGTGTTGGCCGGAGCCAACGCAACGCTGCCCGGAGAACTGGTAGGACCAAGGGACGTTGAGCCTCTAGGAGTGGTCCCGTCGGGCCGCCGCCTGGGTCCTCCCAGCCGAATGGGTAAAGATTCCACCAAGCGTATCGGCTGTACCAGGGATCTGGACCGTCCGGTTCAAGCGCCTTCACCACCGCCTTTGACAGCGTCCAAAACGGCTTCCCCTTCCGGTTCGGTCGCTCGGCAACTTCCGAAATTGGCTCCGGTCTGGACGTAGCCCAACGTTGACTGCCCTCAAGAGCGCGACGTCTGCCATCAGCGCTGACTAGTTGGGGCGCAAACCACCGGGCTGGCGTTTCGACCGCGTCCCAACGATCCAGCGCACCGCCAAGGACGAGGACCCCCCGATACGCCGTCCCAACGAACGGCCAATGGGCTGCGATTGGGCGGTTTCCGATCGTACCGGCCCGCCCGCCCACACGCTTGACCATCCGACCGTAGGCGGCGGCGAAGTCTTTTCGGGCCTCGTCACCCAACGGCCTCGAATCCCTCAACTCGTTTCCCCCATCGTGCGAACTAGATAGGCGAACCGGGGGGTCCTACCCGTCCGGCGGATCCGTCGGCACCTGAGGCGCAGCGCCGAATGGTAGCGCGTCGGTCGTCGCTGGCGCGTCGGGCAGCCTCGGTGGTGCAGGCGTCCAAGCTCGAACGCGCTGAACCACGTCGCGATAGAACGCGAGGGTCTGATCTTTGGATTCGGTAACAAACGAGCCCTTTCCTTTTCCACGCTTCGCGCCGAGTTCGCGAGCAAGCACGAGCCGGAAGGCACGGGGATCTCTAGTCGGATCAACCTTTGACAGGAGGCGTTCCGGGGCTTCGCGGACCTGGCTCAGCAAATCGGACGAGGTCTGCTTCTGATTCGGGTACGACACATCAATGCGGAGCTGATCGGGCGCCGTGGTCAACTGCCGCAGGAGCCAGTTGATCCTCGTCTTCGGACGTCCATCGCGGGGAGCAGGCACCGCGACTGAGGTCGTGAATTGCCGCGCCCGCAGGTCCGCCTGTAGTTCGATCGGGGCCACGGTGTCCGGTACATTCACCGCCCCGGACAGTCGGCCGAACTCCGCCAATTCCGCCGTGAGGGTCGCGGACCGCGCCGCTGCGTCGCCCTGCCGCCACCATGCCGATGTGACGTTCCGACCCAGTTCCTGTTGCAGGCTCAGGGCGACGAACTCGACGAACTGCTCCCACCGGGAAGCAACCTCTCTGGGACCGCGATCCTCCCCGCGGAGAGTTCCCTGACGCGCAGCCTCCCGCACGGCCACCCAGTGCTCCCCCATGTCCTCGAACCCCCCGGCGCCGGAGTGCTCGTCAGAGAGGTACGCGATCAGCTCCGACAGGACCCATGCCTGGTCGGGATCGCTCACCCGTCGGTGCTCGTATTGCAGGATTGCCGTGGTGAGGACCTGCCACCATGACAGGTGGCGCAGCGTGACCGTCCGCGTGCGGCGACGGTCGATGATGAAGGGAGTCTCCGTGGGTGACGCCGTGATTTGGTTCGAGATCGTCAGCACCGCCTGAAAGCCGTGCTGGCGGGCGATCTCGAGGTAGTTCCCGACTTGGTCAGCCTGCAGCGGGTTGCCGCCGGTCTTGATCGACGAGGGCTACCCACCGGACTTGTCCGCGCTCCACCACGATCGCTCCGTCGGGCCGGACGATCTTGTTGTCGCCGATGTCGAATCGGACTTCGGTGAAGGTGGCCGTTCTACCGGCCGGCGCCCCGGCGAGGCTAAGCAGCGAGCGGCTGAACTCGGGAACAGCGCTGAGGACCGCCAGCAGCGACGACGTAGCCCGCTGCTCCTGCTCGTCCTGGCCGCCGATTCCCGTCGTCGGTATCAACCTGGCGCGGTGCCAACGCTCCTCGGGTCTCGGATTCTGCTTGGCATTCGCCACCTACGTCACCCCTTCACCAGTCCGCTCATGTGATGGTCGATCGACTTAGCCTAGTCGCCTGGCGGAGCAGTTTCACCCCGCAAGTGGCAAATCGGTCGCCCGTGCGATGGGTCTTTCGGCAAGTTGGGGGCCGATCTGGTTGGGTGATCGGGTCAGGCGTAAACGGAGTAGCAGCGCCGATTAATCCGGCGAGCGCTCGTAGCCCCCACCGGAATGCCGCTCTGTTCCCGCTAGGGCAGGATTGAAGACGCACACTAGGCGCAGGTCGCGCAGGACGGTCAGCCGGTGCCGGTCGTGCTCGTCCAGCGCATAGACCGTGCCGGGCAGGATCGGGTAGCGTCGTCCGTCGGCGTGGTCGATTAGTTCGCCCTCGCCTTCGACGCAGTAACACGCTTCCAGGTGGTGCAGGTACTCAAGCTCGAGCTCCGAACCGGCCGCCACGGTGGTGTCGTGCAGGCTGAAACCCATCCGGTCGCTGCGCAGCAGGAGGCGCAGGCTGTGCCACCCGTCGCCGGTCACGTCCCGATCGGTGCCGGCCACCTCGGCCAGGCTGCGCACGATCACCGAATCCACCTCCTAGAGGGCTGCGTCGTAGACTGGCGACCATGATCGCGCGCTGGGGCACGGCCGTGCGCCGTTCGGCTGCACTCGCCGCCGTCCTCTCGTTCATCATCCCCGGATTGGGCCACCTGCTCAACGGCGCAGTGCGCCGCGGAGCACTTTTGGCGCTCCCGGTGGTGGCGCTGGGAGTCGGCGTCTTCGTGCTGTTCTCGAGCCTGGGCACGGCCCGAACCCTCGGGCTGCTGCTCCAGCCCGGAGTCCTGCTCGGGATCCTGGCGATCAACGCAATCCTGCTCGCGTATCGGCTTGGCGCCATCCTGGATGCCTACGCCCTGGCCAGCCTGACCGCCCCGGCGGGCGGCGGGCAGACGACCCGACTCGTCAGCCTGGGACTCCTCGGCGTGGTGCTCATGACCACGATGGGGATGCACGCCTACATCGGGTTCGTAGGGGTCAAGACCTACGACACGGTCACGACTGTCTTCGCCCCGCAGCCAACCCCGACCCCAGCCCCCAGCCTGGATCCCGGTTCCAGCCCGGTCGAACCGACGCCCAGCCCACAGCCGCCACGCACCTGGGACAGCAACGGGCGGTTGGACCTTCTGCTGGTGGGTGGCGACGCCGGTCCGGGACGCTGGAGCCTGCGCACCGACGCGATGATCCTGTTGAGCGTGGATATCGAGACCGGCAAGGCCGCCCTGTTCGGGATCCCGCGTAACCTGATCAACGTGCCCCTCCCACCCGAGTCGGTGGACGCCTTCCCGTGCGGCTGTTTCCCGGACATCATCAACGGGCTGTGGGTGTATGCCGCGGCCCACCCCGAGTTCTTCCCCGGCAACGAGGACCGCGGCTACCGGGCGCTCGAGGGCGCGATCTCGGTCATGACCAATCGGCCCTTGGACGGGATGGTGGTGGTCACCCTCCAGGGTTTCGTGCGCATCGTGGACGCGCTGGGAGGCCTCGACATCACCGTGCCGAACAACATCTACGACTACAACTACCCCCTGCCCGATGGCAGCGGCAACATCCAGCTCTACATTCCCAAGGGCTTCCACCACATGGACGGAACGATGGCCCTGGCCTACGCCCGGACTCGCCACCAGGACAACGACTACAACCGGATGCAGCGCCAGCAGCAGGTCCTGCTCGCGATGCGCCGCACCTTCAACCCGTGCACCCTGATGGTCCGCATTCCGGATCTGCTCGACATTGCCAAAGAGACCTTCTGGACCAGCCTCGAGATCGCCGACCTGCCCGGTATCCTCGCGCTCGGTGCGCGGGTCCAGCCCTCGAAGATCGCCAACTACTACTTCTGGCCGCCGGAGATCCCCGAGTTGCTGGATGCCGATGCGCTGGCGCTGATCCGATCCATGACCCGCCACCCGTTCGATGCGCAACCTTCGGCGACGCCGCGTCCATCGGCCGAGCCAACCGCTGAGCCGACCCCGGGGCCGGTGTGCTGATGCGCGTATACCTCGATCACGCCGCCACGACAGCCCTCAGCCCATCGGCGCTGGAGGCCATGCGGCCGTACTTGACCGAGCACCACGGCAACCCATCCAGCCTGC
>JBKJYH010000089.1:0-13688 GCA_046715765.1 Candidatus Limnocylindria bacterium
GGACCCCACCTCACCTGAGCAGAATGGTCCATTCGGCCTAACAGGCTTAGTCTGAACGGGTGACCCCAAGCACCCGCCCCCGCAGCGCCACCAAGTTCGACTCGGCCGCCGCCACACCGCCATCTCGACCCACCACGCCGATCCCCATCGGCAGCCAGACCTACATCGCCCGCGCGCCGAAGATCGACGTGTGGCGCGAGGTCACCAAGATGCTGTCCACCATCGACCTTGTACGTACCTGGGACGACGACGACCGATCGGCCGATGCCAGCACGGAAGCCGACTACGACGCCCTGCTCGTCGAGCTGGCCGATGTCGACCGCCTCGAATCGGCCATCGTCACAGGCGTCACCGTCGTCGACGACGACGGCAAACCGTGTGGCATCGAGGGCGGTTTCCTGCGGCGCTGCCTGTCCAAGGAGGACTGGGCCAAGGTCAGGGCCGAATGGAAGGACGACGACTCCGACCTCGACCTTGATCATTTGTTCACCGCCGCCCGCAACCTGCAGGACGCCTTCTCCGACTGGTTCCAGGGACGGGAAGCGGCGATGGGCATCCCGTCGGCCGAGGTGAAACCCCCCGCCCGCAAACCCAAGCCCAAGCAGCCCGCCGCACGGTCGCGGTGAGACCGGTGTGTCCGAGCTGTGGCCCGGCGGCCCAGTCGTGCTGCCGCACGAGTTCTGGATCGACGAGCACCGCCTGGTGCTACCCGAAATCCCTGTCACCGACCTCCTGGGCTGGCTCGCCGGTCGCATGTGGTGGGAGCTGATCCCCGGCCGCCTCGACCCGGCACAGGCGATGCCGATCGTGCTGCGCCACCTCGATGAGGACGACGACTTCGACCTGGAGGCCCTGCACGACCCGGCCACCGTCATCCTCGGCCGCATGAGCGGCCTGGCCACCATCGACGGAACACAGGACGGATGGTGGCCCGCGCACCGGCTCGCCGTCACAGCCTTGACCGACTGGCCCATGTACAGCGGCTGGTGCGCCGCGCACGGCACCAACCCGCTCGGCGGCCCGCTACACCAGGTAATGGGCGCCATCTACGGATGGCTGGGCGATCGGGCCGGGCCCGACGGGGCCGACAAACTCGCCCAACAGATCTTCGGCCCACCCCCACACCAAGCGGTCGCCGAGGCCGCGTTGCCGCGCGCCATACGCGACCAGGAAGCCGCGCTGGCGATGGCCGCGCTGCGCGAGCAGTTGCCCGGCGAGGTGATCGAGGGCGAATGGACCCCGAAATCCGCCGACTGAACAACGTAGTTGATCCCTGACGCCGTTACTCTGATCGGAGTAACAGCAGCACTGCTGGCGTATCGGGCCGGGTGCCGAACCCCTCGCGTGAGACACGCGCCGTAACCACCCGCCACCCGCGCGGGGCTTGCGTCGTGACGCCTCACCACATGCTCAAGGGTGAGGTGCACGGTGGCGCTTGCCGAAGCGACAGTCAGGGTCACCCTCGACGTCGCCCATTTCGAGCGCGAACTTCGCGAGAAGGTCAAGCAGGCCGCCAACCGGGCCGGGCGCGACTTCGACAAGGAAATGAAGGCCCAGCTCGCCGCGAGCGGGCGCAACGCCTCCACCGCGTTCCGCGAAGCCGCGCGCACCGGCATGGTCCGCGCCGGGCGTGACGCCGCCCGCGACTTCGACCTCACCTTCCAGCAGGGCCTGAGCCAAACCGGCGGCAAGGTCGCGCAGCGCCTCGGCCAGGGCCTGCAGGTGCAGGTCGGCCGGGCCGGTGTCGACGCCGGCCGCCGCTTCGCCACGAACCTGGCCAACACCCTCGGCAGCGCCGGCGGGCAGGTCGGTAGCGCGCTGCTCACCGCGATCACCGCCCGCCTGTCCAACGGCGGCACCAAGCTGGCGACCGGGCTCACCAAGGGCCTGCAGCCCGCCGCTGTCGCCGCCGCCGGCTCGGCGGGGCGCTCCGCAGCCCGCTCGTTCAACCTGTCCTTCGGTGTCGGCACCGCCGGGGTCGGGCGCCCGGTGCTCGCCGCGTTCGCGCTCATCGGCTCCGCCATGATCGAGGCCATCCGCCCGGCGCTGAGCATCGTGTCCACCCTGCCGGGTCTGTTCTTCGCCGTTACCTCGGCCGCGCTCATCACCGCCGCCGCCACCAAGGGCATCGGCGACGCCTTCAAGGCCGTCGCCTCCGGCGACCTCGACAAGATCACCGAGTCGATGGCGGCGCTGTCCCCGGCAGCACAGTCGTTCGTCCGAGAGTTCTCCGCATTTCGCCCACAGATCAGGGCCCTGCGCCGAGAAATCCAGGACGCCTTCTTCAACCAGCTCTCCGGTCAGGTCACCGACCTGGCGACCGCGTTCACCGGTCGGCTGCGCCCCAGCGTGGTCAGTGTCGCCGACGCCATGGGCAACGTGTCGCGCAGCTTCCTCGAAGTCCTCACCTCCGCGCGGGGGATCGAGGATCTGCGCGCCATTTTCCGTGGCACCAGCGACTTCCTGAACCAGCTCGCGCCTGGGCTGGGGAAACTCACCCAGGGACTGCTCGACTTCTCCGCCGCGTCCGCGCCCGGCCTCAACTCGATCGGCCGCGCTTTCCGTGACCTGCTCACCGACGCCGGCACATTCCTCACCCGCGCCGCCGACTCCGGTCAGGCCCTGGCATGGGTCGAGGGCGGCATCATCGGCGTGCGGAACCTGGCCGCCGCCATCGGCGACATCATCGACGCCTTCGGCGTCTTGTTCGCAGCGGTCCGCCCGCTGACCTTCGCCCTGGCGCAGATCGCCGACTTCATCACCGACCTCATCGGCCTTTTCGGTCAGCTCCCGGGCCCGCTGCAGACCGCCGCGATCGCCGCGCTGCTCTTCGCCCGCTCCGGCCTGCCGGAGACCTTCGCCCGGATGAACGCCCAGGCGAACCCGCTCATCACGACCATGACCCAGATGGGCCGCTCCTACGGCACCGCGTTCGCGGCCGTGCAGCAGTTCAACGCCGGAGCCTCGATCCTCGGGCGCACCCTCGGCACCGTCCGTAACGGCTTCGGTGCCGCCGCCGACGCGGCGCTGCGCATGGCCAGCGTCACACGCGGCGCAGTCCTCGGGACAGCCAGCGCCGTCGAGACAGCCCTGACCCGCTCGACGTCGTTCCTGCAGGGCGCCTACATCCGGGCGGGAATCGAGGCCACCAGCGCCGCGAGCACCATCGGTAGCGCCTTCAGCCGGACGTCACTGTTCCTGCAGGGCGCGTTCATCCGGGCCGGCATCGAGGCCGCCGACGCGGGCAACACCATGCAGCGCGCCCTCACCAGGACCGCCACCGCCGCCGACACCGCCGGGCAGTCCCTGCGCGGCGGGCTGCTCGCCGCGACCGAGCGGGTGGTCGGTGCCGCCACCGCCGCCGGCCGCGCCCTGCAGACCGGGCTCGTCAACAGCGTCGCCGCCATCCCCGCAGCGAGCCAGGCCGCCAGCCGGGCCATGCAGACCGGGCTGATCCGCGCCAGCATCGAGACCGAGAACGCCTTCAACCGCGTCTCCCGAGTGGTCGACAACGCCCGAGACACCCTGCGCGCCGGGCTGGTCCCGACCACCTTCGCAATCGAACGTGGCATGATCCGGGCGGGGATCGCCGCCGAAAACTTCGGCGACACCCTCCGCTACGGGCTCGCCCGCGCCGTCGCCGGCGCCGAGACAGCCGCGACCGGGCTCGCGACCACCGTACGCACCGGGCTGACCACCGCGACCATCGCCGCCGGCGGCGCGGCCCGTTCCTTCGGCCAGTCCATGAGCACCGGGGTGCTGCGCCCCCTCTACGACGCGGGTGTCGCCTACCGCACCGCGAGCACCTCCGTGCGGGACTTCGCCACCGCGCAGACCGCTCTCACCACACCCCTGGGGCAGACCGCCACGCTCGCCAGCCGGGTGCGCGACGGGTTCACCAACCTCGTGGCCGCCACGCAGGGCAGCGGTGCCGCTATCCGCTCGCTCGCCTCCGGCCCGCTGACGGCGGCCGGGGAGGGCTTGCGCAACCTTGGGTCGATCGCCGCCGGTACCGGTGCCGCACTGACCAAGGGCATCGGCAGCGCCGTCGGCGGACTCGTCAACGCCTTCGGCGGACCCTGGGGTCTGGCCATCGCGGGCGCGGGCATCGCACTGAGCCTGCTCGCGTCCTCTCAGGACAAAGCCCGCCAGGCCGCCGCGCAGCACGCGGCCGACGTCTCGAAGCTGACCGACACCCTCGACCGACAGACCGGTGCCGTCACAGCGGCGACGCTGGCCCAAGCAACACAACAGTTCTCGCAGAACGCGGCCGGAGACTCCGCTCGTCGCCTTGGTATCAACCTCAAGCTGGTGTCCGAGGCCGCGATCGGCGGCGCGGACGCGCAGCGCGAACTCGACGCCGCTCTACGGGCGAGCGCGAAGGGCGCGTTGCAGCAGCAGGGCGACTTGGAGCTGCTTGAGCTGCAGGCCAAGAACCTGGGCATCCCTCTCGACACGTTGATCGACGCCCTCCTCGGCAACGCCTCCGCCATGAAGACCCTCGAAGGAGCGACCGCAGGTACCGACGCCAGGTTCTCGACGATCCTGGAAACGGGCCGCCGCCTCATCCCGGACCAGGCGGCGCTCGGCCAGGCCGTGGAGAACACCTCCAACAGCCTCGGGGATCACGCCAGCCGAATGCGCGAGGCTGCGGCGGCGATGACTCCCGCGCAGGTAGCGGCGTTGAAGTACGCAGACATCCTGGGCGTACTGGGCGACAAGACCTCCGATGTGGACAAGAAGGCCCGCGCCCTCAACGAGGCCCTCAACATTCTCGCCGGGGGCACTGTCAGCGCCGAGGTCGCCCAGGGACGGTTCACCGAGCTGCTCGGCAGCCTCGATGAGCGCCTGGGTGACACCGTCAAGGGCCTCGGTGACCTCAACGCCGAGATGCTTGTCTCTGGCGGCCGGATCAACACCTCGACAGCCGCCGGCGCCTTCCTGGTGAACACCTACGAACAACTGACGTCGTCGCTGAGCAGCACTGTCGCCTCGACTCTCGAAGCGGGTAGGGCGACCGGGGACCTTGACGGCGCCTACCTCAAGATCGCCAAGCAGACTCAGGAGGCGCGCGCCCAGTTCATCCAGACCGCCACTGCGATGGGCTTGCCCGCCACCCAGGCCGAGGCCCTCGCCGACGCCTACGGGTTGATCCCGGCGCAGGTGCTGACCACCGTCACCGACCAGGGCTCCGCGCAGAACACGGAGTTCAAGATCGCGGCGGTCTACGCCCAGATCAAGAACCTGCCGCTGAACACCCCGGTGCGGGTGCAGGGCCTCACCGAGGACGCCCAGCGCCAGCTCCGCGACGTCGGCCTCAAGGTCGAAGCGATCCCCGGCAGCAAGGACGTGAAGGTCACGGCCACCACGAAGGAAGCCGTCAACTCCTTGCAGGGGCTGATCAACAGGTTCTCCGGCACGGTCATCAACTTCGTCGCCTCGATCTTCGACGGCAACGCCATCGGCAACATCGTCCCCAACGCCACCGGCAACGTGCTGCGCTTCGCCCACGGCGGCAAGCACCTGCGCAAGATGTCCGCCAACCGCGCCGACATCGTCGGCCCCAACACGTGGCGGGTCATCGGCGACCGCGCCACCCACGACGAGGCGTACATCCCGATCAACTCCTCGGCGCGCAGCCGCTCCCTGCTGGTCGAGACCGCCAGGCGCATGGGGTTCGCGCTGCTCGCCGACGGCGGAGTCCTCGGCGGCAGCCGGCGCGGCGGCGGCGGGGGACTCAACGTCGCCGCCGGAGCCATCGTGATCAACGCCCCGTTCGCCGACCCGGGCCTGGTCGCCCGCGCCACCGTCAACGAGCTGGCCCGGCAGGTCGGGGCGGTGGGCCGATGATCCGCGTTACGCTGTGCGCAGTAACGCCGCAGCAGGTCGTCTGGCGCATCGGGCCGGGTCTCTGGGGCCGCTCCTCCCATGCCACAACGGGGGTACCGGCAGCCATGACCCACCCACCTCGACGGGGCCGCTGATGTACAGCGGCTACCTGGCGCTGGCCGGGAACGAGATCGTCAACAACGCCCGCGCCTCCGCGTACGCCACCTCCCTCGGCATCACCACCCTGGGCTGCCAGCCCTGCTCCACGCTGCGCCGCGCTGTGTGGGACGACCCGTACAGCACCCCCGAAGCCGACGATGCCCCGTGGTTCGACCCGGCGGAGCCGTCCTCGCGGGAGTTCGCCGGGTTCGTCGGGCTCGACGTCACCGGCCTGTCCCGATCCAGCGCGACCCGGGCGCTCACCCCACTGGCCGACAACGGCGCAATCCTCGGGCCCGTGCGCCGCTCGCACCGCGAGATCCAGGTCGACGTGCTGGCCATGGCCAAGACCGAGTGCGCCCTCACCTACGGCATTTCCTGGCTGTCGTCCGCGTTGCGCGGCCGGGTGTGCGACACCGGGTGCGGCGGCGACACCCTGTGCTTCTTCACCTGCTGCCCCGAGTGCCCGCCGTGGGACTCCATTGCGGACCCGACCGACCCGTGTATCGACCTGTCCACCCAGTCCTACCGGTACCTGCACAACGTCGGGTTGCTTTCGGCAGAGCAGCCCACCCAGGTGCGGCGGATATCCGGCGGCTGGATCGGGCAGATCACCTACACCCTGGCCGCCGGCGACCCGTTCATCTACCGGGAGCCGATCTTGATGGCGCTCGGCCCGCGCCCCGATCAGATCATGCCCAACTACACCGATCCCGGCGTCCCGGCAACCTGCTCGGAGGCCACGGACTGCCTGCGTGATCCGAGTTGCCCGGCGCCCCCGGCCCCGGTGTTGCCGCCACCCCCGATCGACGCTTGCTTCCCAACGGGCCCATTCACGGCCGCCCGTGTCGTGTTCAGCCTTCCGGATGGACGCGCACCTATCTGGCCGGAGAAGGTCCCGCTGGTGTTCATCAAGGCGGGCGCCACGAAGATGGAACGGCTGACCATCCGCTGGTACGGCAACGCCCGCGAAGCCGACTGCGCCACCGGACTCGACCCGTGCGCCGCTTGCGCCGAGGTCAGCATCCCGTTCATCCCCGCCGGAGCAACCCTGACCATCGACGGTCGCACCGAGACCGCCTTCGTCGACTGCCCTGGCGGTCCTGGTCTCACCACCGCCGAGCCGGTCCTCTATGGACGCGGCGGCACCCCGTTCGTGTGGCCGGTTTTCTCCTGCGGCACAGGAATGTGCATGGAGATCATCGCCAAGGCGAACACCGTCGCCGCTGATGCCCAGATCGAGATCTACTACGTGGTACGAGAGGACGCGGCGTGACCATGTCCCACGTGCCGGCAAAGGTGGAGGTCTGAATGGGCGACCTGTACCAGAGCTACGCCCAACTCGCTGCGGCGGAAACCGAGGGCGTCGACTACCTGCGCACCTCTCTGGTTCCAGCCGGATCGACCTGGTCGTCGATCGCCATCCACGGCGGGGGAATCGAAGCAGGCTCGGGGGAACTGGCGCAGAAGACCGCCGAAGGTTTGATGGCGTATTACGAGTTCGACGGCATCAAGTCCAGTGGCAACCTCAACTTGCACATCACCTCCACGAAGTTCGACGAGCCCATCGGTGTGGGTGTCGTCGCGAACACCACGCACACGATCTCCTGGCACGGATATGCGGGAACCACGGGCCTTGCGCAGACCGCCATCGGCGGCCTGGACGCTCCGCTGCGTGAACGTATCCGCGCCGCGTTGATCAACGCCGGATTCTCCGTCATCACCGCTTCGGAGGAGATCAACGGCGACCAGCCGACCAACATCTGCAACCGCAACATCCGCAGCGCCGGCGTCCAACTGGAATTGTCCCGCGCTCAGCGGCAGGCGTTCTTTCCCAACGGTGACACATCGAAGGCCATCCGGGATGACCCGACGAAGCGGACTCAGGCGTTCTTCGACTACGTCAACGCCGTCCGCTCCGCGTACCAACCGCCCGCCGAACCGCCTGGCGGCATCGGGCCGGGATCGCCAGTGCGGCCACCTCGGCTGGGATGCGCCGGGACGTACACCGCGCTGCTCTACTACTGGGACCGCGCGCTCGGAAAGCTGCGCTACTACACCGAATTGACCGGGATCATCGAGATCTCCTGGGAGCGGGTGCTCGACGACTTCTCCGAAGCCCGTCTACGGTTTCGTCCTTCCAAAGGGGACGATTGCTGCGGCAAGCTCAAGCCGAAGCTCGACGCGCAGGGCAACCTCCTCGAACCGGGGGTGTGGCCGTGGGCGCACGAACTCGCGATCTTCCGCGACGGCGAGCTGGTCTGGCAGGGCCCAGTGTTCTCCGTCGACGAGACCATCGCGCCCGACGAGACGACCGACAACATCCAGATCACCGCGCGCGACGTCCTGGCCTGGCTTGACCGCCGGGTCATCCATACCGACCTGTTTCTCAACGACCGCGAGTACGACCTGGTCGAGATCAGCGAGCGGATCATCCGCGACGCATTCAACCCCGACGACCCCGGCGTCCTGATCCACCTCTCGACCACGATGTCCGGGCGCACCGGCAAGCGCACCGTCCGCAAGTGGGAAGCGAAGTCCGGCGATGAGTTGCGCGACGTCGCGCGCGGCGGCGTCGACTTCACCGCGATCGGCCGGAAGATCATCATCAAGGGTCCGTCGTACAACCCGGCGGTGAGCACCCGCACGCTGCGCACCAAAGACTTCCAGTCCGGAATCGAGATCCGCATCGTCGGCGCGGAAGCCGCCACCGCAGGCGTCGCCGTCGGCACCAACCCCACCGACCCCAGCTCCACAGCACCGCCCCCCGAGAACGTGCCACCGCCGAAGGTCTACTACGGCGGGCGTGATCCGTTCTTCGGCCTCATCGAGAACTGGTCACAGTCCGACACGGTCTCCAACGACTCCTTCTTGCTCTGGGTCGCCAAGCAGGCCGTCGCCGAGGGCAACCCGCCGCCGCTGACTCTCTCGGTCCCGGCGGACTCCGGGCTCAACCCCGAGGCGCCGATCTCCATCCATGACCTTGTCCCCGGCCGCTACTTCACCGTTCGTGTCGCCGGGACCTGCCGGGAACTGGTGCAGCTCATGCGCCTGTCGCACGTGCAGGTGACGTGGGCGGCCAACCAGCCCGAGCACATCGGCGTCACGTTCATCCCGCAAGACGTTCTGGTCGGAGGTGGCTGATGGGCATCAAGGACGCGCCGTACAGCCGCTCGCCCAACACCGCGATGCGGGACCTGCTGCGCCAGATCGACCGCAGCGCCAACACCTCGAAGGTCGCCCGACCGACCGCGCCACCACCGGGCGGCGGGGCGCTGCTGGCGTTTGCCGCCGCACCGCCACCCGAACCATCGACCGTCGCCGTCGGCGACTGGCTACTGACCCAGGACCCGGCGACCGGCGATCTGCTGGCCGTCCACAGCGATGGCACCACCCGCACCATCGCAACGAAAGGAGACACCTGATGGCACGACCCTGCGGTTGCTCAGGCGAATGCGGTTGCACCTACATCGGTGTCGACGGCGTCCGCGTCACCGGCACCGGCACCACCCGAGACCCCGGCCGAATCGGACTGTCCAACCCCCTCACGGGCCTTGGCTGCGACGCCGTCATGAGCTGCGTCGGCGCCCGTGTCGCGGGTGGCCTGCGCTACGACAGCACCGCGCGCACCATCGCCGTGCGCCTGTCCGCCGACTCGGGCAACAACCTTGTCTTCGGCTCCGACAACGGGCTGTACGGGGCGGGCGGGGCCGGAGGCGGTACCAGCGGAGCCACGGTCGCCTCGCTGCCCACCTTCGTCGTCGGCGGCAGCTACGGCGCGGGATACGCGATGCACCCGGAAGGCAACATCGACACCTACCGTGTCGCGGCCGACCTCGATCTGATCAAGCTCATCCACGCCCCTGTCCGCCGCACCCGTGAATACCAGCTCGTCTGCCAACACCAGCGCAACCTGGGCCAGTACAACTTCCGCTGGTCGGGCACGAACACCGACGCGGTGGATCTCGCCCAGGCCGAGCAGATGTGGTACATCCCCGGCGGCGACCCAACCGCCATGTCCGGGGGCGTTTTCGGCTCGACGTTCGAAGCGAAGGGCGGCTACTTCGGCCACGGCTGGCGCGACTCATACGCTGTGCCGCTACTCACCGACGTGCTCCGCACGATCGACAAGCGTCAGGTTCTCTACCTGGAGGTCAAGGATCTCGGGGCCAGCGTCTCGGAGACGCCCGTGCCACTCCACACCTTCTCAGTGCTCAAGGACATGATCCGGCGCTGGGGTGCGCAGAAGAACGTCATCGTCAGCGCCGCCGGTGGCGGGGCGATGAACACCGCCGACCGCACCAGCATCGAAGACGGTCTTGAGTTGCTGCGCCAGGACGGTGTGGACGTCGGGTTGCACTTCACCTCGACCGGCCACATGGACCAGTACCCCCCGGCCACCATGGTCACCAAGGGGTACAAGTGGGCAGCGTTCCCACCGGGAACCCTCGACACGGATCTGGCCCGCATCAACACCTACAAGGCTGCGGGCATCAACACGCTGATCTACAGCGTGACCCGCCAGTGGGAGTACAACAAGGCCAAGGGCGCCGCCCTCAAGGGGCTGTTGTCCGCCGACCCGCAGTACGCCGGGGGCGTCGAATCGCTGTACCGATACATCCGGCGCACGGCCACCTGGGGTCCGATGACACCCGACCACGGTCGGCACTCTTACGTCGGTGACATCGAGAACTCGCGCGATGTCTACCGGGGCTACGTGATCCGCAACGAGCCCGGACGTATCTGCATCGACGGCACGACCAAGGTTCCCGGGCAGACCAACCCGGCGCACCGGCCCTCGGCCTACTACATCCTGCAGGGCGAACAGTGCCCGATGCCACCCTCGACGGGTGGTGACCCTCTCGCGCCGAACAACTACGACATCAGTGTCGGGTTCATCTGGGACTCCCTTATCAGCGACCGGACTCGCTGGATGGGCGTGTTCTTCGGGGTTCCGGAGGACCGGCCTCTGCTCGACTGGACCTACGCCAACACCAACACCAAGGGCTACCTGCTGTCGCTGGAGCAGAACGGCACCGCACGTTTCTTGCGCTACGACGGCATCCCGTTCCCGAACCCACCTGACGGCCCGGCCACGCCAAACCCCTACCAGTACTCGACGAGCTGGGCATCGGGAACCGGCACGATCACCCCCGGCGTCGAGTACAGGGTGAACATCTACGTGCGCCCAACCGAGATCGCCATCTCCATCAACTCGTCGCCTCCCATCATCTTCAACAACACACTGACCCCGACGGCCGGTGCGACCACGTGGCGCGGCCCGTACTTCTACCTCGGACGGCACTTCTTCACCGACGCGGACTCCACCCGCTGCCGGTTCAGCAACCTCGTCACGGCGGTGAACTGATGACCTACCAGCTCGGAATCCAAGAACTCGACGCGACCATCGAGGGCACCTGGAACCCCGGGACCGTGCCCCAATTCGACAGTCGCGAGCTGCCCGAGGTGCAGAACGCTGCCAGCGAAGGCGCCCGGCAAGCGCTGTTCGTGACGTCCGACCACGCCGACTTCCATGTGATCGCCCGCGATGGGTACTCCAACACCCCGCTGGCGCGCGCGCGATGGCGGGTCGATATGTACGTCGGCGGCCCCATGCTGATCCCCGACACCTCAGTGCCGCACCCGTCGGGCGTGATGATGAGGCTCACACTGTACTCCCACCTCGACAAGCGGCAGGTCGTCGGCGGGGACGACGAGTCCGTGATGCCCTACCAAGGGGCACTGTCGAACGTGATCCCCGCGTTGCTCCTGCGAGGCTTCTGGGGGTCCGGTCCCCGAGAGATCAACGTGGGGACGTTCGGCGTAGGCACGTTCACACCGGAACGCATCCGATACGCCCCCATGGCGCGCGGGCAGGACGTGACCGTACCGATCGACGCAACCACCGCGCTTGCGGACTTTCCCTTCGTCCGGCCTGAGTCCGACCCCCGGCAGGTGGCAATGTGGGTGGTCGCCTCCGACCCGGCGGCGGTCTCGGCGAAGATCTCCTACTGCATTGCCGAGGCGGGGGGCAACGAGGAAGCGCGATGGGACGACCCGGCGGAGCCGGTGCCCGCGTTCGACCCTCTGGACTGGGAAGAGTAGTTCGTGACTGTTAACGGTGGTGTTAACAGATCTGTTAACACCACCGTTAACAGTCACCGTTAGCTCTGACGGACCTGGACTTCGACGCCGTACTCGCGACGGACGCACTCCGCCATGATCTCGGGAAAGTTCGCGATCAGGAACTCCATGGCGACCTTGGGTATCAGGCCGTCAGGCAGGTCGTACGTGACACCTGCCAGTGTCGTCGCCTGCTTCCACCACCTCTGCGCATCCCGAGACACACGCAGGCCCACAACCTCGCTTCTGGACCGTGACGTGTGCGGCGTCGGCTCCGGAGGCGGTGGGACGTTCAGCGGTATCGCCGACAGGTCGGGCTGACCGGCTGCGGACGGCATGGCCTGAAACGTGCTGGTGTTCGGGAACGACGCTGGCGGCACAGCCAGGTGACCGACCCCCGAAGTCCGCGCCTGCAGGCCATTGGCCGCTTCCGGTGGCACCGCCGCCTCTGGCCGCGACGGCCCCGGAGACGCGACAGGGGCCTGCGCCACGGGAGGCTCAGGAACTGCCGGCGGGACCGGGGATTCAGCCGGAGGGACAGAAGCTGTCTGCTGCGCGGGTTCAGGTCGGCGGGATTTCTGCGGCGCCGGAAGGGTCAGGCCGCCAATGGACGTGGCCTTGCTGTTACTGCTGCTGGGTGACACCGGTTACCTCCAGGATGGTCTTGGCTAGCGGGAGCAGGAACCTGTCGATCTCTTCGAGTTTGTCAGGGTCGCGCCGCGCCTCTTCGATCAGCGGGATGCCCTTGTGCCCCGCGTACTCGATGTACGTACGACGCGGGATCGGCGGGTCGAGAATCTCGATCGGCGGGTTGAACGACGCGAGAGCCTGGGCGAGAGCATCTCGTGTGGTTGCCTGCTCCTTGGAACGGTCGTAGAACTCGTTGAGAACCACCCCAGCGACGCGCAGGTCCGGGTTCTGCAGATCGGCGGCGTAGGACAGCGCCTCGATCAGCAGCCGGAGGAGCCCTTCGGCGCCGTCACGCAACGGCGGCGTGATGCCGAGCAGGAAGTTGCACGCCGCCCAAACGGCCTGGGTGTTCTTCCCCATGTCGGGCCGGGTGTCGCACAGGGTGACGTGGAAATCGTCGTCGGCGCCAGCCAGAGCGCGGTGAAGCCGACCCGCGACGTTGCCCATGCCGGGGTTCGATTCGATGTCGCTGAGCGCGCGGCTGGCCGGGATGAGCTTGATGTTCTCCGCCCATGGGTGGTCCCACCGGCAGTCCTGGATCAAATCCCGCGCCATGCCTTCGGGGCAGCCGTGCTGCATAAGGTCCGACGTCGACCGCAGGCCGCTATCCGCCCCGTACATGTCGTAACCCAGCCTGCGAGACAAGATGGCGTGGTAATCCATGTCCACGCAGAGGACTTTCGCGCCGAGGCGGGCGAGGGCCTCGGCGAGCATCTTGATCAGTTCACTTCTGCCTACGCCGCCCTTATCGGCGACGACTCCAATTCGTACGGCCACGTGACTGGGCCTTTCTGTGATCGGGCAATGCGCGGTGGGGTAGTTGTTAACGGTGGTGTTAACAGATCTGTTAACACCACCGTTAGAGCTGCGGTGTCACATATGAACGG
>JBKJYH010000090.1:0-34175 GCA_046715765.1 Candidatus Limnocylindria bacterium
GAGGACCTCAAGCGGCGTCGCGAGGAGGATCATCGAGATCGGCCGGCCGTTCCAGAAGTTCTCGTTGTTCGCGGTCGCGTGGCGCTCGAGGAGCGTCCGCACGTGGACGTACTCGTCCCACTCGGCGACGCGGACGGCCAGGTGGCTCAGGGGATAAGGGCGGATGTCGATGCCACGGGCGAGGAGTCGGGCGTGCTGCTGCGCGACGAAGCCGCGGTAGTCCCCGATGATGTCGCCGACCGGATCGCCCATCACGTCGCCACCCTCCGAGCCGCCATCCTACGACGGACCTCGCGGGCCGCGTCGGGCGCTTGGGTCATCGACCCATGCTGAGCACAACCGGACGGTCGGAGCGCTGGACGGCTTCGAGTTCGGTCCGGTTCGATATGCCGCGGTAGCCCTCGCTGGCTACCAGCTGACCGCAGATGCCGCCGAGACTGTTGCCGGGGCCTGGCAGCACCAGGGCGTCGGGTGCGAGCTCCCGGAGGGCGACGCGAACGCTGGTCGCGAAGCGGTATGGGGCGACCACCTGATCGCCCAGGGTGTAGTCGCGCAGCGCAGCCGGATCGGTTGACCACGGGGTCCAGCGCGCCCCGCGTCCGTCCACCAGGGTCACGTTCGGACGCCTCCAGCCCAAGTCGTCCAGCAATGCTCTGGCGGCCTGCGCCACGTGCGCGACCAGTGGGGTGTGGTACGGGCCATGGCCGGCCAGCCGGAGTGGGTAGAGGCGCTCGCCGAGCTTGAGCGCGGGCAGCGTCCTCATCAACCTGGCGACACCAGCCTCGTCGCCGGCCAGCACGGCGTAGCCGCCCAACTCGATGCTTTCCAACACCCGGCCGCCACCTGCCTCGTCAATCATGAGCGCACTCGCGACCGCCGCCCGAGCGCCCGGATCGGATTGCCAATCGGCGTCCGCCAGCGGGTAGATCACCTGTCCGCCCGGCCCGCCGTCTGGCAGCGGCGCCTCCTGGAGGATGGCCATGTGCTGGACAAGTCGGAATCCATCGTCGAAGGAGAGCGCGCCCCCGGTGGTCAGGGCGGTGTACCAGCCCAGCGAGTTGCCCACCACCCCAACCAGCCGATGGTCGGCCGATGCGACCTGCGCGTCGAGGAGGCTGGTCAGCCAGATCAGCGGCGAGGCGTTGACGGCACGCAGGTGACGGATCGGGTCAAAGGTTTCCGCGCGGTCGAGGTCCAGGAGTGGTTCGAGACCGAAGGTCGCGCGCAACGCCTCGGCGCGCTCCACCAACGGATGGTCGGCCGGGAGCGAGCCAAGGCTGGCTCGCGTGTACGAGCCACGACCCGGACAGACCAGGACCACGCGCAGCCGATCAGCCATGGTCAGGGGTTGCCTCGCTCGCCGAGCACGGTCATCGCCCCGGCCAGCACCTGGTCGAGCCCGACCAGCACCGCGCTGGTCGCGGTTCCGAGCGGTACGAACGAGTCCGCCGCCCGGACCGATCCGAGGCTGCGCCCGATGCCGCGTTCTGCCAGGTCGGCCACGATCGCATCGGCCACTCCGCCGCCGGTCCGCCGGCACTCGTCCACGACCAACACCGAGCCGATCTCGCCGGCATGCTCACGCACTGCCTCGAGGGGGAGCGGATTGAGCCAGCGCAGGTCCAGAACCCGGGCGCGGACCCCCTGTTCGACCAACCGGGCCGCGGCCTGCAGTGAGAGCCGCAATCCGTTGGCGTAGCTGACCAACAGCAGGTCGGGGCGGCCGTCGCCTTCGGGCTCGGTGATGCCCACGTCGCCGGGGAAGAGCGCGTCCGGTGGAGCCGGGTAGGTGGTCAGCCAGCCGCCGTCCCCATCGGAGTGCAGGTCCTTCTCGTGGTAGAGCGCAATCGGCTCAAGGAAGACCGCCACCCGCCCATCCTCGGCCGCCATCGCGATGCAGCCGCGCAGCATCCGCGCCGCGTCGTTGCCACGCGCCGGAACCGCCAACAGGATTCCGGGAATGTCGCGCAGCGCACCCACGCTGTTGTCGTTGTGGAAGTGCCCGCCGAAGCCCTTCTGGTAGGCGAGTCCGGCGACCCGCACCACCATCGGGTTGCGGAACTGACCCGATGAGAAGAACTGGAGCGAGGCGGCCTCCCCGCGGATCTGGTCCAACGCGTTGTGGAGGTAGGCGAGGTACTGGATCTCGGGGACGGGGAGCAGTCCAGCGTGGGCCGCACCCTGGGCGATGCCCAGGATCGAGGTCTCGTCGAGAAGCGTGTCAAAGACGCGCCCTGGGCCGAAGCGGCGCTGGAGGCCGTTGGTGACGTTGTACACGCCACCTTTGCGACCGATGTCCTCGCCGAACAGGATCATCTGCGGGCGACGCGCCAGCTCGTCGGTCAAGGCGGCGTTGATGCAGCCAGCGAGGCTGCGGGCGGTGGGCAGGGGACTCTTCTCGGGCAGCGGGTCGCCGAACAGCTCGCGCCGCGCGACATCCGTCAGCAGCGGGAGGCGGGCGCGCGCCTCGGCCAGATCGCGGTGATCGGGGGCCAGCGGAGCGCTGACCTGGTCGGTGGTTTCGAGCCGGGGGCGCATGGTGGCCTCCTCGGCCCCGGCCATCACCCGTTCCCGCGTATGGGCCAGCAGGGCTCGAAGCTCCGCCTTCGTTGCCGCTCCGGTCTCGATCAGCCGGCGAGCCGTGAGCAGCAGCGGGTCCCGGGCTTCGGTGGCCGCGATCTCGACCGGGCTTCGATACACCTGCTCGGCGTCGCTCCCGGCGTGTCCCCACAACCGAATTGTTCGCAGGTGCAGGAACGCGGGGCGCCTGGCGTGGCGCACATAGCGGATCGCCTCGGTGACGGTGTCCCAGACCTGGTCGATCTCGCCATCGGCCAGCCAGTAGGCCAGGTGAGGCTGCGTTGCGAACGTCTCCGCGAGCCAGCCCTCGGGGGTCGGGACGCTGATCCCGGTCTCGTTGTCCTCGCAGATGAACAGGATCGGCATTGGGAGGCCGATCCGCGCACCATAGCGCGCGGTGTTGATGGCCGACAGCGCGGTCGCGTGGTTGGCCGATGCGTCGCCGAAGGAGCAGGCCACGATCGCGTCATCGGGCAGGTCGGATGCGGGTCCGTCGGTCGCGCCCAGCCGCCGAGCCCGGGCCAGGCTGAAGGCCATGCCCATCGCCTTGGGCAGGTGGCTGGCGATGGTCGAGGTCTGGGGCGGGACCCACAACGGCCGGCTGCCCCACACCTTGTGGCGGCCCTGGGCGATCGGCTCCTCGCGGCTGGCCACGACTCCGAGCAGGGCGTCGAAGGCCGGGGTGGTCCCCGGCAACTGGCGAGCGCGGGCCATCATGAACGCCCCCGAGCGGTAGTGCAGGAACGCCGGATCCGTGATCCGCAGTTGTGCCCCGAGCACGGCGTTCATCTCGTGGCCGGCCGAACCGATGGTGTAGAAGCTGCGGTTCGTCTTCTTCAGTTCCCGCGCGGCCACATCCAATTGGCGCGAGGTGAGCATCTCCTCGAAGAGCTCGACCGCTTTCCGCGCGGTGAGGCCGCCGCCCGCATGCATGTGCGCGTCAGGAGGGAGGGGGGCAATGGTGTCGGTGCTCGCCTGGGAGAGGAACGCGTCCAGGGCGCCCTCGACGATCCCGACCCGGTCGACGGTCATGCGCTGCGGCGCTCCACGTTCGGGGTTGGAAGACGGGTGGCCATCATAGCCGCCGTTCGCGGCTCAACGAAACCTCGCGCCGGACGCCGGTAAGCAGCCGGTAATCCCCGGGTAAGGGGCATGGGTGTCTGCTGCAGTCCCGCATGCACCGGTCCATCCCGGCGCCGACCCGCGGGGCCTAGCGGAGTCTGAACCGATGTTGCGCCCGCTCTCCCGACTGCTCGCCGCGATCACCCGTCATGTTGGTGCATGGATCGCGCTGGCCACCCTCGCGCTCGTCGGCACGGCCGGCTCGGCCGGGGTCGGCGGCGTGGTCGAGACGCTGCTGCGGATGGCCACCACCGGCGGGGACTGGCCCCGCTGAGCCGCGATCGACGCTAGACGACTGTGCCGAGCGAGATCAACACCACCCCGCCCACTCCCAGCAGGACGCCCAGCAGCCCGAGGCGGGGTAGCCGCTCACCAAGCACGCCCCGGGCCAGCAGCATCGTGACCAGCGGGTAGGTGCCGGAGAGCGCGGCGGCGAGTCCGACTGGAATGGTGGCTCGGGCGAAGACGAACGCCACGTTGGCGGCGACGTCCGCGATCCCCGCCGCGGCGACGAAGCGCCAGATGGCGACCAGCGCCCGGCCATGTCCGGCGAGCAGTGCCGCGCCACCCAGCAGGACCGTGGCGCTGGTGCGGTTGATGACCAGGACCCAGATCTCGTTGCCGCCCGCAACCCGGTCGAGCAGGACGTACCAGCTGGCGAAGCCCCCTGCAGCGAGGACCGCCATCAGCAGTGCCTGGCGGTTCACGCCGTGGAGCGTCGCGCCCGACGCGGCCACCGTGCCGCCGATCACCAATGAGACCCCGGCCAGCTGGATGGGAGAGACGGCGGCACCTCCCAGCAGCGCGCCGGCGACCAGGGCCAGTGCGATCGAGCCCGATGCCGCGATCGCTGACACCAGCCCCATCGCGCCTATCGCCAGGCCGCGGTAGAGCGCCACGAGGCCGAGGCCGCCCAGCAGCCCGCCGACGGCCGCGATCAGCAGGGTGTCGGTTCCCGGCATCGCCGGCCCCACCGCGGCGAGCACGACCAGTAGCAGAAGGAGTCCGACGAACTGCGCCCCGCCGGTGGCGGCCAGCCCCGACGTTCGGCGCGCGGCCACGCCGCCGAAGAAGTCTCCCGCCCCCCAGGTGAGGGCCGACCCGATTCCGAGCCCGATCCCCGGCTCCACGGCATGCCTCCAATGACCAGAGGCGCGACTGTAGCGGGAACCTCGCCGCCGATGCTCCCCAGCGGCCTTGACACAGCCTGAGACGGCGGGCAGAGTTCCGCGATGGCCCAGGCTCTCCCCGTCGTCCCGAGCGTCGCCGGCGTGGCCGCCGTCCGTCTCGAAGGCCTCTTCAAGCGCTACGGTGAGGTGGAGGCGGTAGCCGGCATCGACCTCGACATCGCCGACGGTGAGTTCTTCTCGATGCTCGGACCCTCCGGGTCGGGGAAGACCACCACCCTGCGCATGATCGCCGGCTTCGAAACGCCAAGTGCGGGACGAATCCTGCTGCAGGGCAAGGACGTGACCGGGGTGCCCCCGTTCGACCGGGACGTCAATACCGTCTTCCAGGACTACGCGCTCTTCCCGCACATGAGCGTGGGTGAGAACGTGGCTTATGGACTGATGGTCCGCAAGACGCCCGCAGCGGAGCGCGCCGCGCGAACGACCGAGGCACTCCGGATGGTCCGATTAGAGGGCTACGAGAAGCGAAAGCCGGCCCAGCTCTCGGGCGGTCAGCGTCAGCGTGTGGCGCTGGCTCGGGCGCTGGTCAACCGTCCTCGGGTCCTGCTCCTGGACGAACCCCTCGGAGCGCTCGACCTGAAGTTGCGTGAGGCGATGCAGATCGAATTGAAGGAGATCCAGCAAGAGGTCGGGATCACCTTCATCTATGTCACCCACGACCAGGAAGAGGCGCTCGTGATGAGCGACCGGATCGCGGTCTTCAACGGGGGACGAATCGAGCAGGTAGCTACCCCCGCCGACCTGTACGAGCACCCGGCAACGACCTTCGTGGCCGGGTTCGTCGGGACCTCGAACCTGCTGAAGGGAGAAGTGGCGCGCGCGGTGATCGGGATCGACGGCACCTTCACCGTTCGTCCGGAGAAGATCCGGATGGCCGACGCATCGGCCGAGGTAGGCGGCGACGAGCAATTTGCCCTCGGCAAAGTGCGAGAGGTCGTGTACCTTGGCTCGGACACGCGCTATATCGTGGCACTCGACGTTGGCGGGGAGCTGGTCGTGACCCAGCAGAACCTGCAAACGTCGTCGATGCAGGCGCTCGCCGCCCAGGGTCGGCCGGTCCGGCTGATCTGGAAGCGGGAGCACGTGTTGGGCCTGGCCGGCGGTCGGGCAACCACGGAGGAGCAATCGGGAGTGGAGGATCAATGAGAAACATCCGAATCATGGGCGTCCTCGCGAGCGTCGCGCTCGTCGCATCTGCCTGCGGGACGAGCCTGCCGTCGGGGATGCTCGACGAGCTGGGCGAGGGCGAGGGTGAGCTGAACCTCATCATCTGGCCCGGCTACGCGGAGGACGGGGCGAACTACCCCGAGTTCGACTGGGTCAACCCGTTCGAGCAGGAAACTGGCTGTCAGGTCAACACGACGGTCGGAAATGACTCGGCCCACATGGTTGAGCTGATGCAGACCGGCCAATACGATGGGGGTTCATTCTCGGGCGACGCCACGACCCGCCTGATCGCGGCCGGGCTGGTCGCTCCGGTCAACGTCGACCTGGTCCCGAACTACGAGGACGTCTTCGCCGACCTGAAGGGTCTCGCGCACAACACGGTGGACGGCGTTCCGTACGGCACACCCCACGGCCGCGGCCCGAACATCATGATCTACAACACCGAGTTCTTCGACGAGGCCCCCACCAGTTGGGACGTCATGTGGGACCCCAACTCGCCGGCAGCCGGGAAGATCAGCGTCTTCGACAGCAGCATCTATATTGCTGATGCGGCGCTGCACCTGATGGCCACCCGCGAGGATCTCGGCATCACCGACCCATATCAACTCAACGATGAGCAGTTCCAGGCCGCCATCGACCTCCTGCACGTGCAGAACGACATCGTCGGCGAGTACTGGACCGCAGGCGCGTTCACCGAGCAGATCACCAGCTTTTCGACCGGCGACATGGTCGTCGGCACGAGCTGGGGCTACCAGTTCTCGGTCCTCTCGGCCGAGGAGGGCAACGTGATCGCGCAGGCCGAGCCCGAGGAGGGCATGACCGGGTGGTCCGACACGTGGATGATCGCCACCGAGGCTGAGCATCCCAACTGCATGTACATGTGGATGAACCACATGCTCAGTCCGCTGGCGAATGCGCAGGCCACCATCTACTTCCAGGAAGCTGCGGTCACGCAGCCGGCATGCGACTACGCCGATACGTTCGAGGGCGGGATCTACGCAGGCCACTGCGAGACCTACCACGCCACGGACACCGCGTACTGGGAGAACGTCTACTACTGGAGCACGCCGCGGGAGGACTGCGGCGACGATAACGACGCCACGACCTGCAAGGACCAGGCCGACTGGATCGAGGCCTGGACCGAGGTCACCGGCGCCTGACGAACGCCTCGCGCTGATCAAATCGACTCCCCGGGGGGTCCGCTCCCCGGGGAGTCGCTCTTCACCCACCACCCACAGCCGATCGGGTAGAGCATGACGACCGATGCCAGCCCCATCCCGGCGTCGCTATGGCGCCGCATCGCGACCACCCTCTATCGGCGGCCGCGACTCCAACTCTGGCTGATCCTGGCCCTACCCCTCGGATTCCTGGGACTGGCCTACTTCGGCTCGCTGGCGGTCCTCTTCCTCAGTGCCTTCTGGCGGGTCGACTCATTCACCGGGCAGATGACCCCCGACTTCAACCTCGATTCGTTCGAGCGCCTGATCACGGTCGAGGTGTATCGCACCATCGCGCTGCGGACGATGGTGATGGCCGCGCAGGTGACGATCACGGATGCGCTCCTCGCCTTCCCGATTGCCTACTACATGGCCCGCATCGCCTCGCCCCGCACCCGGCGGATCCTGGTCGTGGCCGTGCTCCTGCCGCTGTGGGCCAGCTACCTGGTCAAGGTCTACGCCTGGCGGACCATGCTGCACGGCGGGGGCGCCCTCGACTGGGCCCTGGCCCCGATCGGGATCGAGGGTCCCGGGTTCGGCGACACCGCCAACTGGCTGGTCTTCAGCTACCTGTGGCTGCCCTACATGATCCTGCCCATCTACGCCGGCCTGGAGCGGATCCCGAACTCGCTTCTCGAGGCGTCGGCAGACCTCGGCGGACGAGCCTGGATCACCTTCCGCCGCGTGGTGCTCCCACTCGTACTGCCGGCGGTGGTCGCGGGTTCGATCTTCACCTTCTCCTTGACCCTCGGCGACTACATCGTGCCCTCGCTGGTCTCGAACACGAAGTTCATCGGCAATGTGATCAACGACAACAGCTCGATCGGCAACGAGCCGCTGGCCGCCGCGTATGCGATGGTGCCGGTGCTGATCATGATCGGCTACCTCGTCGTGGCGCGCCGGATGGGCGCGTTCGAGTCACTGTGAGTCGACTTCGATGACCGAGTCTCGCTTTGTGCGCGGAGCGCTGCGGGTGGCCTCTGGACTGATCCTCGCCTTCATCTACTTGCCGCTGGTCATCCTCGCCATCTACGCCTTCAACACCAGCTTGACGGCCGCTTGGCCACCGGCCGGCTTTACCTTTAGGTGGTTCGGCGAGGCCTTCGGCGATCCGGCGGTCATTGAGGCCTTCGCCAACTCGATCGTGGTGGGGTTGATCGCCATGGTCGTCGCGCTTGTCTTCGGCACGATGGCCGCGCTGGCGGTCCAGCGCTACTCGTTCTTCGGGCGCGAGACGGTGTCTCTGCTGCTGGTGCTGCCCATCGCCCTGCCCGGCGTGGTGACCGGCATCGCCTTCTCGAGCACCTTCCAGACGCTCGACATGCGCTTCGGGGTGATGACGATCATCATCGGCCACGCCACCTTCTGCGTGGTCCTGGTCTACAACAACGTGCTGGCTCGCCTGCGACGCCTGCCGCGCTCGGCCGAGGAGGCATCCGCCGACCTCGGGGCCGACACCTGGCGGACCTTCCGGCGCATCACCCTGCCGGCAATGCGAACCGCCCTGCTGTCGGGTGGCCTGCTGGCCTTCGCCCTGTCGTTCGACGAGGTGATCGTCACCAACTTCACGGCCGGCCCGGGGACCCAGACCATCCCGCTCTGGATACTCTCGTCGGTGCAGCGCCCCACCCAGCTGCCCGAGGTCAACGCGGTGGCGCTGGTCCTGATCGCGCTGTCGGTGATCCCGGTCTACCTGGCGCAGCGGATCGGCGGCGAGACGGTCGGGGTCCGGGCCTAGCCGCTCAGGGTCACTCGCCGGCCCGGCTGGCCGGCCACGGCGTCGTCCGCCCGCGAGGGCGCCCGTCGGGGTCTCGCTCCAACTGGTGCGCGCCCATCGTGTCAGGCGCGTAGCGCAGGCGTTCCACCGGCCGCCCGCCCAGCAGGTGCTCTCGCACGATCTCGTCAACGTCAGATGGGGTGACCGCTGCGTACCAGACTCCCTCGGGATAGACCACCAGCATCGGGCCGTTGCCGCACTGGCTGAAGCAGCCCGAGTGATTGACCCGGATCCGGTCGCGCAGCCCGGCGGCCTTCACGGCCTCTTTGAGCGCGGCATGCACCCCGATCCCGTCGCCGTCCACCGATGGACACCACTCGCCCCGGGTGCATACGAAGCAATGCCGTTCGAAGACGCTCATGGATGCGACAAGTACCCCACTGCTGAGATCGAAAGTACCGGGACTCCCAACGCCACCCCAACCTTACTATCCGGCCGGGACCGATACCGTCCACACCACAACGGTGCAGACCGGAACCTTCAAGGAGTGGAGCCAGTCCACATGATCAGCAACGAGGTCGGACGACTCCTGACCGCTACCGAGGTCGCGGAGATGCTCCACCTGCACGTCAACACCGTCAAGCGACTGGGCGACCGCGGGGAACTGCCCTTCTACCGCGTCTGCAAGCGCGGTGACCGCCGATTCCGCTATGACGACGTGCTCGACTTCCTGCGCCGGGTGAAGTAGCCATCCCGGATTGATGCCCGTCCCGGTTCGCCGGGAACGAGCCGCCCCTGCCAGGGGGCCGAACGATCGACCGTCGAGGTGCCAATTCTCGGCGGTCGTTCGTTGTCCGCCGCCCGATCCGGCCATAATCTCGCGCACCCATGGATGACGAACCACGCCTCCGGCTGGCCGAGGGCCGCCGCCTGCTCGACTCGGGCGAACCCCAGGGCGCGCTGGAGGTCCTGTCGCGGCTGACCGGTCACCCCGACCGGGACCTGGCGACCGACGCCTGGCAGCTGGTCGGGACCGCCACCTACCGGCTCGACGATGAGCCGGCCGCGCTGGCAGCCTGGCAGCAGGCGGCCGCGGTGGGTGGCGCCAACGCCTGGCTGGGCTGGCGCTCGAGCGCGGAGCAGCTGGTCCGCGAGGGGAGGCTGGACGAGGCGATCGTTGCGTATCGCGAGGCGGATCGGCGCGCGCCGCCCCTCGAGCGCGGCGCAATCGCGAACCGACTGGCCTGGCTGCTCAAGGAGAGCGGCCACGACTTCGCGGCGCGTAGAGAGTTCAACCGCGCCCGAGGCGCGTACGCGACCTACACCGCGATGGTGACCACCGCCCTGCTGGTCATCAATCTGGCGGTCTACCTGGTGGATGGCATCCTGGGGGGTGGGTTCAGCATGATGGGCGGCGGAGGGCCACTCCTCGAGGCGGGCTTCGTGGCCGCCCCCGAGGTGGCCGCCGGCGAGTGGTGGCGGATCCTGACCAGCGCCTTCCTGCACTACGGGATCGCCCATATCGGATTCAACATGTACGCGCTGTGGCTCTTCGGGCCGGTGATGGAGGAGCTCTACGGACGCGTGGAGTACCTCGCCATCTACCTGCTGTGCGCGGTGGGAGGCAGCGTCCTTACCATCCTGGCCGCGCCTGACAGCGCAGCCGTCGGCGCGTCGGGGGCCATCTTCGGTCTGTTGGGGCTGGCACTCGCCGTTTCATGGCGCCGCCACCTCGTGCTCAGTCGCCGCACGCGAGCCGTGCTCCAGCAGGCGGGTGGGCTGATCATGATCAACCTGGTCCTGACCTTTACCCTGCCGCAGATCAGCTGGACCGGTCACATCGGCGGCCTGCTGGTCGGGGTTGCGCTGGGCCTGCTGCTTGCCCCATCGGGCGCCGCCACCCTCTCCCAACTCTGGCAGCGACCCGACGGCCAGTCGATGACCGCGGCGACTCCCGCGAGCCTGCGCGCGCTGACCTACGCGGGCATGGCCGGATTGCTGGTGGCGGGGACCTACCTCGCGGTGCTCAACCTGGGCTGAGCGGCCAGCCGGCGGGCTGGACTGGAATTCGCCAAACGGCATGGCATTGGTGCGACGGTCGAGAGAGCCGAAACGGGCATGCCTGCGTCGCCCCAAGCGCCGCGGGTTTCAGGCTACCCCTCCGCGACCGTCGCGCGCGGCGCTGGCTCGGGCGAGATCGGCCTGGCCGGACGGAGGTACATGGTCAGGACCGCCACAACGTATCCGAGCCACGCCAGCAGGGTTGCCCACTCCGGAGTGCTGGTATAGCCCAGCAGCGCGCGGAGCAGCGAGCCGATCACGGCGGCGATGCCCTCGCCGGAGTGCGGGAGGACGCCGGACAGATCGAAGGCGGTGGCGGTCCCGACCGTCACCCAGCCGATCTCGATGAACTCGTGGATGGCGTGGCTGATCAGCCCTGCCGCGATGAAGACGAGGGCGATTCCGGTCCACCGGAAGAAGGCCGACAGGTTCAGCACCCGCACGCCGCGGTAGATGCCCCAGCCGATGACCGCCGCGATCAGTAGGCCAACCATGCCACCCAGCACGGTCCCGAGCGCGCCGGACTGCGCGCTGGTGGCGGCCCGGGCTTGGCCGAGCAGGAAGAGGCTGGTCTCGATTCCCTCGCGGATCACCGCGGTGAATGCCAGGACCGACAGCCCCCACACCGATCCCTCGGTCAGGGCGCGGTCAACCCCGGCCTGCAGCTCGCCACGAATGTTGGCGGCAACCCGCCGCATCCAGAAGAGCATCCAGGTCACTACCGTGGCGGCCAGCAGCATGGCCAGCCCCTCAAAGATCTGCTCGGCGGGTGATTGGAGTTGCCCGATCGTCACGAACAGGACGAAGCCCACAGTCGCGCTCAGGCCGACCGCCGCGCCGGTGCCGAGCCAGATTCGACCGGCGTGACGCGCGTTCCCGGTGCGGACCAGGTAGGCCAGGATGATGGCCACGATCAGTGCGGCCTCGACCCCCTCGCGCAGGCCGGTGAGCAGTCCGCTGGTGAAGAAGCCGAGGTCCATGGGTGGATGTTCTCCCGAATCGTTAGGCGGCTGGCCGCGGCGCGACATGATGCCGGACGCGATCCGGACGCTACCCGAAGATGCGTGCTCCGTCAAAGCAATCCCGTCCCGGGAGGTCGGAATTGGGCGTCATGGCGCGGAGGGCGCGACCGACGGCACGGTTAGAATCGGGCCACATGATCGACTTCAGCCTGACCGATACCCAGCGCGACGTGCAGCGGCTGGCCCGCGACTTCGCCGAGCGCGAGATCCTGCCCCGCATCCGCGAGCTCGATGCGACTGCCACCTTCGACCGGACCCTGTACCAGAAGATGGGCGTCGCGGGCTTCCTGGGCCTCCCGATCCCCGAGCGCTACGGCGGCTCAGGGATGGACTACATCGCGTTCGCGTTGCTGTGCGAGGAGATGGAGCGGGCCGACACCGCCTTCCGGGTGGTGCTGTCGGTCCACACCGGGCTGAACTCGCTGACACTGCTCCAGTGGGCCAACGAGGACCAGAAGCAGCGCTACCTGGTCCCCCAGGCCCGCGGCGAGAAGCTCGCCACCTTCGGCCTGACCGAGCCGGGGGTAGGCTCGGACGCCGCCAACCTGGCGACCACCGCACGGCGCCGCGGCGATGGCTACCTGCTCAACGGCAGCAAGATCTGGATCAGCCTGGCCGATACCGCCGACAACTTCCTGGTCTTCGCCACCGTCGACAAGAGCCTCGGCCACAGGGGGATCACCGCGTTCATCGTCGAGCGCGGCTTCCCGGGCTTCAGCACCGAGTCGCTCCACGGCAAGCTCGGTGTGCGCGCCGGGAATACCGGGATCCTGACCTTCTCCGACTGTGAGGTGCCGGTCGCCAACCGGGTCGGGGAGGAGGGCGAGGGCTTCAGCATCGCAATGAGCGCCATCGACCAGGGCCGCTACACCGTCGCGGCAGGTTCCGTCGGGCTGGCACAGGCGTGCCTGGACGCATCGGTCAAGTACGCACATGAACGCAGGGCCTTCGGGGTCGAGATCGGCGAGCACCAGCTGGTCAAGCAGATGATCTCGAAGATGTACGCGGGGATCGAGGCTGGGCGGCTTCTCGTGTTCAAGGCCGGCTGGAAGAAGAATGCCGGCGAGCGCAACACGCGGGAAACCGGGCTGGCCAAGTGGTTCTGCACGGATCACGCGGTGCAGAGCGCCCTCGACGCGATCCAGGTCCACGGCGCCTACGGCTACTCCGACGAGTACCCGGTGGAGCGCTACCTGCGCAACAGCAAGGGCTCGGTGATCTACGAGGGAACCAGCCAGATCCACACCCTGATGCAGGCGGACTACCTGCTCGGCTATCGCGCCGACAGGCAGTTGCGCATGCCGCAGCTCCCCTGGGAAGGCGAGATCTAGGGCAACTCGTCCCGGTACGGGCTGGGCGGAGGCGGCGGGACCGGTTTCAGGCGCGGCGGCGGAGGCGGCAGGGGTGGCTCGCCGGCCAATGCCAGCACGGCCGCACCGAGCGCGGGTGCGAGCAACAACAACGCCGCCGCCACCGGCTCTTCGAAGGCGAGCCGGACCGGACGTGCCAGCCAGCCATCCGGAAGCGCGACCGGCGTAGCCCGCGCCAGCACCGTCGTCCACCACCACACCGCGAGGGTGACCAGGGGCAGGACCAGGACCCGCCGCGCGAGGTTGCGGCCCACCATGGTGGCGACCGTGGCGCTGAGCAGGGTCAGCGTGGCGCCGGCGAGCGCCAGGGCGACACCCAACGGCATCCATGGGGTGCGGCCGACTCGATACGCATCTGTGAGCGAGGTGCCGGGGTGGGTCAGGTACTCCACCCAGGCGGCCAGCAGCGAGACCGTGAGTCCCAGCCCGGCAGTCGTCAGGCCGGCCCAGGTCCACCATCGCGCGCGGTCGGCCAGCCGGGTCAGCATCTCGTCCGTCGGCCATCCTAACGCTAGACTCGGCTGCCATGAGTCGCACCCTCGAGCTGCTGGGCGGCCTGATCCTGGTCGGGATCGGCCTGTTGCTGCTCGCCTCCGACGTCATTGCGCGCTGGATCGGGGGGCTGGGGATCAGCGGGGACTGGCTCGACTGGTGGCCGAGCCTGCTGATCGGCCTTTCCTTCTTCTTTCTCGTGCCGGCGGCGCTCGGGAGCCACGCGCAGCGTCGGCTGCGGGCCGGGATGGTGATCCCAGGCGCCCTGCTGGCCGGCGTGGGTAGCGCCCTGCTGTTGAGCTCGACCTCGGGCGATTGGCGCGCCTGGAGCTACCTGTGGACCTCGATCCCGCTCAGCCTGGGGGTTGGGATGTACGCGGCAGGGTGGATCGCCGATGCTCCCGCATTCAAGTGGATCGGCTCTGGGATCGCCGGCGGGGCGCTGGTGGCCTACCTCGTCTTCGCCACCGCGTTCGGCGGCGAGGCCTTCCGGCTGGTGGGTGGCCTGGGAGTGATGGCCCTTGGCCTGGCGCTGATGGTGGGCGGCCTGGCCCAGCGACTCAGCCGGAAGTCGCCGCCCGCCTGATCAGCCTGCGCCCAGGTGGGCGTCGAACCACGACAGGATCCGCTCCATCCGGTCGATCCGCCGGTCGGGGCGCCCGTCGTTCTTCATGCCGTGGTGCTCATCGGGGTAGAGGATGTACTCCACCTCGCGGCCGAGGACCTGGAGCGCGGTGAAGAGCTGCTCGTTGCCCGCGGCGGGACAGATCATGTCCTCTTCCGCCTGGAGCATCAGGAGCGGGGTGTGGATCGCGGGAGCGTTGCGCAGTGGGGAGGTGGACCACAGCTGTCGCATCCCTGCGTCGGTCAGGGGATCGCCCAATCCGGCGCGGCGGTTGTAGTGGATCCCGAAGTACGAGTTTGCCCACTCCGACACCTGGTTGGCCACACCATTCTCCGCTACGGCTGCCCCGAACCGATCCGTAACGCCGACCAGCCACTGGGTCAGGAACCCGCCGTACGAGAGGCCCATCACGCCGAGCCGGTACGGGTCGGCCAGGCCTGCCTCGATCACCGCATCCAGGGCGGTAAGCACGTCGGCCGCGTCTGCGCCGCCCCAGTCGCCGTTGAGCGCGCGGGTCCATGCCGAGCCGAACGAGGCAGAGCCGCGCATGTTGGGCATCACCACCCGATAGCCGTGGGCGCAGAGCAGGGTCGAGTCCATCGTCCCCCCCGGGGCGAAGCCACCGATCGGTCCACCGTGGAGGTGCAGGATGGTCGGCAAGGGGCCTGGAGCCGCGCCGGCGGGGGAGGCGATCCAGACCTGCATCGGGCCGGCCACGGTGGCCACCCAGCGCTCTTCCCATTCGGGCAGCGGGAAGCCCCGCTGCCACCCTGCGCCAGCGTTGGTGAGCCGCCGCAGCGCCCCGCCCTCGACTGCGAACAGGTCTCCGCCGCGGCGGTCGAGGGCGGCGCTGATCGCCACCCGTCCGCCGGCACTGCGGATCCCGGCAGCGACCACGCGCTCGTCTCGCGCCACCAACAGTTCCGGTTCGCCCTCGGCGAGAGGCACGCGGCAGGGCAGGTTGCGTCCGGTGTCAGCCACGATCACCGCGAGCTCGGCGTTGGAGATCCACGCCGGGCCGGGGGCTTCCTCGGCCTGGAGCAGGTCTGCCCACACGTCGCAGGCGACCGGCCGATCCAGGTCCGGGGTCAGGCAGCGTGCTGAGCCCCCTGCGACCGGCACCACCCACAGCCGACTCAGCGCCCAATCCGGCCAGTCCTCCTCCTCGACCCCGATGAATGCCACCGAGTGGCCATCCGGCGAGATCGCGGGGTGGGACGCGTCGCCCGGAAGGGCGGCCAGTTCGTCCATGGCGCCGGATGCCACGGTCACCCGACGGAGGACACGGCGGGGCTGGATGTTGAGGTCCGGTCCCGGGTCGCAGTCAAAGGCGAGCCATGATCCGTCCGGCGCCCAGGAATGGTGGGCGACGTCGAAGTCGCCGCTCGTCAGCTGGTGTGCCGGCGCGCCCTCGAACGGGTCCACCAGCCAGAGGTGGGTCCAGCGCGAAAGGTGCCCCTCGGTGTCGTCCCGGAAGTCGGTGCGAGTGATGCGCCGCGCGGTTGGCGAGCGACCTTTCACCTCGCGCCCGACCACGAAGCGGTGCTCGCCGGCCGGGCCGAGGACCGCAAGGCGCGTGCCATCGGGGCTCCATGCCGGAGTCGACCCGCCATGACGCAGGCGGGTCGCTCGACGAGCGCGTCCTCCTTCGGACGGCAACACCCAGACCTGCCCGCGCGCGGCGTCATCCGTCGCGGCCGCGCGGGTGAACGCGATCCAGCGACCGTCCGGTGAGATGGACGGCGATCCGTCGCGGACCGCACCCTCGGTCAGGCGCTGCGGCGTTCCACCCGACCATGGGACGCGCCACAGGTGAGAGCGGTACCGGCCACGATGCACCTGGCGCGTGGCGTATACCAGCCAGTCGCCGTCGGGGGCAGAGGCGAACGACTCGATCACGGCCTGGGCTCGGATCAGCGCCGCCGGGGTGGTGGCTGGTGCAGCTCGATGAGGCATCGCGCCGGGAGCATACGGCACTGATCGAGCGCCGCCGCCGGCATCAACTACCTTCACGCGGCGCGCGCGGTGTGCGATCCTGTGGGCCGCCGGAGCCGCTGCGCGGCGGCCCGCCCGCCACGGAGGAGATCGCGATGCGTCGCTCACCGGTCCACCGTCCCGTCGTATTGGTAGCCGCCGCTGGCCTGGTATTGGCCGCCTGCGGCGCTCAGAGCCCCAGCCCGACCGGATCATCTGAGCCCTCGGGCAGCGAGGCCCCGGCGACCGGCGGCACGGTCCGGATCGGGTGGGGCGGCTCGCCCGACTCGCTCAACCCGGGCAACGGCCTGCTCAGCGAGGCATACACCCTCTATGAGCTCGTGTTCGACACGCCGATCGGCGTCGACAACAGCGGCGCCTACGTGCCAGAGCTGGCGACCGACTGGTCGGTCAGCGACGACGGATTGACCTGGACCTTGAACCTCGTGGACAACGCGACTTTCCACGACGGGACTCCGCTCACCAGCGAAGACGTGAAGTTCACGCTGGAGCTGTACCGCGACACGGCCGACTTCCCGTACCTGCCCAGCTACGGCGACGTGTTCGAGTCGATCGAGGCCCCCGATCCGACCACGATCCTGATCCACCTTTCGTCCCAGGTCGGCAACTTCGAGGCGAGGATGGCGTTCATGTACGTCATCCCCAAGCACATCTGGGAGACGGTCGAGGACCCGGTCGAATTCCAGAACGAGGAGATGATCGGTTCCGGTCCGTTCGCGCTGGTCGATACCGTGCAGAACGAGCACGTCACCCTGGAGGCCTACGCCGACTACTGGAAGGGCCGTCCCAACATCGACGGCGTGATCTTCCAGACCATCTCCAACGCTGACGCGCGCGTGGCGGCCCTGACCAACGGTGATGTGGACATGATCACCGAGTTCCCCGCCACAGCGATCACCGCGCTCCAAAACGCCGAGAACGTGGAGGTGTACATCGCCGACACGTTCCCGGGCTCGATGCGCGACGTCTTCTTCAACCAGGTGGAGCCGGAAAACTGCCCGCCCGATGACGGCGTGTGCACCGGCCACCCCGCCCTGCTCGACGTTCAGGTCCGGCGAGCCCTGTCGACCGGCATGGACAAGCAACAGATCATCGACGTGACCCAGCTCGGACTGGCGGCCCCGGGGTTGACCCTGACCCCGCCAGGACTGGGCGACTACTACGCGACCGAGGTCGCGGACTATGCGTTCAGCGTGGATGCTGCCAACCAGCTGCTCGATGACGCGGGCTACCTGGACACCGATGACGATGGGATCCGCGAGTGCCCGGCCTCGATGGCCGACTGCGGCCCGACCGGCGACCTCACCTTCCGATTCAATTACGCCGATGACATCGACGAGGCACCCCGCGAGGCGGAACTGCTGAAGGGGATGTGGAACGAGATCGGCGTCGAGATCACGATCCAGGGGCTGGATGCCGACACGCTGACCAGCGTGTGCTGCCCGGCCTTCGACTACGACATCATGCTCTGGGGCTGGGGTTCAGACCCCGACCCGGGCTGGCTGCTGGGTGTCGCGATCTGCGACGAGGTGGCCTCCGGCTTCAGCGAGACCGGCTACTGCAATCCGGAGTACGACGCGCTGTACGTCGCGCAGGGGATCGAGACCGACCATGCCGCCCGGGTCGGAATGGTGCACCAGATGCAGCAGATCCTGATCGACGACGTGGTCTACATGATCCCGTACTACCCGCAGACCGTTGAGGCATACCGGACCGATACCTTCAGCGGGTGGATCACCGGACCCTTGACCCTCGGGCTCGAGGATCCCGCCTCCCTGGCGATCATCCGGCCGATCCAGTAGCCGAGGCGGCTCGAGGCGTCACGCCGCGGGGCGACCAGCCCCCCCGCTCGGCCCCCGGGCCACAGAGACGATGAGGGGTCGCGGAGCGTATCTCGTCGCCAAGGTGGGGTGGGCGCTGCTCACTCTCGCCCTGGTGATCACCTTTAACTTCGTGCTCTTCCGGATCCTGCCCGGTGACCCGGCGCGCTCGGTGGCACACGACCCGCGCATCTCTCCGGCAACCGTGGCGGCCCTGACCGCCCGGTTCGGCTTGGACAAGCCGCTCTTCCTGGACCTCGACGGAGGAGACCCGTTCGACTCCCAGTTCGTGGCCTATGTCGCGCGGCTGGCCGAAGGAGACCTGGGGATCAGCTACGCGTTCCGGGACCGCCCCGTGGCCGAGATGCTGGGGATCGGGCTGGTTAACACCCTGTGGCTGGTGTTGCCGGCGCAGGTGTTGGCGATCCTGATCGGGGTGGCGGCCGGGCTGGTTGCGGCCTGGCGTCGCGGGACACCCCTCGACGCCGGAGCGCTGACCATCGGCCTGATCCTGTGGGCGGTGCCCACCTTCTTCATGGGGATCATCCTGCTGTTCCTTGGCGCCGCCTGGTTCGACCTGCCCACCTCCGGCAAACAGACCATTGGCGTTGAATTCGCGTCGATCTGGGAGGAGCTCGGCGACCTTGGGCGGCACCTCTTCCTGCCGACCCTGACCTTCACCCTGGTCCTTCTGGGCGAGTACCTGCTGATCATGCGCAGCAGCGTGATCGAGGTCTTCAGCGAGGACTACATCCTCACCGCCAAGGCCAAGGGACTCTCCACCTTCCGCATCATCCGCGACCACGCCCTGCGCAACGCGATGCTGCCGATGGTCACCCTGATCGCCATCAACCTCGGCTTCATCGTCTCGGGGGCGATCCAGATCGAGTCGGTCTTCAGCTGGCCGGGGTTGGGCGAGCTCACCGTCAATGCGGTTCGGACCCGGGATTACCCGGTCCTGCAGGGCGCCTTCCTGATGCTGGCCATCGCGGTGGTACTCGCCAACCTGGCAGCCGAGCTGCTGTACGGCTACCTGGATCCGCGGGTCCAGGAGGCGTGAGCCGATGACTGCCGTGGTGCAGGCCACCACCCAGGTCTTCACCGGCCTCGGCGAGCGCGGGTTCCTCGCTCGACTCGTCCGTCGTCCGATGGGAGCAATCGGGCTCGCCATGCTGGTGAGCGCGGTGGTGGTGGCGATCTTCGCACCCTTCATCGCCCCCTACGATCCGGACGCCAACGTGCGTGTCGGGATCGAGGACGTCTACCAGGTACCGTCGCTGGCCCACCTGCTCGGCACCGATGACGGCGGAAACGATGTTCTTTCATCGTTGATCTACGGGGCCAGGGTGTCGCTGCTCGTCGGCTTCACGGCTTCCCTGATCACGATCCTGATCGGGGGCAGCATCGGGTTGCTGGCGGGCTACCGCGGCGGCTGGGTCTCGACCGTCCTGATGCGCTTCACCGACTTCGTGCTGGTCATCCCCGACCTGGCTCTCCAGATCGTAATCGTGGCCATCCTCGGTCCGAGCCTGCTGAACATCATCCTGGTCATCGGTGGACTGGGCTGGACCTCCACCGCGCGCCTGGTGCGGTCACAGGTCCTCTCGGTGCGGGAGCGAATGTTCGTGACGCGCGCCCGGGCGATCGGGGCGGGCGACTTCCACATCGTGTGGCGCCACGTGCTGCCCCAGATCCTGCCCCTGATGCTGGCCACCATGGTCCTCTCGGTCAGCCTCGCCATCCTGGCCGAGTCGAGCCTGGCCTTCATCGGCCTCGGCGACCCGACCGTCATCTCGTGGGGCCAGATGCTCAACTTCGCCTTTAGCCGCGGCGCTGTCTCCGCCAGCGCCTGGTGGGCACTCCTGCCGCCGGGGTTTGCGATCGTCTGGGTTGTGCTGGGAACCACCCTGTTGGGCACCGCCCTCGAGGACGTGCTCAATCCGCGGCTCAAGCGCCACCATCTCGAGCGCGACCGATCCGTGCGCATGACCGAGCCCGAGGGGATGGGCTGGCTGCGCGTCGAACCGATCCGCGCCGACGCGCCGCTCCTCCGGGTACGGGGCCTGACCGTGGAGTTCGACTCGCCCGCAGGCCCGTTGCGCGCCGTCCACGACGCATCCTTCGACGTCCGACGCGGTGAGACCGTGGGCCTGGTCGGGGAGTCGGCCTGCGGCAAGACCAGCAGCGTGCTCGGCCTGCTGCGGCTCCTCCCGCCCGGAGGCCGGGTGACCGCGGGCCAGGTGCTGTTCGACGGCGAGGACCTCTTGGCGCTCCCCGAGCGCGACCTGCGCGACGTGCGAGGCAAGCGAGTGGCGATCATCTTCCAGGGCGCCATGAATGCGCTCAACCCGGTCCGACGCGTGGGTGACCAGGTGGCCGAGGTGATCCGGATCCACGAGCCCAAGGTCGGCAGCCGGGTTGCGGAGCGGCGGGCGCGCGAGTTGCTCGAGCGAGTCGGCATCGGCGGGAGCCGCTATGGCGACTTCCCGCACGAATATTCTGGCGGCATGCGCCAACGAGCCATGATCGCGATGGCCCTCGCCTGCCGCCCCGATCTGATCATTGCCGATGAACCCACCACTGCCCTGGACGTGATGATCCAGGCCCAGATCCTCGAGCTGCTGGCCGGGCTGTCCCGTGAGCTCGGGATGGCCACCATCCTGGTCACCCACGACCTCGGGGTGGTGGCCCAGGTGTGCGATCGGGTGGTGGTCATGTACGGGGGCCGCGTGGTGGAAGACGCGCCCACCCCGGGGCTCTTCGCCGATCCGCAGCACCCCTACACCCGGCTCCTGCTGGCGTCCTTCCCGGACCTCCTGCACCCAGATCGGCCGCTGCAGTCCATCCCGGGCAGCCCGCCACGACTGGATGCGATGCCTCCTGGCTGTCCGTTCGCCCCCCGCTGTCCGGCCGTCTTCGATCGCTGTTCGACGGTCAAGCCGCCCGCCTACGACCTGGGCGACGGGCGTCGAGCCGCCTGTCTGCTGGTCGAGCCGACCCACCTTCCCCCGGCAGCGCTCCATGGCTGAGTCCCGGACCGTCACCCCGCACCGGGAGCCGGTCCTCGTCGCCGAGAACCTGGTGATGCATTTCGCCAGTCGACGCTCGCTGGCGGATGCCATCCGCGGACGCCCCGCCCCGCCGGTCCAGGCAGTTGCCGGAGTGAGCTTCAGCGTTGCCCCAGGTGAGGTGCTGGCCCTGGTCGGCGAGTCCGGGTGCGGCAAGACCACCACCGCCAACCTGCTGATGGGCCTGCTGGTCCCCACCGCCGGTCGGGTGCTGCTGGACGGAGACCCGGTGGGTGGCCGGTCGCGGGGCGAACTGGCAGGCATGCGTCGCGAGATGCAGATGATCTTTCAGGATCCGTACGAGTCGCTCAATCCGCGGATGCGGGTGTCAGACGTGGTGGCCGAGCCGCTGCGGGTGCACCGGGTCGCCACGTCGCCAGCCGATGAGGCCGAGCGCGTTGCCCGGGCGCTGACCCGGGCCGGCCTGACGCCTCCGGAGGTCTACCTGCACCGCCACCCCTACGAGCTGTCGGGGGGACAGCGCCAGCGGGTGGTTGCGGCTGCTGCCCTGGCGCTCGAGCCACGGGTCCTGATCGCCGACGAGCCGGTCAGCATGCTCGATGTCAGCATCCGGGCCGAGATCCTGAACCTCCTGCGCGCGCTCGCCACCGAGCAGGGAATCGCGGTGGTGATGATCACCCACGACCTGTCCACGGTCGCCGCCTACGCAGATCGGATCGCGGTGATGTACCTCGGGCGGATCGTCGAGATCGGGCACGCCCGACGGATCCTCACCGACCCGCAGCACCCTTACACCCGCGCTCTGCTCTCGGTGGTGCCCGTGCCCGACCCGACGGCGCGCCGCCGCCCGCAGGTGCTCGCCGGCGAAACCCCGGATCCGGCTCGCATTCCGGCGGGCTGCCGGTTCCACACCCGCTGCCCGGTCGCCATTGAACGCTGTCGAACGGTCGATCCGGAACTGGTGAGGGTCGGGGTGGATCATGCCGCGGCCTGCCTGCTGGTCACCCCTTCCATCGGGCCCGATGTGGCGCCCGGGGATCCGCCGGACTAACCCGCGAACAGGTAGGGCAGCGCCACAGCCGCAACCAGCACCGCCACCCCACCCCCGAGTGCCGCGCGCCCCGCGACGTTCCAGCGACGCACCCCGAGCGGGGCGAGAAGGGCCGCCGGAACCACGCCCGCCAACCCGGCCAGGCAGGCCGCCAGTGCGTGACCGAGCGTGGGGGAGGCGATGCCGACCTGCCGCTCGCCGCTGAGCACCAGCCCCACCATCACGGTCGCGACCGCCGCAAAGAGCCCCGCTGCTGCCGTACCCGCGAATGCGCGCACTCGGTCCGCCTGGGTCGCTCCGGCCGCCGCCGCCCCGCCGGCGAGCGCCGCCGCGAGCAGCCACGTGCCCGGCAGCGGGGCGTCCGTTCCGGCGGGCGGCGCCAGTAGGAACCAGCCGGCCGCCAGCAGCGGAGTTCCCAGCATGCCGAGCGCAAATACCCAGGTCAGCGGCCGGGTCCAGTCCTCGGGATCTTCGGGCGGGACGACGGCGCCGAGCCTGACCGAGACGGGGACCAGGTCGTCGGGCTCGGGTCCGGCGGAGCTCACCGGGCGCTGCCGAGGCGCAGGCCGATGATCGGCCGAGCCAAATCCCTGATCGCCCCGGCCGCCGCGGCTCGACGAGCCGGAGGCGCCGAGAGATCCAGGGCGAGTGCTGCCAGGTCGTCGAGTCGGCCCAGGGCGGTAGGGGTGTCCAGGTCATCGTTCATGCCGGCCAGGAACGCTCGACCGAGGAGCTCGACTGACTCGTCGGGATCGGCGGAGGTCATCGGCCCGTCGCCGACATTCGCGGCCGCCTCCAGCCGCGCCACGCGCGCCGCGGACAGCGCCAGGTCGGCTTCGTCGAATTCGAGCTCGGCGCGATAGTGGTGCGCGACGAGGCAGTGGCGCACCGCGTCGCCCGACCAGGTGCGCAGCAGGTCCCGCACCAGGACCAGGTTGCCGAGCGACTTGCTCATCTTCTGCGACGCGTAGCGCAGCATCCCGGTATGCATCCACCACGACACGAACGGCGCCTCGCCCGAACCCCCCTCCGACTGGGCGATCTCCGACTCGTGGTGAGGGAAGGCCAGGTCCGCGCCGCCGCCGTGGATCTCGAACCGTGGCCCCAGGTAGGCCATGCTCATGGCCGAGCACTCGATGTGCCAGCCCGGCCGCCCCGCGCCCCAGGGTGACGGCCACGCCGGCTCGTCGGCAGCCGAAGGCTGCCACAGCACGAAGTCGAGCGGATCCCGCTTGCCGGGCATCTCCGGCAGGTTCCCGCGCTGGTTCGCGATCGGCAGCATCTCGACGCGTGCGATCCCGGAGAGCTCTCCGTAGCCCGGCCATGCGTCGACCGAGAAGTAGACGTGGCCATCCGCCTCATAGGCGAGGCCCCGCTCCAGCAACCGGGCGATCAGCGACAACATCTGCGGGATGTGCTGCGTCGCGCGGGGGAATTGGTCGGGCGGCAGCCAGTTGAGCGCTGCCATCTCGCCCAGGAAGCTCTGGGTGAAGCGCTCGGCGAGGGCGAGGTAGTCCTCGCCGACCTCGCGCGCACGGCGCAGGAGGTCATCGTCCACGTCGGTCAGGTTCTGGACGTAGGTCACCTGATGGCCCAGGTAGCGCAGGTAGCGATTCAGCACGTCGAAGCTGACGTACGTGAAGGCATGACCAAGGTGACCGGTGTCATACGGGGTCACCCCGCACACGTACAGGCCCACCGGCCCGGAGCCGATCGGCGCGAACGGAAACTGCCTGCCACGGCGGGCGTCGAATAGGACCAAGGTCATGCTCGCGGAGCGCTCCACCGCTCGGCGTACAATCGGGCCATGTGGGAAGTCCTGAAGTGGTTCGGCCTATTCGTGATCGCGATGCTCACCATCGTGGCCGGCCTCTTCTGGTTGATGGGTCGCCCGATCACCTTCCCGAACCTGTTCTGAACGCCTACCAAAGGTCAGGCTGGGCGCTCATCAGCAGCCCGATGACGCCGGTGACGCCGGCCATCGCGTAGGCCAGCCAGCGCTGGCGCCGCGCCCGCGCGCGCCACGTCACCTCGTCGGCGGCGCCGCCGATCCGCAACAACGCCCGCAGGTTCGGACGCGAGATCAGGACGGCGATCAGCAGGTTGGCCGCGTACAGCGCCAGGGCGACCAGCAACCACGGCTGGCCGAGCAGTTGCGCCCCCAACGACGCAATCAGCCCAATCCCGGTGGCGGCCAGGCCGAGCCCGATGATCAGGCTGCCGCCACCCTGCAGCTGGAGGAGGAAGCGGGCCACCGGCCCGGGCGAGGATGACGCGCTTGAACGCAGCATGAACGGCAGCACCAGGCTGGGCAGCAGCAGCGTCAGCGCCAGGCCGATATGCAGCACCAGGAGGAGTGGGAACCAGTTCACGCGGCGCGCTCCATGACGAGGTCGCGTGGCATGATGCCCTGCCCGATGCGCCTCCGTCCCTACCTTACCCTGCTGCGCCACAATCCGGCGTTTGCCCGCCTCCTTGCCGCGCAGTTGATCAGCTTCGGCGGAGACTGGTTCGCCACGGTTGCGATCCTCGGGCTGGCCCTCGAGTTGACCGGCTCCGCCGGAGTGGCCGCCCTGCTGCTGGTGATGCAGGAGGGTGCCTTTGCGCTGGCCTCGCCGCTGGCCGGGGTACTGGCCGACCGGCTCGACCGACGCCGCCTGATGGTGGCCGCCGACCTCATGCGGGTACCGATCGCCCTCTCGCTGCTGCTCGTCCACGACGCGGGTTCGCTCTGGATCGCCGCGCTGGCCACCGCCCTGCTCTCGATCGGCGCAGCCGTCTTCGAGCCGACCAGCTCGGCGTCGCTTCCGAACCTGGTCGAAGACGAGGATCTGCCCGCGGCCAACGTCCTGCTGGGGGCCAGTTGGGGGACGATGCTGGCGGTCGGCGCGGCACTGGGCGGGGTCGTGGTCGTGTTCTTCGGGCGTGAGGTGGCGTTCGTCGTGAACGCGGCCTCCTTCGCCTTCTCCGCGCTCCTGGTGGTGGGTATCCGCCGCCCCTTCGCCGAGGCTGTTCCGGCCGGGGAGCAGCGTGCCGTCGCGGGTGGGCTGGGCGGCAGCCTGGCCGCCATCGGCCAGGTGGTGGAGTACGCCCGCGAGCATCGGAACGTCGCCGTGCTCCTCCTCTCAAAGACCACCTTCGGGGTCGGCGGCGGGGTGATCGTGATGCTCGCCGTCTTCGGCGACCGGGTGCTCGCCGGCGGCGCCGCGGGGATCGGGATCCTGTTCGCCGCGCGCGGATTGGGCGCGCTGATTGGGCCCTTCCTGGCGCGCTCGGTGGTCGGCATGTCGGACCGCGGACTGGTGCTGGGGATCGGTGCCTCGTTCGCCCTGTTCGCGATCAGCTATGCGCTGCTGCCACTGATGCCGATCCTCCCGCTGGCGGCCCTGTGTGCGTTCATCGCGCACCTCGGCGGCGGGGCGCAGTGGACCCTCTCCACCTACGGCCTGCAGCGCTCGGCGCCGGACTCGATTCGCGGTCGGGTCTTCAGCCTGGACTATGGGCTGGTCGGGATCAGCATGGCCGGATCGACCCTGCTGGTTGGGTATCTCACCGACCAGTTCTCGCCGGCCCTGGCGGTGTGGGCCATGGTCGCCCTGGCCGGGTCTGCGGCGATAGCGTGGTTCGCCTTTGCCCGACCGATCTGGCAACGGCCGGCGCGGGATGACGGCTAGGATCGGGGCATGCGCTTCCTCGACGCCGCCGCGGTGCGCGCCGCGGCTCCGATGGCAGACCTGCTCGACGCGGTGGAGGGCGCCTACCGTGACGTGGCCGCCGGCCGGGATCGCTCGCCGCTCCGTACCCGCGTTGCGTTGGGCAACGGCGACCTCCTGCTGATGCCCGGCGTGCGGCAGGGCGGCGCGGGCACCACGGTCAAGATCGTGACCGTCTCGCCGGGCAATGCGGCCCACGGCTTGCCCACCATTCACGCCGTGGTGGTGTGGCTGGATGCCGCGACCGGTGAACCGCTCGCCGTGCTGGACGGTGCGATGTTGACGGCGATGCGGACCGGCGCCGCCTCAGGGGTCGGGACCCGCCTGATGGCCCGCTCTGACGCCTCGGTCCTGGCGCTCTTCGGCGTGGGCGCCCAGGCGTCGTGGCAGGTGCGCGGAGTGATGGCGGCCCGTCCGATCCGGGAGGTGCGGGTCTATGCGCGGGATGCCGCGAGACGCGCGCGGTTCGCGGCCGAGATGACCACAGAACTGGCGCCCGGTGCTGCGGTGGTCGCTGCGGCATCCGCGGAAGAGGCGGTCCGAGGAGCGGACGTGATCTGCTGCGCTACCACCAGCAGCACCCCTGTCTTCGATGCGGCCTGGGTCGCGCCGGGGGCGCATGTCAATGGCGTCGGCTCGTTTCGGCGCGGCATGATCGAGATCCCGCCGGAGCTCTTCGCTCGGGCCGCGCTGGTGGCAGTGGACCAGCGTACGGCTGCGCTCGAGGAAGCGGGCGACCTGGTCGCGGCGCTGGAAGCCGGCCTGTTGGCCGTCGACGACTATGTCGAGATCGGATCGCTTCCGGCCAACTGGGCCGCCGGTCGTCCAGCGGAGGCAATCACCGTCTTCAAGAGCGTCGGACTGGCGATCCAGGACGTGGCCGCCGCGGAACTGGTGGTGGGTCGCTCCGCCTGATTCAGTGCGTGCCCGGGGCGAGCGCGGCACCATGGACCGCGAGCGCCGCCAGGACGGGCGGTCCTGCGTCCGAACGTTCCACTGCGCCCACGAAGGCGTAGCCGCGGATCCAGCCATCGGTTGGGGTGCGGTCGTCCCATTCCAGGACGCGTCGCATCGCCTGGTCGCCACGCTCCGACCTGGAGCGCATCGGCCAGATCGCGAAGGTAAATTCGTCTGGTTCGGAGATGCCGACCACCGCTACGACCGGAGCGGGCGCCGCGGGCGGGGCCGGCGGGGGAGCCGAGGCCCCACCCAGGCCAGTCTGACCGCCGCCCGGCGACTCCTGCGAGGCCGGTGGCTCGGGGAGGGGCTGCTCGGTTGGGGCCGGCGTCGCAGCCGGGGTCGGCTGGGGAGTGGGCACCGCCGTAGCGACCGGCGTAGGAACCGGGGTCGGTAGTGGACCGGCGGAGACGCTCGGCGTCGGCGTGGGCGAGGCAGGCACCGAAGTCGGTTCGGGGGTAGGCGGAGGTGTTGGCGCCGGCGTGACGGTCGGTGACGGGGAGCCGCCACCGCCGGCCGCGGTGTCAGTGCTGACGACCACGCTGGGGTAGTAGTAGGTGGCGATGATCTCCGCCGCGGTCTTGCCGGCCAGCCCGCAGGCCTGGGTTCCCCATTGCCACAGCTTCCAGCCGTTGGCATTCGCGCCGCATGCCTCGTTTACCGAGCCGGCGTTGTAATAGGTGGGGAAGATGGCGCCGTTCTTGGTCACCCTCCACGACCAGGTGGCATCCACCGCCGCCGCAGCAGAGCTCCAGGTGGCCTTGGACGGGTCGTAGACCTGGTCGTAGGTGTCGTCCCGGAGGTCGAAGCACTCGCCCGCCTCGTTGACGCCGCCACGCCAGTGCAGGACCTGGTACCAGGCATAGACCTTGACCGCCAATGCCCCCGACCGCATCGACTCGGCCGTCCACGACCCGATCCATTCGCGCGAGAGTACGTTCTTGGTGTAGGCGGGGAAATCGACGACATCCACCGCGCCGGAGGCGTGCCGGAAGACGCGGATGGTGGGTGGAGGGGTGAGCTCGCTGGTCCACCCTGAGCAGGAGGCTGCCGCGCTGGGTGGCGCCGCCCCGGGCAGGGCGGTGCCGAGCGCGATCAGTCCGGCCAGAAGGGCAGCGGCCCGCACGGTTCGGGGCATCTGGGATCCAACCTACCCAGACCCCACCGCACCCGCTACCGTTCGATGGTCCTACCCCGATGGTTCCGACGGTGAGGGAATTACGCCCAGCGGTGCACCCGGTGGATGAGTGATTCGAGGCCGAGTTCCCCGCACAGGGCGGTGAACGGTCCGCGCTCGGCGCCGTGCCATTCGAGCTGGTCGAGGGATTCGGTGATCGGCGCGTCGAGGTCCAGCCTCGCCAGGCGCCGGTACAGGTACGCCTCCACGCGGTGCTGGGCCAGGCTGGCCGCCAGTCCTGCAGCTCCCCGGACCGATACGTCCCACTCGGCGATCGACTCGGGAATCGCCTCGAGGTGACCCCAGCGCGACAGGAGGGCGGCGGCGCTCCTGGCCCCCCAGCCGGGAAGGCCTGGGTAGCCGTCGGCGTGGTCGCCCACCAGGGCGAGGTAGTCGGGGATGCTGGTCGGTGGGACACCGAACTTGGCGATCACGCCGGCCTCGTCGTACTCGATCCTGCGGATTCGGTCGCGCAGCGTGGTCCGCTCTCCGCGGACGCACTGGGCCAGGTCCTTGTCCACGCTGCAGATCACGATCCGCTCGACGCGCGGGTCGGCCGCGAAACGTGACGCAGCGGTTGCGAGGGCGTCGTCCGCTTCCTCGGCCAGCATCGGCCAGAGCACGATCCCGAGCGCCTCGATCGCGCGTTCGGCAGCGCCGAACTGGGACAGGAGGAGCGGGTCGAGCCCGACGCTGGACTTGTAGCCGGGGTACACGTCGTTGCGCCACGACTCGATCACCCGGTCGGTGGCTGCCGCCAGGTGGGTTACATCCGCTTCTCGCAGAAGCGAGAGCATCGACTCGATCAGCCCGCGCACCGCGTTTACCGGCCGGCCATCGGGCGCGAACTGGATCGGCCGGGAGTAGTAGGCCCGGAACAATTCGAAGGTGGCGTCCACCAGGTGAAGTTGCATCGCCGGCGAGGATAGGCCGCTGACCGTCGGTTCAGACGGCGACCGGCTCCTGGTACTCCCCGTAGGCGCGGCGCAGCACGCCGCACATCTCGCCGATGGTGGCATATGCCCGCACCGCCTCGATGATCGCGGGCATCAGGTTGACGCCGTGCGCGGCATCCTCCTCCAAGCGGGTGATGGCGCGCGCATGGGCGTCCGCGTCCCGGGTTGCCCGGGTGCGCACCAACCGATCCAGGTGGCGACGCTCCATCTCGGGCGTGATGCTCAGCAGCGGGATGGCCACCCGCTCGTTGGGATCGGCGTAGCGCGTGACACCCACGATGTGATGCTCGCCGTCTTCCAGGGCACGGGTCTGGGCATAGGCCGCGTCGGCGATCTCGGCCTGGGGGTAGCCGAGCTCGATCGCCCGAACCATCCCACCCAGGTCGTCGATGCGGCGGATGTACTCCCAGGCCGCCGCCTCGGTCCGGTTGGTGAGCGCCTCGACGAAGTACGACCCGCCCAGTGGATCGACGGTGTTGGCGACCCCCGACTCCTCCGCCAGGATCTGCTGCTGGCGCAGGGCGAGCAGGGCGGCCTGCTGGCTGGGGACCGCCCACGCCTCGTCGTAGGCATCGGTATGCAGGCTCTGGGTGCCACCCAGGATCCCGGCCAGGGCCTGGACCGCCACCCGGGTCAGGTTGTTGAGGGGCTGCTGGGCGGTGAGTGAAACTCCGGCGGTCTGGGTATGGAAGCGCAGCCAGCTGGATCGCTCGTTCTTGGCCCCGAAGCGCTCGGTGCAGAGCCGATACCAGATCCGGCGCGCGGCGCGGAACTTGGCAATCTCCTCGAAGAAGTCGTTGTGGCTGTTGAAGAAGAACGAGAGGCGTGGGGCGAACTCGTCGAAGGCCAACCCACGGGCGAGCGCGTCCTCCACGTACGCGATCCCATCCGCGATGGTGAAGGCCAGCTCCTGGACCGCGGTCGAGCCGGCCTCGCGGATGTGGTAGCCGCTGATGCTGATCGTGTTCCAGCGCGGCAGCTCGCGGGTCCCGAACTCGACCGTGTCGGTCACCAGCTTGAGCGAGGGCCCCGGGGGGAAGATGTACTCCTTCTGGGCGATGAACTCCTTGAGGATGTCGTTCTGCAGCGTGCCGGTCAGCTCCGCGCGGGGTACGCCCATCTGCTCAGCGGCCACGATGTACATCGCCCAGATCATGGCGGCGGGAGAGTTGATGGTCATGCTGGTGCTGATCTCGCCCACCGGCAGGCCGGCCAGCAGGATCTGCATGTCGGCCAGGCTGCTGACTGCCACGCCGCAGGTTCCGAACTCGCCGGCGGCGTGCGGATCGTCGTGGTCGTAGCCGTACAGGGTGGGCATGTCATACGCGATCGAGAGGCCAGTGCCGCCCTCCGCGATCAGGGTGCGGAATCGGGCGTTAGTGTCCTCGGCCGCGCCGAACCCCGCGAACATACGCATCGTCCACAGCCGTCCACGGTATCCAGTGGGATGGATTCCGCGGGTGTACGGGGGCTCGCCCGGCACGCCCAGTTCGCGGGCTGCGTCCCACGCGCCCAGGTCTTCGGGCGCGTACAGCCGATCGATCTCCACGCCCGACTGGGTGGTGAACCGCGGCTTCCGCTCTCCGGCCTGCATCGGGCCAATGTTGGGGTCAACCCGGTCCGGCCGCAAGCCGACCCGTGCAGGCGCGTTGACTGCGCAGGGCACAATGGCGGGACGATCCCGGCCCGGCGTCTCTGAGGAGCCGCGGCTTGCGCGGCGGGCGCCGCAGCCGTGGACGTCGGATTCATCTGGTTCCAGGTCGACGTGGAGGTGACCGGACTGCCGCTGCCGTAGGCGTGGCACACTAGGCACCCGCCCTAAAACCGATGCGCCGGCGGCACGATTCACGCCGCCCCGGCGCTCCAACCGAACACCGGAGGCGAAGCGATGGCCCCACGCGTCATGACCGTCAGCGGTCCGATCCCGCCCGAGCGACTGGGCGTGACCCTCCCGCACGAGCATACCGCCATCTCCCTGTGGCATATCCAGAACCGATGGGACTACTGGGAGCTCACCTCCGACGAGGAGCTGATTGCCGAGGAGCTGCGCGACTACCGGCGTCGTGGCGGGCAGAGCATCGTGGACCTCACCGGCCCGGGCGTCGGGCGCGATCCCGAGCGGCTGCGGCGGCTGGCCTCGCGGACCGGCCTGAACGTGGTGATGGGCACCGGCTGGTATCGCGAGGCCTACTACCCGGCCGAGGCGCGGATCGACCGGCGCAGCGTGGACGACCTGGCCGCGGAGATGATCGCCGAGTTCCGCGACGGGGTGGCAGGGACCGGCATCCGGCCCGGGATCATCGGCGAGATCGGGACCGACAAGCCATGGGTCAGCGCCGCCGAAGAACGGGTCCACCGCGCCGCGGCCCGTGCCGCGCTGGCCACCGGGATGGCGATCACGACGCATGGCGTCCAGTCGGCGGTCGGCCTTGCCCAACTGCGCATCTTCGAGGAGGAGGGGGTGGACCCCGCCAGGGTGGTGATCGGGCATGCCGATTCGTACCCGGTCCTGGACCACTACCTGGCCATCCTGGAACGCGGTGCGAACCTGGAGTTTGACTTCATCGGGCATCGCTTCGGGATCGAGGAGCATGTCGAACCGCGCCTGGTCGAGCTGATCGTGGAACTCCTGGAGCGGGGCTGGGCGGACCAACTGCTGCTCAGCCTGGACGTGTGCCACAACCGACAACTGCGGGCGTACGGTGGTGGTGGCTACGGCTACCTGCAGCAGTCGTTCCTGCCGACCCTGCGCACCGCCGCGGTGGGCGAAGGAGAGATCTCGGCGATGACCGTCGACAATCCGCGGCGCGTGCTGACCATCGGGTGAGCTCGCCCCGCGACCCGGCGGCCGACCTTCGGCGGATCGCGTTTCTGCTCGAGGCGGCGAGCGAGCCGCCCTTCCGGGTGCGCGCCTTTCGCAACGCGTCGGCCACGCTCGTCCGGCTCGGAGCCACCGAAGTAGCCTCCCGCGTGGCGGCCGGGACGCTGCGATCCGTCCCGGGCATCGGCGAGGTTCTCGAGCGGACGATCGCCGAGTCGCTGCTGGGCGAGGAGCCGGTGTACCTGCGCCGCCTGGAGGCCACCGGCGGGGCACCCCTGGCCGTGCTCGGGGCCGCACTTCGCACCGCGCTGCGCGGCGACTGTCACGTTCACAGCGACTGGTCAGATGGTGGTGCCTCGATCCGCGAGATGGCCGAGGCTGCAGCAGGTGAGGGCCATGCCTACATCGCACTGACCGATCATTCGCCCAGCCTGAAGGTGGCGAACGGATTGAGCACGGAGCGCCTTGAGCAGCAACTCGCCGAGGTCGATGCCCTCAACCGGGATCTCGCTCCGTTCCGGATCCTGTCGGGCATCGAGGTCGACATCCGGCCGGATGGCTCCCTCGACCAGTCCGACGCATTGCTCGGCCGACTCGACCTGGTGGTGGGGGCGGTCCATTCGGCGCTCCGGATGGAAGAGCGGGCCATGACTCGTCGCCTCGTCACGGCGCTCGCCAACCCCCTGCTCGATGTGCTTGCCCACCCAACCGGGCGGATGGTGGCCGGGTCGAGGCTGCGCCCAGCGTCGGACTTCGACGCCGAGGTCGTGTTCGCGGCGGCCGCGCGCTTCGACAAGGCAGTCGAGGTCAATTCGCGTCCGGAGCGCCTGGATCCCCCCAAGCGCCTGCTGCGGCTGGCGGTCGAGGCCGGGTGCCGACTTGCAATCGACAGCGACGCGCATGCTCCAGGTCAGCTGGCCTGGCTGCCCAATGGATGCGACAGGGCGGCCGCGTGCGGCGTTCCCGTCGAAGCGGTGATCAACTCGTGGCCCGCGGAGCAGGTCCTCCGGTGGGCTCGCGCCCACCGGAGTGCCGAGGGCTAGGTGGTGGCCAGGCCGATGCGGCGGCCGTCGCGCACGAACCGCGCGCGATAGGTCGGGTTCGAGACCCGTCCGCTGACGGTGGCCGCATCGAGCGGCTTCCCGCTGCGGGGCGGCGCGTACTTGCCGCGCTCGGTGATGGCAGCGGCCAACTGGGCTGCGGTCTGGGGTCCTCGCTCGGTGATGATCGCCATCATCTCGTGGTGGAGCGCGACCTTGGCCGCGCCCTTTGCGGCGCTCTTCTTCGCAGACCTGGCGCGTCCAACGGCCCGCCCGGCGCGTGCCTTCGCGGCTCGCTTGGCCGGCACAGCCGGTGCCCCAACTTCGGCCACGGCGACGACCTTGCGGGGGCGACCCCGGCGCCGCGGTTCGACAACGGGTAGCGGCGCGTCCGTAACGGCTACCTCGGGTTCGTCCACTTCCTGAGCGACGGACTCGGCGGTGGCAGTCGGGCTCATCGCATCCAGTCGGGCGCTAAGCGCGTCCACTCGGGCAGCAAGGGCGGCGAGCGCCCCGGCGTCCACGATCGGTGCAGCCAGTTCGCCCCCGGCAGGCGCGCGAGAACTGTCGAGTCGCTCCTCCACCCAGCGCTGGACCAGTTCTCCGGGGCGGAGGCCGGCATCGCCCGCCAACGCACGCAGGGTGGACAGGCGGCGAGGGTCGAGTCGGATCGACATCCCACCCTCGTCGGGAGGACGAGGGGTGAAGTCCGGAGGACGGGGTGCGAAGTCCGGAGGACGGGGTGCGAAGTTGGCCGGCCGCGGCGCGAAACCGCCGGGACGGGGCGGCCGGTCGCCGAAATCGCGCGGCGGGCGCGGCCGATCGTTGAAGTCTCCGAATTGGCGGCGTGGGGGTCGATCAGCCGGGGGACGGCGCTCATCGAAGGGACGCCGATCTCCCTCCGGACGGCGCCCGCCGGGACGTCTATCTGCTGGCATTTCAGCCCAACCATAGCGGCTGCAGCCGGTAACCGCCACTCAGGCCTCGTGGATCGGCCGCCTGGCCCCTAGAACCCGGAGCTCCCGCCGCCCCCCCCGCCGCCCCCCCCGCCGC
>JBKJYH010000091.1:0-3678 GCA_046715765.1 Candidatus Limnocylindria bacterium
ACGCAGAACTCCGCCGAGGCCTACGGCGTCAAGGCCGTCATGATGACCGCACTGAAGCCAAGCGAGGGGCAGACAGGGTAGGACCAGTCACGACAGTGATCTGGAGACAATATGAGGTCTCGATGAACTCGCCAGATTCGATGAACCGCGCGTGGGCCCTTCTCATCGCGCGCGCCATCCTCGGGCTGATCTTCTTCATGGCCGGCGTGTGGAAGGTGTTCCAGTTGGGTCCGCTTCAGCATGCCCGGCGACTCTTCGTCGAGCCCTATGCGGACAGCATCCTTCCTGCTTGGTCGCTGTGGGCGACGGGGGCCACAGTTCCGATCGTGGAGTTGGTTGCCGGCGCGATGGTGCTCGTGGGCTGGCAAACGCGCGCGGCGCTCCTGGCTCTGGGCGGTGTGCTCGTACTCGTGACCTTTGGCCACTTGCTGGCCGAGCCGCTCTACGAGTTCCACTCCCATGTCATTCCACGCGCGGCGCTGCTGCTCTTCGTGCTCGTCATGCCACGCGGCGACGATCGGTTCTCGATCGACCAACTATTGACTCGTCGGCCCCTGGGACTTCATGGCCCACACTCATGATGATTCGAGCCGCAAGCTGGCCAATCGCTACGATCGTGAGGCCCGCGCCTACCGCGAGCTGTGGGCTCCCATCCTGCGCGTCGCAGGGCTGAGCTTGCTCCGCAGCCTCGAGGATGCCTCGGTGCAGCGGGTCGTGGACGTGGGAACTGGCGTAGGAGCGTTGCTGCCCGACTTGTGCGCGGCATTCCCCCAGGCCTGGGTCCTGGGCGTGGACCGCGCGAGTGGCATGCTGGCGCTGGCGCCGGCGAGCATGCCTCGCGCCGTCATGGACGCGAGACAGTTGGCCATTCGCTCCGGAACGGTGGACCTGGTGGTGCAGGCCTTCATGCTTTTCCACCTCGAGGCTCCCGTGGACGGGCTGCGCGAGGCCCGCCGGGTGCTTTGCCGCGGTGGGCGCGTGGCCACGCTCACTTGGGGCGGAGAGCTCGAGTCCCGGGCCACTCGGATCTGGACCGAGTGCCTGGATGCGCACGGCGCCATCCAGGCCGACCCGGCCGTGCAGGCGCGGCACGAATCGGTGGACACGCCCGGGAAGATGGAAGCGCTGCTACGAGTCGCCGGCTTCGAGGCGCCGCGTGGCTGGGTGGAGGAACTCGTCAGCACGATCGACCTCGAGCATCTCCTGCGCCTCAAGACCAGCATGGGTTCCTCGAAGCCGCGCTTCGACAGCCTCGACCCCTTGGCGCGGGAGGCTTGCTTGGCGAGCGCCCGGGGCCGGCTGGCGGAGCTGGCACCAGGGGATTTCGTGGCCCGGGGCAGGATCGTGTGCGCCGTGGCGAGCGCTTGACGGGCACGATTCTCCCGAACATGGAGACATCGCATGGGTAATGCACTCAGGAGTATCGGTGGAGTGCTCGCCGGCTTGGTCGTCGGCGTGCTTATCATCATGCTTGTCGAAACGGCAGGTTCGAGGGCCTTTCCACTACCGGCCGGGCTCGATCCGGGAACTCCAGAGGCCTTCAGGGCCAGCGCAACCCAGCTACCGCTCGGCGTCTTCCTGTTCGTGCTCGTGGGGTGGGGTGCGGGAGGCTTTCTCGGTTCCTGGTTGGCGACCCGCATCGCAACCACGCGGCCCGTTGCTTCCGGAAGCGTTGTGGGCGTGATCCTGCTCGCGGCGAGTGTCATGAACATGCTGAGGTTGCCGCATCCGGCTTGGTTCTGGGCAACTGCTCTCGTCGTGCTCCCGCTGTCCACCTACTTCGGCACGAGACTCGGGGCGTCCCGCGCGGCCTGAGCGCGCGGGTGGAGGAACGGCCATCGCGCTGGCATTGGCTGTCGCGCTGGCCACGAGCCGGCTGGCCAACGAGCTTGTGCGAAACGTGTGACCTGTCTTGAGGCATCCACGTCCATTGCGACCAGATCCGGAGGGAGCCGACGATGGCGATGAGAGCGCTGGTCAACTGGACATTGGGAATCGCGGCCGGGATCTTCGCGTTCACCGCCGGCGTCGGACTCACCGGGTCCATGCTCCTCGCGGCGGTGATCGCGGGAACCACGACCGTTCTCGTCGCCTGGCTCCTCGGGACGCGCACGATCCTCATGCTCGACGAGGCGGCCTGTTCGCGAGCGCTCAAGATCGTGTCGGCGGTGGCCGCGCTGGTGGCACTCGTCCAGCTCGCCCGCCAGGCCGCGTTCACGGTCGATGCGACGCAGGTGGCCTGCTCGGTCATGCCCTCGAGCCAGTGGGAGGTGGAGCATTCCTGCCTGTCGGCCTACTTCGTCAGCGCGCAGGCGGCATCCTCGACCCCGCATCTCTATGCCGATTCACTGTACTCGATGCCCGGCGGCGACCCGAAAGGACTTCGAAGAGCCCGCATGCTCGGTCCGTTCAGGATCGACGTCTTCGAGTATCCACCGCCGTTCCTGCTCCTCCCGCGCGCGCTCGGGTTGCTGACAGACGATTTCATGCGCTTCCGCATGCTGTGGTTCGCGCTCAATGGAGCGGTCGTCCTGCTCGGCTTCGTCGTCGTGGCACGTTTCATGGGGCCGATCGCCGGAACGCGCGCGCTGTTGCTGTCGCCGCTCGTCTGGCTCGCGCTGCCGACCCTCAGCACGCTCCAGAAGGGCAACATCCAGGTCGCGGTGATCGCCGGCTCGATGCTGGCCATGGTGCTGTTCGACCGGCGGCGGTGGGCGGCGGGAGGCGCGCTCCTCGCGTTCATGACGGTGAGCAAGCTCTACCCGGGGCTGCTGATCGTGTACCTGGTGGCGCAGCGCCAGTGGCGCGCGGTGGCGTGGACCGCCGCATTCACCGTGGTTTACTTCGCGGCCTCGGTGATGGACATCGGTTGGGCGCCCTACGCGGCGTTTCTCGAGCATCTGCCGGGCCTGGTCGGCGGTGAGGCGTTCCCGGCGTTCCGCAATCCCGCCGCGGTGGCCATCAACCTGTCCATCCCGGGACTGGTGTTCAAAGTGGGCTTGTTCGGCGTTCCCGGCATGTCGTTCGGCGCGGCGAAGCTCGTGGGCTGGGCCTACACGCTCATCGCGGCTGCGGCCACGGTGCTCGCCGGCCTGCGCGCGCACCCGGATCGGATCAAGCCCATCATCTGGATGGCGATCCTGATCCTTGCAACCCTGCGCAGCCCGTTCCTGCCGCAGGTCTACGGCACCTTCCCGCCGCTCTGGCTGCTGACGCTCCTGGCCGCGACGCTGGCTCCTACCCGCGGCGTACTCTGGGTGACGCTCCTCCTATGGGCGAGCCTCAACCTCTATTGGCCCGTCGACTGGAAGGTCGATCCCAGACTGCTCGCGGTCGCGATGCTGCTACCTCAGGCCACCAGCGTGGGACTCGCCGTGTTCGCGCTGCGACGTCGATGGGAACCCGATTCGGTTGCGGCTTGAGCGGACGTCCGTCCCGCAACTCCCGTGTGGCGCATGGACATCGTCATCGAGCCTGGCCGGCACTCGTACGTGTTCGACTACGAGCTGGGCTGAGTCCCCGCCACGCGGCTCCGGCGCTCCATGAACACCACGTCGCGCCACTCCCCGAAATGCTGACCGATGCGTTCGCGCAGACCCACGATGCGGAACCCGCACGCCTCGTGGAGCGCGATGCTGGCGGCGTTCTCGGGAAAGATACCGGCCTGGAGCGTCCATA
>JBKJYH010000092.1:0-6580 GCA_046715765.1 Candidatus Limnocylindria bacterium
GTGGGCGGTGAGGGGCTCGAACCCCCGACCCCCTCGGTGTAAACGAGGTGCTCTAACCGGCTGAGCTAACCGCCCGCGGTGCGACGCGTGCAAGAACCGGATCGGTCAATTGAAAGGTGGTGCCCAGGCCGGGACTTGAACCCGGATGAGTTGCCTCATACGCCCCTCAAACGTACGCGTATACCAATTCCGCCACCTGGGCTCGGGGCGTGGTACCGAGGGAGGGACTTGAACCCACACGACCGTAATGGTCACTAGGTCCTGAACCTAGCGCGTCTACCTATTTCGCCACCTCGGCACGGCCGTGCCGGATTGTACATAGCGTCGCCCGCCAGCGCGAATGACCGCCTCCGTGGATCGGCCGTCAGACGGCGGCTGGAAGCAGGCTCAGCAGGCTGAAGACGACGAACAGGACCCCGAGCACGATCGTCAGGCGGAAGAGGGTGCGCTCGATGCCGCGACGGCTGCGGTAGGCGGTCACCTCGCCACCGAAGGCGCCACCCAGCCCGGTGCCGCGCTGCTGCAGCAGGATGGCCGCGATAAGCGCCAGGGCCAGGATCGTCTGGGCGACGACGAGAGGGGTCATGAGCGGCCGCAGTTTAGCAGAGGTCAGCTCTTGATCAGGTTTTGGCCGGTCATCGACGGGGTGGGTGGGATGCCCAGCAGTGCGCACAAGGTCGGCGCCACGTCGGCCAGGCTGCCGCCGCGCAGCCGCGACTCCTTCCAGCCTTCGGCAATAAGTACGAGCGGCACCGGGGCGGTCGTGTGGCTGGTCCGCGGATCGCCGGCCGCGTCGCGCATCTGCTCCACGTTGCCGTGATCGGCAGTGATCAGCATGGCTCCGCCAGACGCCAGCACCGCCTCGACCAGGCGCGCCAGGCAGGCGTCGATCACCTCGATCGCACGAACCGCGGCATCCCACACGCCGGTGTGGCCGACCATGTCCGGGTTGGCGTAGTTGACGATGATGAAGTCCCATCCCCCGCCGCCGATCGCCTCGACCACCCGGTCAGTAATCGGGACCGCGCTCATTTCGGGCGCGAGGTCGTAGGTCGGGACGTCGCGGCGTGAGGGAACCATCACCCGCTCCTCACCGGGCAAGGGTGCCTCGACGCCACCGTTGAAGAAGTAGGTCACGTGGGCGTACTTCTCCGTCTCGGCGACGTGGAGCTGGCGCATCCCCAGGCGGGACAGGTGGGCCGCCAGCGAATCGATGACGAGAGGCGGGAAGGCGACCTCCACCGGCAGCTCGGCTCGAGGCTGATACTCGGTCAGAGTGGCCAGGTACAGGTCGGTCGGGCGATCGCCGCGCTCAAAGCTGGAGAACGCGTCCAGCGCCAGCGCGGCGGCGAGTTGGCGGGCACGGTCCGCCCGGAAGTTGAGGTGGACCAGCGCGTCACCGTCCCGCACGCCTGCGTAGTCACCGATGACTGTCGGAGGGATGAACTCGTCTCCCTCACCTCGGGCGTGGGCCTCGGTCACCGCGTCCGCTGCGCCTTCCGCGTGCCGGCCCCGGCCGTGGACGATCGCCTCCCAGGCCGCGGCGGTGCGCTCCCAGCGGAGATCGCGGTCCATGGCGTAGTAGCGCCCGATGACCGTCGCCGGGGTGGCCGGTAGGTCCGCCAGCAGGGCGGGCAGGAGTTCGGCGGCCGAGCGCGGGGGTGTGTCCCGTCCATCGGTGAAGGCGTGGAGCAGCACGCGGTCCGGAGGGAGCCCGTCCCGGGCAGCGAGCGACGCGGCGGCGCGAATGTGCTCGTCAGTGGCATGCACCCCGCCCGGCCCGACCAGGGCGAGGAGGTGGAGGCGCGAGCCCCGGTGAAGGGCGTGCGCCACCGCACCCCGCAAGGCGGCGTTGTCGAAGAAGGTCCCATCGGCGATTGCGTCGCTGATACGGGGCAGGTCCTGCACGACCCGGAAGCCGGCGCCCAGGTTCAGGTGGCCGACCTCAGAATTGCCCATCTGCCCCGGAGGCAGACCCACGGCTGCGCCCGAGGCCTCGAGGCGACAGGTGGGCCACGCCTCGGTGAGCGTCACCCAGGTGGGCATCCGGGCAGCAAGGAGTGGGTTTCGGCTCGGGTAGGCACCGATCCCGAGCCCGTCCAGCACGCACAGCACCACCGGCCGGGGCCGGCGCGTCACCCGCGCTGCTCCGCGGCGGCTCGGACGATGGCGGCGAAGCGATGGGCGTCGAGCGAAGCGCCGCCCACCAGGGCGCCATCGACATCGGACTCGGCGAAATAGCCCGCCGCGTTCTCCGGTGTCGTGCTCCCCCCGTACAGGATCCGCACCGTGGAGGCCGCCGCCGGATCCACCTCGGCCAGGATGGATCGAATCTGCGCAGCGGCTGACTGCGCGTCGGCCGGCGACGCGGCGTCACCGGTCCCGATGGCCCACACCGGCTCGTAGGCCACCACCAGGCCGCTCTCCGCGAGGGAGCCGAGCTGAGACACCGCGGCCCGCAACTGTCGGTCGATCACCGCGGCGGCCTGCCCTGAACGCCGCTCGCCGGCCGTTTCGCCGATGGCCGCGATAGGTACCAGGCCATGCGCCACCGCCGACGCCACCTTGGCGGCCACGTCGGCGTCGGTCTCGCCGTTGAACTGGCGCCGCTCCGAGTGACCGAGGATCACGCAGCGGACCAGATCGGCCAGCATCAGGGGCGATGTCTCGCCGGTGTACGCGCCGGACTCGGCGAAATGCATCGTCTGCGCGCCAAGTGCCACCGTGCCCGGCTCGAGGAGACCGGGGCCAAGTCGCGCGGCGACCGCTGTCAGCCAGACGGTGGGCGGGCAGATGGCGACGGATGCCGCTGCGTGCGCCGACAGCTCGCGCACTGACTCCGCCAGCGCGATGGCGGCTTTGGCAGATGCCGGGTGCATCTTCCAGTTGCCGACCACCAGCGGAGTCCGGGACATGGCGATCATCAGGTTGTGGCAGCCTCGGCAGCGGCCAGCTCCACCAGCCGACGCAGCCGGTGATTCATCGCAGACCGACCGATCCCCAGCTCCTCGGCGAGGCTATCGAGCGCCGCGTCCGGCTGGGCGCGGCGCAGCGCTGCCACCTCGCGCAGCGGTGCGGCCAACGAGTCCAGCAATCCGCGCAGTTCGAGGAACTCGATGGCGCGAAGCTGGCGATCCGCGGCACGCACGGTGCGGCCCAGGTTCGCCTCCTCCGCGTTGACGAGCCGGTTGAGCCGGTTGCGAACGTCGCGCCCAACCCGTCCGGACTCGAAGTCGAGGAGCGAGCGGTTCGCCCCGGTCAGGCGCAACAGGCTGGCGATCTCTTCCTGGCCCTTGAGGTACACGACGTGTCGGCCGCGGCGCTGGCTCAGGCCGCCGCGAACGTCGCTCTCGGCCAACCAGCTGCGCAGGGCCTCGGCTCGACCGCGGTCGCGGAAGACGAATTCCAGGTGCGGGCCGCGGCCGGCAATCGAGATCGAGGCGCTTCCCAGGACCACGCCGCGCAGGAAGGCGCGCCGATCATGGGCGGGCGCGGCTCCCCAGACGAAGCCATCCGTCGATGACGCGCCAAGCGGGACGTGCAGGTGATGCCGCGCGGCGGTGTGTGGTTGACCCGGCGGCGCGCCGGTCACCGAAAGGCCACCCTGTCCGCCACCCAGCTCGACGGCCACGCGCGCCGTGGCATGGTCCAGGGTCCGGACCCCTCCCCCCTCGCGGTTTCCGAAGAGGAGGCCCGTCAGTTCAGCGCGACGACAGCAGGCTCGCGCGGGGTGGATCCGCGCCAACTCCCCTTTGAGTTCACTCGCCAGCAGCATCGTCGGCTGATCAGGAGGCGACGGCGCGCGGGGCGGCGCGGCGGCCGCGCTGCCGCTCGGAGCGCTCTTCCTGTTGCAACCGCATCAGGGCCGCGGCCAGCTTGGCCGAGTCATGACGGTGGGCGTTGGAGGTGTCGATCAGGTCCTCTTCGATGACCGTCACGGGCAGCAGTTCGAGCCGGCGGGCGTCCACCAGCACCGGCTCGCCGAGCCAGCCCTCGGGTCGCCGCGCTCCGTGGTTGGAGTTGAGCAGCACGTAGTCGACCAGGTCGTCGCCAACGTGCGCGAAGAGCGCCTCCAGGTGGGCGGACGCGCTGAACGCACCCGTCTCACCCGGTTGGGTAGCCACGTTGCAGACATACACGCGAGTGCCGCTTGCCGCCGCAATGGCGTCACGGATGTCGCTGATCAGCAGGTTGGGCAGCACCGAGGAGTAGAGGCTGCCCGGGCCGATCACCACCAGGTCCGCCTCCAGGATCCGTTCGAGCGCCTCGGAGTTGGCGCGAACCGAGGCCGGCTCGATCGAGACGCGATGGATCGGCTCGTCGGCATGGCTGATCGCGACCTGGCCGCGCAGCCGTCGACCCGAGGCCAGAGTGGCTTCCAGGTTCAACGGCACGCCCGTGGCGGGCAGCACCTGTCCCCGTACGGCGAGTACCCGGTTCGATTCGCGGACGGCCTCTTCGAAGTCGCCCGTGACCGCGGTCATGGCCGCAATGAACAGGTTGCCGAATGCATGGTCGTCCAGGCCCGAGCCGGGTGGGAAGCGGTACTGCATGAGTTGGGTCATCAGCGACTCCGCATCGGCCAGCGCGGCAATGCAGTTGCGAATGTCGCCGGGTGGTGACATGCCGAGCTGCTGGCGCAGACGGCCGCTGCTTCCGCCGTCGTCGGCCACCGCCACGATCGCGGTGATGTTGGCCGAGTAGCCCTTGAGTCCGCGCAGCAGGTTCGACTGGCCCGTGCCTCCTCCGATTGCCACGATTCGCGGGCCGCGCGCGAGATACCGCTTGGTGTAGAGCACCTCCAGCACCGAGTCGCCGCGCGCCACGAATGGCGATACCACGCTGCGCATCAATCCCCAGACCCCCAGCCCGGTCAGTGCGAGCCCGCCAAGCACGACCAGGGTGGCGCGAATCGGGCGATCAAGTCCGGCCCCGGTCAGCCACAACACCCATGGCAGGTCCCCGGCCACGCGCCGGTACGCGTCCACCAGGAAGATGGCGGCCCCCAGGCCGAGGACCGTGACTCCGACGAAGAGCAGCAGCAGCCAGCGCTTCAGGCGCATCCCCGGATAAAGCCAGCGCGGCAGGCGCGGACGGCTCATCGCTCCAGCTCCCGATGGAAGATTGCCACCGAGATGTCGTCGCGGCTGCGCAGTCGCTGCGCCAACTCCTCGGCCAGGGCCGTCGAGCGGTGGTAGCCGCCCGTGCAGCCCAGCGCGATGGTCAACCGATCCTTGCCCTCGGCCCGGTAGGCGGGCAGGGTCAGGTCCATCAATTCCACGACCAGGTCGAGGAAGCGGGCGGCCGCGGGCTGCGCCATCACGAACTCGCGCACCGGGGGCTGCAGCCCGGAGAGCGCCTTCAGATCGGGGACCCAGTACGGGTTGGACAGGAACCGCACGTCGAAGACGAGGTCCGCCTCGAGCGGGATGCCGAACCGGAAGCCGAAGGTGATGACGTCGACCGCGGTCACCGCCCCGGCGCTGGCCGCACCCCGTCGCTGGATCCCGAACAACTCCTCCTTGAGCTGTCCGATCGAGAGGCTGCTGGTATCGATCACGTGGTCCGCCAACTTCCGGGTCGCGGTCAGCGCTCGCCGCTCGGCCTGAATGCCGGCCTGGATCCCGCGCCGGGCCTGTAGCGGATGTCGATGCCGTGTCTCGCTGAATCGCGAAACAAGCACCGCGTCGCTGGCCTCCAGGTAGATCACCACGGCCTGGCTGGCACGGGCCGCGAGCGCGTCGCGTGCGGCTGAGATCGCCATGGCCGGGTCGCCTGCCCGGATGTCGAGCACCAGGGCGGCCTGGGCATAGCGCCCCGGATCTGCGTCGCGGATGCGCAGGAAGCCGTCCAGCAGGTCTGGTGGCAGGTTGTCCACGCAGTAGTAACCAAGGTCCTCGAAGAGCTTGGTGGCCTGGCTCTTGCCGGCACCGGACAGCCCGGTCAGGATCACGAGTCGCTCGGCGATCCCCGGCGTTCCCACTCCCGTCGGCGGGGCTGGCGAGGGCGCGGGCGGCGCGTTGGTCGAGGCGCGGCTCATCGCGGTCGAGTATAGACCCAGCGGGGGCCGTTCCCGCTCAAGGGCCACGCGGCCGGGCGTGGCGCATGCCGGCCAGCAGGCCGCTCACCGTCGCGGCCGCGCTGCCCCGCAGCGCATCCAGGTGGTAGCCACCCTCGAGGACCAGCGTCACCCCGCCCAGACCCAGGCTGACGGCAAGCGCCCCAGTCGCGGATGCGACCTCGCCGAAGCCGGCCTCGCTCATCTCCAGCGCGGCCAGCGGATCGAGCCGGTGCCCGTCGTAGCCGGCCGAGACCAGGATCGCCTCCGGCTGAAAGTCGGCGACCGCAGGCAGGAGCGCGTCGGCCCAGGCCGCCACGAAGGCGAGGTCGCCGGCGCCTGGGGGGAGCGGCTGGTTGTGCTTGGTGCCGTGCCCAGGCCCCACTCCCCTGTCACTGGCCGGTCCGGTTCGAGGGTACAGCGGCGACTGGTGGGTCGACGCGTAGCACAGGTCGGGATCCGCATCGAAGATGGCCTGGGTTCCGTCGCCGTGGTGCACGTCCCAGTCGAGGACCGCGATTC
>JBKJYH010000093.1:0-8113 GCA_046715765.1 Candidatus Limnocylindria bacterium
CGGATCGGTCGATCTTGTTGATGCACACGATCACCGGCAGGTGACGGGCCATGGCCTTGGACAGGACGTAGCGGGTCTGGGGCAGCGGCCCCTCCGCCGCGTCCACCAGCAGCAGGACCGCGTCCACCATCAGCAGGCTGCGCTCCACCTCGCCGCCGAAATCGGCGTGGCCGGGGGTGTCCACGATGTTGAGCCGGATCCCGTCGTGCTCGATGGTCGTCTGCTTGGCGAGGATCGTGATCCCCTTCTCGCGCTCCAGGTCTCCCGAGTCGAGGACCCGATCCACCACGGCCTGGTTGGCGCGGAAGGCGCCGGTCTGGCGCAGCAGCCCGTCAACGAGCGTGGTCTTGCCGTGGTCCACGTGGGCCACGATGGCCACGTTGCGCAGATCGGGGCGTGTCGAGACAGGGGCGGTTGGCGCCACGGCGCCGGTCGAGATCGTCATGGGAGCCGCAATTGTCGCACAGGCGCCCGTCTATGCTGGCCCAGCCCGCCGGATCAACCCGTGGCCATGCGCGCGACCTGGACGCCGGCCGCGGAGTAGCGCCGCCGATATCCTTTGGAACATGGATCAGCCACGCGCCAACCATCTTGTGGACCGCGCCCGGGAGATTCTCGCGCGTCATCCGTTGATCGACGGGCACAACGACCTGCCCTGGACCATCCGCAAGCACCCGGCCGCCCCGGGCGACCTCGACGCGTACGACCTCCACGGCACGGCACCGGTGGGCGGGCACACGGACCTGCCGCGCCTGCGAGCCGGCGGGGTGGGCGGCCAGTTCTGGAGCGTGTATGTCCCCGGCGAGGGCATGGCCTCGCGGGCGTTGCTCCAATTGGAGCAGCTGGACCTCGCCCGGCGGATGATCGACCGCTACCCCGACGACCTGGAATTCTGCCTGACCGCCAATGATGCCGAGCGCGCGATGGCCGCGGGACGGATCGGCTCGTTGCTGGGGATGGAGGGCGGCCACGTGCTCGAGGGCTCGCTCGGCGCGCTGCGCGCCTTCTCCGACCTCGGCGCTCGGTACCTGACCCTGACCCACAACACCAGCAACCAGATCGGTGATTCGGCCACCGGCGAGCGTGTCCACGGCGGCCTCTCCGCGTTTGGCCGGGAGGTGGTCGCGGAGATGAACCGGCTCGGGATGCTGGTTGACCTGTCGCACGTCGCACCCGAAACCATGGCCGATGCACTCGACGCGACCCACGCCCCGGTCATCTTCAGCCACTCGTCGGCGCGTGCGGTGTGCGACGTTGCCCGTAACGTCCCGGACGAGATCCTGCGGCGCGTGCCCGCCAATGGCGGGGTGGTGATGGTCACCTTCGTGGCGGGCTTCGTGGGGCCCGATGCGGCAGCGGTCCTGATCCCGGCCATCGACGAGTTCAACCGACGTGCCGCCGGCCTGCAGGACCTCGACGCGCGCGCCGCCCTCGAGGAGGAGATCATCAACGGGTTGGACGTGCCACGGCCATCACTGGCGCAGGTGGCCGACCACGTGGAGCATGTGGCGCGAGTCGCCGGCAACGACCACGTCGGGATCGGCGGCGACTTCGACGGCAACAGCTTCTGGCCGATGGGTCTCGACGACGTGTCGTGCTACCCGAATCTGTTCGCCGAGCTGCTCGCTCGCGGCTGGTCAGAGGCGAAACTGGCAAAGCTGGCGCAGGGCAACATCCTGCGCGTGATGCGCGACGCGGAGCGGGTGGCGGACCAGGTCTAGGCGGGGCGGCCTGGAAGGTCAGCCAGGAAGTCGAGCACCTCGCGGTTGAAGCGCTCCGGCGCCTCGAGTTGGATCATGTGGGCAACGGCGGGGAATTCGAGCAACCGCGCGCCGGGCACTGTGGCGGCCAGGTTGCGCCCGTTCAGGATCCCGCCCACCTCGTCCACGGTACCGACCATCACCAGCAGCGGCACGTGGACCTCGTGCAGGCGGGCGGCCGCCGGAGGGTCCAGCGGCTGTGGCCGACCCTCGGCCTTCAGGGCGAGATAGTTGTCGAGGATCCAGCCGTGAACCTGCCGGCGCAGGGCCGGGTCGACCCGGGTCCGCGGCTGTCCCCAGCCGTCGACCCACACCTGGGTCTCGAGCTCGGCGAGAGCGTCCCAGTCCTTCGCCTCCCAGAGTCGTTCCATCTCTTCCATCGGCTCAGCCGCCGCCCCTTCGGGAAGTTCGGCAACGAAGCCGCCGGCGCCACTCGCCACGCTCACCAGCGCATCCACTCGCGCAGGCTGCTCGATGGTCAGGTCGAGCGCGATGATCCCCCCGCGCGACTGCCCCAGCACGATGGCCGAGGCCACGTCGAGGTGGTCGAGCACGGCGACCGCGTCGGCCCGGTTGCTGAACTCGACCTCATCGGTCTCCGATCGCCCGAAGCCGCGGGTGTCGTAACGGATGACCCGATAGTGCTCGGCGAAGGCGGGCAGCTGGCCGTCCCACATCCGCAGGCTGCCGAGCCCGCCGTGGATGAGGAGCATGGGGCGACCGTGGCCCTCGACTTCGTAGTAGAGGCGGCCGCCGGGGACCTCGGCGAAACCCACGCCGTCAGCCACCCAGGCGCTCCATCAGGAACATGGTGCGCAGGCTGTCCTCGACCGGTGCCTCCTCGACCACGCTGAAGCTGGCGGCGAAGGCGTCGCGGAAGCCCTCCAGGGAGTAGGCCGGGAAGATGTCCGGCCGCGCGGCCAGGAGTTGCCGGGTCATCGGGTCCTGCTTGGGCACGAATTCCACGATCAGATGACGACCCGCGCGCGCCAGGACGGATGCGATCCGCGGCAGCGGGACGTTGGAGGCGATCGCCAGGTGGTGGACCAGGGCCAGCGCCATCACCACGTCGGCGGGGCCGCGGTCCAGGGTCGAGCGGCGTTCCTCCAGGCCCCAGCCCAGCGCGGGCGAGGGGTTGGTGAGGTCCATCACCAGGGGCAGGATCGAGGCCCGGCGCTCGGGCGAGAGGGTGCGCCAGTGATGCTCCACGCTGGCTGCGTCCTGGTCAAAGGCAAGCACCATCCGCCCCGATCCGGCGGCCAGGTCAGAGTAGGTGCCGGTGTTGGCACCAATGTCCCAGACCATCCGCCCGCCGGCGGTGGTCAGCATCCGCTCCACGATCGCCCGCTTCGAAGCGGCGGCGCGCTCGGAGTAGCTGGTCTGCAACCCGTACTCGGTCCACAGGCCGGCCGGCTCCCAATCCAGGGATTCGGTGGTGCGCCGCAGCGAGTCGAGCAGCGCCTCGTGGCGCATCTTGCTCATCGGGCCGCGGGTCGACGCGCTGGCGGTTGGCGCCGCGGTTGCTGCGGTTGCCGCGGTCGGGATCGGTGAGCGAGACGCGCGGCGTTCCGCACCGGCGTGGGCATGCAGGTGGGCCAGCAGCCCGGGGTTGAGGCGGGTCCGTCCGGGCAGCAGCCCGGCGGCGAGGTCGAGCGGCATGCCGTCGATGAAGTCGCGCAACAGCAGCCCGAGCCGCACGTCGCGCCTCGCCATCAGCGCCAATGGCGCCAGGAAGTGCTGGCAGAACTGCCGATAGGCGGGCCACGGCTGACTCATGTCGGCGGGTGCGAACGAGAGCGAGTCGATGAGGATCGGCCGGCCGCGGTCGAACTGGACGTTGTAGGCGCTGGCGTCGCGCAGCCACATCCCGCTGCGCAGCGCGCGGGCCTGGATCTCGAGTGTGAGCAGGGCCGCTTCGCGGAGCTGGGAAAAGGCCCACTCGTACGGGTAGGAGATGACCTCCACCTCGCGCGGCCGAATGACCACCGCCGCGCCGGGAACCGGCGCCAGATCGGTCGAGGCCAGCTCGTGTTCGACGATCAGCCCGGCATCGGTCAGTTGGCGGTGCAGGCCGCCATCGATGAAGGCTCGCCAATCGGACTCGCCGACCGGCTGGATCGCCCGATACAGGATCCCGTCCCGGCGAAAGACGTAGCCGCTGGGATCTCGAAAGGAAGCCGGGTCAACCGAACCGGGGGTCAGGGGTTCGATGAGTCGGACTCGCCGGAGGCAGACTCAGCGTCGCGTCGCGCTCCGCCCCGCAGCCGGTACCAGGCGTTGCCGATGTGGTGCCGGAAGAAGAAGCCGACCGAAGCGATGGCCGCAATGATGGCCTGGATCAGGAGGCTCCCGGAGCCCGGATCGATATAGGCGAAGATCAGATGCACGCTCACTCCATCCCGTAGTGTTAGGGCCATGTTAGCCGCAGGCGGGCCGCGCGCGCCCCGCGACCTCCGCTCGCTGCCGTGGCACGTCCTCGCCATCGCGGCCTTCCCGGTGCTCTTCCTGTTCGCCGAGAACGCCCAACAGCAGCTGACCCTGGGGCCGTTGTGGGTCCCGCTGGGGATGGCGCTTGCCGGCGCGATCGGTACCTTGCTGGTCTGCGCGGCGGCCCTGCGCGACTGGCGGCGCGGCGGGCTGCTGGCGAGCCTGCTGCTGGTCGGCTTTTTCAGCTTCGGCCACGCCTGGGCCCCGATTTCTGAGCAGCTCGGCCATCACGCGTTCCTGCTGGCCGCCTACGAGGTCCCGATCCTGATCGGGGCAGTGCTCATCTGGCGCGGGGGTGGCTGGGTGATCCCGCTGAGCGGCTACCTGAACCTGGCCGTCGGCCTGCTGGTCGTCTTCAACGTGTATCGCGTGGTTGACTTCGCGATCGTGTCGCGCACCGTTCCGGTGACGACCGGGACGGTCCCCACGCTGACCGTGGGCGAGCGCGGTACGCCCGACGTCTACTACCTGATCCTGGACCGATACGCCGGCAACGAATCGTTGCAGGACTACTTCCGCTACGACAACACGCCGTTCCTGGATGAGTTGGCCGATCGCGACTTCGCGGTCGCCGGCGACTCGTGGGCCAACTACTTCAAGACGGCACTCTCGGTGGTGGGCTCGCTGAGCCTCGACTATCTCGACCCCGACTACAACAACCCCACCAAGGACTCGTTCTACGCGGTCCATCGCGCCTTGCGCGGGAGGTTGGCGGTCCCGGCCGCACTGAAATCGATCGGGTACGAGTACGTACAGATCGGGAACTACTGGGAGCCGACCAAGACCAACGTGGACGCGGACGTGGTGCTCGGCTACGCGGAGGGGAGCGAGTTCCAGGCCGCGCTGGCGCAGACCACCGCAATGATCCTGCTCGACCCGCCGATCACCCCGGACGAGGATCCCGAAACGATCGCCTTTCCCGAGTTGGCGCGGGAGACCACGCTCTTCGGGTTCGATCAGCTCGAGGCGGCCCGGGATCGGTCCGGGCCGACCTTCGTCTTCGCCCACATCCTGGTCCCGCACCCCCCGTACGTGTTCAACGCCGACGGCAGCATGCCCACCGACCAGGAGCGTCGGGCCCGGAACGAGGAGCAGAAGTACGTCGAGCAGCTCAAGTGGACCAACCAGCGCGTGCTGGAGGTGATCGACCACCTGCTCGACGTTCCCGCAGGTGAGGAGCCGATCATCATCGTGCAGGCCGACGAGGGTCCCTGGCCGGCGCGCTTCTACGCCGACCAGCGCAAGTTCGCCTGGCTGGAGGCCACCCCCGATGAGATCGCCCGCAAGTTCGCGATTCTCAACGCCTACCACCTGCCCGGGGTGTCACGCGCCGAGCTGGAGTCGCTCGGCTTCTACGATCGGATCAGCCCGGTCAACCTGTTCCGGATCGTGTTCAACGCGTACTTCGCCACCGAATTGCCGATCCTGCCCGACGTGGTCTACCTGTCGCCTGACTACGACCACATGTACGACCTGGTCGAGTACCCCCGCGATGGGGAACAGCCCTAGGCTCGGGCCATCACCGCGCGCTCGGCGAGGGCGATCGGCAGGGTGCCGGCGCCGGTGATCGCGTCGTGGAAGTCGCGCAGCGCGTCGGTGTTCGAGGTATCGGTCCCGCGGGCGGCCATGAATCGGTCGCGGATGCGCAGGATCTCCAGGCAACCGGTCAGGTACGAACTGGCCTGGGTCGGCCACGAGCAGTAGCGGGTGACCTCGGCGGTGGCGGTGACCTCGGTCATGGATGAGTGGTCGAGCATGAACGCGACCGCCTCGGCGTGGGTCATCTCGCCCAGGTGCAGGGAGGTGTCGACCACGATCCGTGCGGCGCGGAAGAGGGTTGACTCGACCGCGTACAGGACGTGGCGCGGGTCGTCATACAGCCCGGCGTCCTTCATCATCCGCTCGGCATACAGCGCCCACCCTTCGGCGAAGTAGCTGGTCCCGTACAGCTGGCGGGCAGCCGACGGGTTGAGCTTGGCCATGACCAGGTGCCAGTGATGCCCGGGGTAGGCCTCGTGCACCGATGTGGTGGGGATGTTGCCGTAGGCGTTCGACTCGAGCCGCTTGGCAATCTCCGCCTCCGACGCTCCCTCCGGCGGGAAGGGGACGAAGAAATGGCCCTGCATCGACGGGTTGAACGATGGCGGCGACTGGTAGGAGGCCACCGCCAGGACGGGGCGCTGGAAGTGGGGCGACGGCTCCACCGAGCAGGCCTCACCCGGCGGGAAACTGACCAGCCGCCGCTCGGCCAGGAACGCGCGGGCGCGGGCGGTCCACTCCTCGTAGCCGACCCGCATCGCCTCCGGGGTCGCGGGGTGGTCGCGATTGAGCTCGATGATCAGCCGATGCCAGTCGGTATGGCCGGCGATGGTGACCGAGAGTTCCTCCAGCTCCGCGACGAGGCGCTCGATCTCAGCGTGGGCTCGATCCCGCAGTGCCCGGGCGTCGAAGGAGAGGAGCTCGGCGTCGCGCAGTACGGCGTTGTAGCGCGCCTCGCCGAAGGCCCAGTCGCCGGTGGCCTGGGGACGCATCGCCTCGAGGAAGTCGGCGAAGGCATCGCACGCGTCGCCGGCCACGGCACCGGCCGCTGCGAACTCGGCGCGGTTGGCCTCTTCCACCTGGGCCGGTGCCAGGACCCGCAGGTAGTGGGCCCCGGCCCGCGCCTGGCGGATGGCGCGGTCGAGCAGCAGCGGTGAAACCAGCTCGGGGCGCAGGTTGGCGCGGCCCGCCTCCAGGTTGGCCGGGATCTGGCGCAGCCGCGCGGTGGCGGCCCTGGCCAGCTCGGCATCGGGTCGGAGCCGATGCAGGAAGAGGCTGAAGATCCCCTCCATCCCCGGGTTGAGGTACGTATCGGCGCTACGCTGCCAGATTCCCCACTCGTCGTAGATCTCCTCGTCGTGGAGCCCGGCGATCAACAGGTCGCGGTCGATCTGCTGGTCGAAGTCGAGGCCCGAGGGATCGACGCCGGCGAAGCGGGTCAGCCAGCTGTGGCGCGCGGTGGCGCGGCGCTCGAAGGCGGCCGCGGACAGGTCGTCGAGCCGTTCGTCGTACTCGGTCAGGCCCAGGCTGCTGGCGCGCACCGGATGCTCCCGGTGCTGCTCCTCGAGAAAGTCGTGGACGAGCGCGGCGAAGTCGGTCACGAAGCGATTCATCCTCCCCTGTGGGCGCTGGCGGCGGCGTGGGAGCGAGTCTAGCGGTCGGCTAGACTCCGCGCATGGGTGCCACCGAGACCGTCGACCTGTTCATGGAGCTGATCAACGACGATCGGCGCGAGGATGCGGTCAACCTGTTCGCCGAGCAGGCGGTGCTGGGCATCTCGATCCCCGGCTCCGACGAGCGCACTAACCTGCGCGGCCGCGAGCGGGTGGGCGGCTGGTTCCTGCGCGCCGGCGACGGCTTCCGCCTGTATTCGAACGACAGCCGCTCGATGGGCGCGTCGTACATCGCCGACGTGACGGTCATGCGCCCGGGCGCTCCCTCGATGCACGTGGAGGCCAACTTCCGGGTCGAGGGCGGCAAGATCGTCAGCCTCTTCCTGCAACCGATCTAGGGGTCCCGACGCCAGCCGCGCGCCGAGCGGGCTTCCGACGGGGCTTGATCAGTCCCACTTCTCATCGTGCACCGGAGAGCGTTCGCACGCGCCGGGTGATCAGTCCGGCTACTCGAGCAACACCGGAGGGAGCCGATCGGTGCGCGACGATTAACCCTGCTTATCGGCTCCAGCCCATGGGGTCTACGGGAACAGGTCCAGGGCGCGATCCATGACCAGGGCGGCGGGGCCGGGCCCCGCGCCCGGGGCGGCCGCGCGGGGGCCCCGCCCCCCCCCCCCCCCCCCCCCCCCCCCCCCGCCGCCCGCCCCGGCCGCC
>JBKJYH010000094.1:0-23880 GCA_046715765.1 Candidatus Limnocylindria bacterium
GGCCCGCACCGATTCGGCGAGGACGCTGCTCGCAGATGACGAACCCCGAACCGCGGGCATGACCAGGATCCGACCGCTGAGCCGCTCGCCGCGCTGCGGATGATTGGCATCGATCAACTCGCCGCTGGCGGGGTCCATCCCGCCCCATAGCGAGAGTGGCTCGCGCAGCACCAGCGCGCGCCCTTGGGCGGACCCAGCGGCCAGCACCCGTCCCTTCATCCGGCTCCCCAGGCCCCGGCCTCGCGCACCACGCGCCCATCCACGGCCGAGCGGATGCACTCGGACACGCTGCCGAAAATCACGTCGACTCCGATGTTGCCGGGCGCGTAGAAGGCCCACTTGGCCGAGTCGGTCATCACCGGGCTGCGGCCGGGAGCCAGGATCGGGGCGATGTACGAGCAGGTGTCCACCAGGAGTTCGGCCCCGGCAGCCCGCAGCCGGCCCGCGACACCTGACTCGTCGGCGGCCGCCAACAGATCGCGCGAGGTTGACACCAGGAGCTCGACTCCCGCAGCAGGTCGCGCACCGGCGAGCAGCTCCACGATCCGCGACAGCTCGGCGAGGGACGCATGCGGGGTACCGAGCGACACGGCAGCGATCGCAGTCCCGGTCGGTGCACCGCCGCCCAGGCTGGTCAGGCTCCTTCGCGCATCCCGCAACTCGGCCAGGGAGACGGACGCAGTCTCCTCGGGCCGGCCACCCTGGAGCGCGGCCTCGAGGGTCGGAGCCTCAGGCGTAGAGCCCACCGCATGGAAGAGCGCCACCGCCCCGGACGAGGCAGCGGCCGCACCCATTGCCTTGAGGCGGTCCTCGCTGACACGCTCCGGGAGGCCGGTGATGACCGCCACCCGGGTCTGCGCGCGTCGGCCGAGCACCAGCCCCAGGGTGGGGTAGAACGACTCATCGTCGAACAGGGCGGCCGGCACGTCGTCCGCGAGTCGCAGCAGGATCGTCGCTCGGCGGGCTGCCTCGCCGTGCAGGCCGGCATCGGGCGCCCGACCGGTGATCGCGCAGGCGATGTCGCTGAAGTCGCCGTAGCGTTCGGTGCGAGCGCCGAGCACGCTGTTGGCGAAGACGATCGCGTTCGACTCCGCCCACGCAACCTGCTCACCGAACGCAGGGCGGGCGTCGCGGACCTGGTACGGAGCGCAGGTGAAGGTCGGGCGGCAACCCAGCGCCCGGTACTGGTCCATCAGCCGTCGGCCGCGCGCCGCATCGTCCGCCGACCCATGCCATAGCTCGGGGTGCAGCAGGTCCAACGCGCCAACGTTCAGGCTCGTCGGGACGGCGACCCTGGCGCCACCGTCCACCAGCCGATCGACGAAGTCCAGGGTTGCCTGGCCGTGGTAGAGGCAGGAGTCCACATGTGCCCCGGTGATCGCCAGGAGACGGTCGGCCCGCATCGCCTCGGCGGTGCGTATCACCAGCCGCATGGCCAGCGCGGTGCCCTCCCCCTGCGCTCCGGCCAGCATCGCCCGCTCGGCGGGCGACAACTCCAGGCTCAGTGCTCTCCCCGCGCGGCGTCGGCCTCCTCCGCTTCGATGAGGGCAATCTTCGCGACGCGGCCCACGTGACGGCCACCGGCGAAGCTCGCCCCGAGGAACTCGCGCAGGCAGGCCTTGGCCACCTCGCTGCCAACGATCCGCGCCCCAAAGGAGATCATGTTGGCGTCGTTGTGCTCGCGGGCCAGCCGGGCCACGACCGGGTTCGTGGCCTGGACGCAGCGGATGCCGCGCACCTTGTTGGCAACGATCGCCTCACCGGTGCCGCTCCCACCCAGCACCACGCCGTAGTCCGCCATGCCGTGGGCCACCGCCCTGGCAACCGGGGCGATGAAGTCGGGATAGTCCACCGGGTCGGCTGAATCGGTGCCGAAGTCGGTCACCTCGGCGCCCATCTCACGCAGGAGTTCGACCAGCTCGCCCTTGAGCGCAAAGCCCGCATGGTCGGAGCCGATGGCCACCCGCATGTGGGTCAGTCTATCGGCCCGATCACCGCTTCGAGAGCGGTCCGGGGCACGGCCCCCTCGCGAGTCAGCCTCGGCCGCGGTCCGTCGAGGGTCACCACCGACGAGGCCCTGCCGCCGGGTGCCGGACCGCCGTCGAGCACCGTGATCGTCTGCTCCGCGTCGGCGAAGGCGACCTGCACCTCATCGGCATCGAGCGTCTCGGGCTCTCCGGATCGGTTGGCCGATGACGTCGCGAGCGGGCCGGCCAGTCCGATCAAGCGCAGCGCAAGCGGGTGAGCGGGCGCCCGAAAGGCCTGGCTGCCGGTCGGTCCGCCTTCCAGCACCAGGGTCAGCCCGCCCGGCCAGAAGTGCTCGGCCAGGAGTCGGGCGCGGTCGTCCACGGCGTAGCCCAGCGACTCGGCCCCGGCCAGGTCGGCCACCAGCCACGCAACCGCCTTGTCGGGTGGTCGCCGCTTGGCGGCGAACAGGCGACCCAACGCCTCGCCGTCACGGAAGCGGCAGCCGAGCCCGTAGACCGTGTCGGTCGGGAACGCGACCAGGCCGCCGCCGCGCAGCAGGGCCGCGGCGACCGCGACGCCATCCTCATCGGGGAGGATCCGCTCGATCATGAGCCCGCGCGCGAGATGCGCACCACGCGCTCGACCCCGGCCAGGTCTGGCGTGATCCTGACCTCCCCTTGCTCCGGCCAGCCGTCCACCAGCTGGCGTACAGCGGGTGCCTGGTCCGCGCCAACCTCCAGCAGCGCGGCGCCCTGCGGTGCGAGGTAGGTCGGCAGGGCCGCGACCAGGCGCCGGATCAGGTCGAGCCCGTCGATACCCCCGTCCAGTGCGAGGCGGGGCTCGAACCGGAGTGAGCCGGTCCCACTCTCCGCCTCCGTGGTGCGCAGGTACGGGAGGTTCGCGATCACCAGGTCGAGCACGCCACCGCGGGGCGCGGCGTCGAGCAGGTCACCGCCGACCAGCGCCAACAGGCCGCTCACGCCGAGCGCGGTTGCGTTTTCGGCCGCGAGAGCCAACGCGTCTGGCGAGAGGTCGCTGGCGGTCAGGCTGAGGCGGCCGAGGCGCAGCCCGGTCCGGAAGCGGCGAGCGAGCGCCACTGCCACCCCACCTCCCCCGGTGGCGACCTCCCACGCTCGGATCGGGGCGTGGTTGCGCGCCATCCGGGTATCAATCTCCCTAATCGCCTGATCGACCAGGAGTTCCGTCTCCGGGCGGGGGATGAGCGCCCGCGGATCGGTCGCCATTCGCAGCCCGTACCACTCCTTGAATCCGCGGATGTAGGCCACCGGCTCGCCGCCTGCGCGGCGCTCCACCAGGACCCCGATGAGATCGGCAGCCTCGGCGGCCAGGTCGACTTCCGGGTGCGCCAGCAGCCAGGTTCGGTCGCATCCCAGCGCATGCGCGGCCAGGACCTGGGCGTCGAGCGCCGCGGTCGCCGACCCCGCGTCGCGCAGTCGGGCGGTGGCGGCAACAACCACCTCGCGGACCCTGGTCCGGGTGGCGGCCTCAGCCGTCATCGCCGCTCACCCTCGACAGGCGCTCCGCCTCATCGGCGCTCGCGAGCGGGTCGATCAGGCGATCCATGTCGCCCTCGAGCAGCCCGGGCAGGTTATGGACGGTAAGGCCGGCCCGGTGATCGGTCACGCGGTCATCGGGGAAGTTGTAGGTGCGGATCTTCTCGGAGCGCTCGCCGCTGCCGACCTGTGAGCGGCGCTGGTCGCCGCGCTCCTCGGCTCGACGCTGCTGCTCGAATTCCAGGAGCCTGGCGCGCAGGATCGCCATCGCCCTGGCCTTGTTCTTGTGCTGGCTGCGCTCATCCTGGATGGCCACCACCATGCCGGTCGGCAGGTGCGTGATCCGCACCGCCGAGTCGGTGGTGTTGACGCCCTGGCCGCCGGGACCCGAAGAGCGGTACACGTCCACCCGCAGGTCCTTGTCCGGCAGGTCAACCTCGACCTCCTCGGCCTCGGGCAGGACGCTGACCGTGGCGGTCGAGGTGTGGATCCGGCCAGAGGCCTCGGTGAGCGGGACGCGCTGGACCCGATGGACGCCGCTCTCGTACTTCAATCGCGAGAAGGCCCCTTCGCCGGTCACCTCGGCGATCGCCTCCTTGAACCCGCCCGATGCGCTCTCGCTGACGGAGAGCAACTCCAGCTTCCAGCGCCGCCTGACGGCGTAGCGCTCGTACATCCGGAAGAGCTCGGCCGCGAAGAGGGAAGCCTCCTCGCCGCCGGTGCCGGCCCGGATCTCGACGATCACGTTGCGGTGGTCATTCGGGTCGCGCGGGACGAGCAGCGCCTTGAGCTCGCCCTCGAGCACCGCCTCGCGGGCTTCCAGCTCCGCCATCTCGTCGCGGGCCATCCCGCGCACCGCCTCGTCGGGGTCCTGGAGCAGGCCCGCCGTTGCCTCGCGCTCGCGCCGCACCGCATCCCAGGCACGGATCGCCCTGACCACCGGCTCGATCCGCGACAGTTCACGGCCGAGGTGCTGGAGCTGACGGGGGTCGCCGACGACCTCGGGCTTGGAGAGTTCCGCGGAGAGCGCGTCGTGGCGAGCCTCGATCTCCCGCAGGCGGTCGATCATCGGCGCGTCAGCCGCTGGCGGGGAGGGGTGCGGCGGCGTCTCGGTCGGAGGCCAGGCACGACTCCAGCGAGGCGATGCTGACCTCGAGCATGGAGCGGTCCGGCGGACGGGTGGTGAGCGACTGAAGCCACAGGCCGGGCGCATAGATCGCGCGCACCAGCGAGCTGCCGTAGTGGCGCGCTCCGAAGCGGACCAGTTCGTACGCCGCCGCGGCGATGAGCGGGACCAGCACGATCCGGGACGCGAACAGGACCGGGAACGGGATCCCGCTGCGTGGCACCAGGCTGAAGAAGAAGATGCTGATCACGACCACGATCAGCAGGAAGGTGGTTCCGCAGCGGGTATGCGCGGTGCTGAACGTGTCGACCTCGTCCGGTGTGAGCGGCCGATCGGCCTCGTGGGCGGAGATCGCCTTGTGCTCGGCGCCGTGGTAGGCGAAGACTCGCCGGATCTCGGCCATCATCCCGATCAGGGCGATGTAGGCGATGAAGACCACCAGTCGGATCAGTCCCTCGATCGCGTTTGCCGCGAGGTCACTCTCGACCGCACCCTCGGCGAGGGTCGACAGGAAGAGCGGAAGGACGAAGAAGAGCCCGATGGCGAAGCCGATCGAGATAGTCATGGTGATGACCATCGTGCCGCGCCCGATCTTGATGTCCTCACCCTCGGCAGCGAGCGCCGCAGACCGCATCAGCATCCGGGTCCCCAGGACCAGGGCCTCGTACAGGACCACCACCCCGCGGACCAGCGGCCAACGCAGCCAGCGTCCCCCGGCCAGGATGCCGGGCAGCGCCTCGGACATGGTCCGGAGCTCGCCGCTCGGCATCCGCACGCTCATGGCGGCGGTGGTCCGACCCCGCATCATCACGCCCTCGATCAGGGCCTGGCCGCCGTAGAAGAAATCCGGGATCCGGAACCGCGGCCGGGCTGTGCCGCCCACTGCCTGAATGACGAAGGGCCCCGTCGCCATCAATAACTCGGGGATCAGGAACAGGAGGTGGGGCGCCAGGCGCCCCCAGCGCCCGGTGGTCAGCGCAGCGCGCGGTCCATGCGGCGCTGGAATCGCTCCACCTGGCCGGCCGTGTCGACGATGTTCTGCGTGCCGGTGTAGAAAGGATGGCAATTTGCGCACACCTCGACGCGGATCGAGTCGACCGTCGAACCGACGGTGAAGGTCGTGCCGCAGGCGCAGTGCACCTGAGCCTGATGGTACTTCGGATGGATCCCGGTCTTCATCGGACTAGCTCGTAGTCGGCTGCACGCTGACCCGCTTCTTGCTGCGGGTGGCGTGGGAGAACTTGACGGTCCCGTCCGCGGTGGCGAAGAGCGTGTAGTCGCGACCGAGGCCGACGTTCGGGCCGGGGCTGAACGTCTCGCCCCGCTGACGCACGATGATCGTGCCAGCCCGCACCTGCTGTCCGTCGCCGCGCTTCACTCCGAGTCGTTGCCCGACCGAATCACGGCCGTTCTTGCTGCTGCTGCCTGCCTTCTTGTGTGCCATCGTGCCTGCGCTACTTTCCGGCCGCGGCCTTGGCGCTGGGGCGGGCCCGGCGCGGCTTGACCGGCGCTGCCTCAACCACCACCGGCTCCGGCTGCGCCAGGATCGAGTCGATCCGCACTCGGGTGAGGTGCTGGCGATGGCCGTTGCGGCGGCGGTACTTGGCCTTTTGCTTGAATTTGAAGATCACCAGTTTCGGTCCACGGTCCTCGCCGATCACGGTGCCCTGCACCCGGGCTCCTGAAACGGTGGGGTTGCCGATGGTGACCTGCTCCCCGTCGCCGATCATCAGTACCCGGTCGAACACGATGGCCGCCCCGGGGGCAGCCTCGATCGTGGCCACACTCAAGGTGGTGCCGGCCTCGACCCGGTATTGCTTTCCGCCGCTGGTGACCACGGCGTACATCTGGAGCTCCGATCGATGCTGGGCTGGACGCGTCGTCGCGAAGCCCGGGTGAGCGCGCTGAACCGGCTAACCGGTCGCCCGCGGGACGTCGAAGTCTACCGGGCGATCGGGGGAGTGTCAACGAACAGGAGGCGGGTTCGGGCCGTCGGTCCGGCGGCCAACGCCAGGTCGAGTGACCGCACCACGTCCTCCGGGCGCCCCGCAGCGCTGGCATCAGTGCGGAGCACGAGTCGCAGGCGGGCGGTCCGCGCGGTCGCGTCCACCTCAAGCACCTCTATGTCCTCGATCAGCGGGCGAAGGTCGCGGCTCTCGACGTCCACGCGGCGCTCGCTCTCACCTCGACGTCGACGATCTGGCAGTGATTCGGTCGCGAGCAGGCGGACCACGGCGCCCCGCAGCGCGTCGCTGGTCAGCTCCTGTCGGCCACGAACCTCCACCTCGTACTCGGCGGCGCGGAGCTGCGAGGCGGCGGACGGGAAGCCATGCCAGACCTCCCGGGCATCGACGATGCTGACGCCGTCAGGGAGATGCGCTCCGGCAGCCTGCAGTCGCTCGAGGGGAACGAGTTCGTCGAAGTAGACCTCCAGGACCTCGGCGCGCAGCGCTATCCCGGCCGGAGGGCTGGCCGCGAACGCGATCCGGACCTTCGGACGCTTGGCGTTGGAGCGCGACACGGGCAGGCCGGCGGTCGTGAAGGCGTGCTCAAACGCCGCGAGCAGGTCCGCCTGGCGCAGAAAGAGTGCCGGCGCCACGCGGGCGTACAGGAGTTGCCATCGTTGACGGGGTTGATCGGGCATTCGGGTGCTCATGTCGGAGCCATGGTACTTCGACGGCATCGCAGGCCCACTCCGGGGGATCACGGAACGCAGGTCACACGCTTTCGCGTCGCGCGTGAAGGCGCACCGATTCCAGGATCCCCATCCCGACCATGAGCGAGATCAGCGACGAGCCGCCATAGGTCACGAATGGCAACGGGATGCCCGTCACCGGCATCAATCCCAACGCCATCCCGACGTTCACGCCGACCTGGAACAGGAGGAGGCAGGCAATTCCCACCCCGAGCATGCTGCCCAGTCCGTCCGCGGCCCCCCATGCGATCGCCACCACTCGCCAGATGAGGAGCGCGAAGAGTGCGAGCAGCAACAGGCCTCCGACCAGGCCCAGTTGGTGGGCGACGACCGAGAACACGAAGTCGGTTGACTGGACCGGCAGCAGGCCAAGGGCGCCGTCCTGACCGGTCGTCAGCCCGCGGCCAAGCACCCCGCCTGATCCCACCGCGTTCAGCGACTGAAGGAGTTGGAAGCAGGCGCCTTGCGGGTCGGCCGCGGGGTCCAGGAAGCAGAACAGCCTCGAGCGTTGATACGCCTGTAGGGAAGCGATTGCCACCGGCGCCGAGAGGATTGCGGCACCTGCCAGGATCCCCATCCAGCCGAGGCCCGCCCCGGCCAGGAAGAGCATGCCGAGCAGGATCGCAACGAAGACGAGGCCGGTGCCCAGGTCGGGCTGGAGCAGCACCATCCCGAGCGGGAGCGCCATCAGCAGGCCTGCACCGAAGATCGTCGACAGCCGTCCCACCCGTTCCCGCCGCGCCGCGAGAAAGGCGGCCAGGACGACGACCATGAGCACCTTGGCCAGCTCGCTGAACTGGAAGTCGAGCCCGCCGAGGTTGACCGAGAGCTGTGCGCCGTTGACCGCGTTTCCCGCGACCAGGTTGAGGCCGAGCAGCCCGAGCGCCGTCAGGTAGACCGGGGTGGCCAGGGTGCCGAGCCAGTGATAATCGATGCTGGCGGCGACGAAGAACCCGATCATGCCGATGGCGGCCCACAGCGCCAGCCGCACGGTCTGCGACGGGGCCCCGCTGACCCCCTGCCCGAAGTTGATCGAGTAGTTGACTACCAGCCCGAAGCCGATCAGGAGAACGAGGTAGAGCAGCAACTGCAGGTCGAATGCGTGCCAGCGCCTGGCTCGGACGGCCTCGGCCAGCGTGGCGGTTGCGGCTCCCATGGTTCAGTTCGCCGACAGCAACGAGAAGTTGAATGGATTCAGTCGCAGGTCCTGGTCGAGCTCGTACCACTGTTGAAGGAAGTACTTGACCACCTCGAGCGACACGTTCCCCTTGACCACCGCGGAGTAGGTGAAGGTCACGATCGCTAGGTCTGCATCGGTGGCGCCCTCCTCGCTGGGAAGGTAGGCCACGAACCAGGAGTGGAACGGGAGCCAGCCATCCTCGTTCGGCGTGCCGAACTGGGCGGTACCGGTCTTTCCCGATAGCGCCCCGGGCAGGTCCAGGCGACGGATGTTGTAGGCGTGCCCGGAGGTGATCACCAGCCGCGCGCCGAGCCGCATCAGTTCCAGGTGGGACGGGTCGGCGTCGATCTCGCGGATGACCTCGGGCTGGTAGGCGCGGACCAGGTTGCCGTCGGCATCGGCTTCGCCGCGCACAAGCATCGGGCGCATCAGGCGCCCACCGTTCGCAACCGCCGCGTACGCGTTCAGCAACTGCAGGGGAGTGACCGCAATCGCGTTCTGGCCGATGCCCGCCTGTGCCAGCTCCCCGCTGAACACGTCGTCCTGCCCGCGCGCCCGGGCCCACTCGCGGCTGATCACCGTCCCGCTCGCCTCGCCGGGGAGGTCGATTCCCGTGCGTTCGCCGAATCCGAGCTCACGGGCCCACTGCTCCATCCCGTCGACCCCGGAGCCGAGCGCCATCTGGTAGAAGAAGGTGTCCGAGCTGATGGCGAATGCGTTCCGCATGTCGAGTGGCCCGAAGCCGCGACGATTCCAGTCGTACAGGCACTGCCCGGCCGGCGCGTCGGGGATCTGGTAACAGCCATAGGTCGGCCAGCGGCGACTGGGCGTGGTCACGCCTAGCTCGAGGGCGGCCAGGCCGGTGACCAGCTTGAAGGTCGACCCGGGCGGATAGATGTCCGCGATGGCGTGATTCCGCAACGGATGCGTCGGGTCGTTGAGGTAGGCGGCAAAGTCGGCTGCGCTGATGCCGGTGGCGAACTTGTTGCTGTCGTAGCCCGGCAGGGAAACCATGGCCAGGATCTCGCCGGTCTGCGGGTTCATCACGATCGTGACCCCCTGCTCGACCCCGGCCGCCTCCAGTCCCCAGCGCAGCGAGTCGGTCGCGATCCGCTGCATCCGGGCATCCAGGGTGAGCACCAGGTTGTCGCCCGCCACGGGTTCGGCAAGCGTCCGCAGCACTCGGCCCGGACGCCCGTCCAGCTCGCGCTCCACCAGTTGGCTGCCGTACGTCCCGCGCAGGAGGTCCTCGAATGAGGCCTCGACCCCGGCCTTCCCGACCTGGTCGTCAACCAGGTAACCAAGCTCCGCCCGAGCGCGCCACTCGGCGGCCGAGATCGGGCCGGTGTAGCCGAGCACGCTCGAGAGCAGGGAGCCGTCCGGCGTGCCGTCCTCGCCCAGGTATCGCCGCACCGGGTCGACCTCGACCACCACGCCGGGCAGGTCAGCTGACGCCTCCGCCAGGAGCAGGGCAGCGCGCTGATCGACGTCGCGCACCAGCGTGACCAGGTCGTACGGCGATCCGCGGTAGGCCTCGAGGCGTTGGTGGATGACCTCGAACCGCGCGCCCGTGAGTTCCGCAACCCGGAGCAGTTGCGCGCGCACGCGCCACGTTTCGGCGGGCAGGTCGGCTGGTCGCACCCGCACGGCCCAGGCCGGCACGTTGATGACCAGGGGGCGGCCCTCGCGATCGAAGACCAGCCCGCGCGGAGACACGATCGCCACTTCCGCGGTCCGGGCCGCCTCGACCCGAGCCGCGTACGCAACTCCCTCGACCACTTGGAGTTGCACCAACCGACCGGCGAGGGCACCGAACACGACCGCCACCCCGATGCCGAAGGCGAGGTACCGGGCTTTCGAGCGGACGAGGTCCACGCGCCCCTCGTTCAGATCGGCCATGGCCGTCACCATGCGCTGCGCCGCTCCGGGCCGAAGCGGCGCATGACCGCGCCAACGGGGGCCAGCGCCGCCAGGGTGAGCCCGGCATTGAGCAGCGCGGCCGCGATCAGGACCCCGCCCAGGTCGCCCCCCGGCGCTGTTGCGCCGACCACCGAAGAAATCACCAGCGACACGCCGTCAACCAGGAGCGAGCCGATCGCGGCTGCTGCCAAAACGCGGGGCCATGTCGGACCGGGGACGAGCCGGGCCAGCACGCGCGTCGCTCCGACCGCCAGCAGCAGGCCAAGGGGGATGGCCCCCAGTGGCTCGCGGACCAGCAGGTTCGCGCTCAGTCCGCTGGCGAATGCCCAGGACACGCTCACCTCTGCGCCGGCGAGGGTAGCGACCAGCACGGTGGCGACCAGGGCAAGGTTTGGATGGACATCGGCGATGGTCAGCGACGGGCTGACGACGGCGTGCAGCGCTCCGGCGCCCACCGCGAGCAGGAGTCCGACGAGGCTGATCGACGACACCTGGGATCGCATCCTGCTTGTATGACAACGGCCGATGGCTGAGCGGTCGGCGGCCGCCAGTATACGGCCCCACCCGTGGGCTCTGATGAACGTGAATTCGCGCAGGTCGCCAGCGGCTTCACGTGAAACATGGCGGCTCGCCCGGTGGGCAGCGGTAAGCCGGGCGTAAGACATCGGTAAGCGGCTCACCTGTTAGAATGGGATGCCCATCTGAACTCGCAGTGGAGTGTTCGTGGTCCGGGTCACGGCATGCACCAACCAGAAGGGCGGCGTCGGCAAGACGACGACCGTGGTGAACCTGGCGGCCTACCTAGCCCTCTCCGGCACCTCGACGCTCGTCATCGACCTCGATCCGCAGGGGAATGCCACCAGCGGCCTTGGAATCGACCGACGGACGCTCAGGCGATCGATCTATGACGCGTTGATCACCCGCGAACCGATGCGCGAGTTGATCATGCCGACGGCGGTGGATGGCCTTGCGATCGTGCCCTCTGCGCCCGCCCTGGCCGGCGCAGAGGTGGAGATGGTCGGGCTGCCGGCTCGGGAGCGCCGCCTGGCAGCCAGCCTGGCCGAACTGGATGGACGATATGAGCGGATCCTGATTGACTGCCCGCCGTCGCTGGGCCTGCTCACCGTGAATGCGCTGACCGCCGCGGACGGGGTGCTGATCCCGATCCAGACCGAGTACTACGCCCTGGAGGGCCTGGGACAACTGGTGAACACGATTCGGTTGATCCGGAACAGCCTCAATCCGCGCCTCGAGATCGATGGCGTGCTGCTGACCATGGTCGACAGCCGCACCAACCTGTCCGAGCAGGTTGCGACCGAGGTCCGGCGCCACATGGAAGGCGTCGTGTACGACACCGTCGTGCCGCGCAGCGTGCGGCTCTCCGAGGCGCCCAGCCACGGCCTCCCGATCGCTCTGTATGCCCCGCGCTCGCGAGGCGGCCTCGCGTACGCCGGACTTGCTGCCGAGGTCACCGCGCGTGGGTAGGCCGTTCGGATTGGGCCGGGGCCTCGACGCGCTCATTCCGCCGGCCGGCGATTCCGGCGCGGTCAGCCGGATCCCAATCGATCGGATCGGACGCAATCCTCGCCAGCCACGGGATACCTTCGACGACGGCCGGCTGGCCGAGCTGGCCGCCTCGATCCGAACGCACGGGATCCTGCAGCCGGTGGTGGTCCGGGTCGGCGTCGACGGCCGATACCAGCTGATCGCAGGAGAGCGCCGACTGCGTGCCGCGCTGCTCGCGGGCCTGGTGGAGATCCCGGCCGTGGTTCGGGACTCCGCGGACGGAGAGCAGCTCGAGCTTGCACTGGTCGAGAACCTGCAGCGCGCCGACCTCAACTCGATCGAGGCAGCAAACGCTTTTCGCGTGCTGATCGATCGGTTTGGGATGACTCACCAGGATGTTGCGGACCGGGTGGGCAAGTCGCGGGTGGCGGTCACCAACAGCCTGCGGCTGCTCGACCTTGCCCCCGAGACGCGGCAGGCCATCTCGGATGGGCGGATCAGCGAAGGACATGGGCGTGCCCTGGCTGCCCTGACCATGGAGGAGGTCCAGCAGGCGGTGCTCGAGATCGTGGTCGAGCGCGGCCTGTCGGTCCGTCAGACCGAGGAGCTGGTTCGCCGGCGCCGTCCACAACGGGTACGGGTGGGGTTGCCGATCGCGCCGGAGTTGGCCGAGGTCGAAGAACGTCTGCGGCGGCTGCTTGCCACCCGAGTCGGCGTAGCGCGAACCCGGCACGGTGGGCGCCTGGTCATCGAATTCGGATCGAACGAGGAGCTGGACCGGTTGCTGGCAATCATCGAGCGCGGGAGTGCCGCTGAACTCGAGGAGACCCTCCGATGAGCACCGCGGCCGCTCCGCGCGCGCGCCGCAAGAAGGCGGTGGATGAGTACACGGCCGGCTCGATCCAGGTCCTCGAGGGACTCGAGGCGGTCCGCAAGCGCCCGGGGATGTACGTTGGCTCGACTGACGGTCGAGGTCTGCACCAACTCGTCTGGGAAGTCGTGGACAACTCCATCGATGAGGCGATGGCCAATGTCGCCACCCGGATCGAGATCACGATCCACGCCGACGGCAGCGTTGAAGTCGTGGATGACGGGCGCGGCATCCCGGTGGGGCCGCATTCCGCGGGCAAGGACGCGCTCGAGGTGGTGCACACCGTGCTCCACGCCGGCGGCAAGTTCGGCGGCGGCGGCTACAAGGTCTCCGGGGGCCTGCATGGGGTTGGGGTCAGCGTGGTCAATGCGCTCTCCGAATTGCTGACGGTCGAGGTCCTCCGCGACGGCAAGCGGTGGACCCAGGCATACAGTCGGGGCGCACCCAAGGGTCCGGTACGCCAATCGGGTGGCACGACAGAGGCGAACCGCGGGCTGGGTGCGGCCTGGAAGCGGGTCCACGGCACGCGAACCAGCTTCCGGCCCGATCCGCAGATCTTCGACAGCCTCGAGTTCTCGTGGGAGTTGATCTCGACCCGGCTTCGGGAATCGGCGTACCTCAACCGTGGGCTGTGGATCTGCCTGCGCGACGAGGTCGCCGACCGCGAGAAGAACTTCTACTTCGAGGGCGGGGTGACATCCTTCGTCCGGCACCTGAATCGCCGCCGCGTGGTCCTCAATCCGAGGCCGATCTTCGTCTCGAGGGTGGTGGATTCGACCAGCGTCGAGATCGCGCTCCAGTACAACGACGGGTTCGCCGAGAACGTGCTGGCCTTCGCCAACAACATCCATACCGTGGACGGCGGCACGCACGTCACCGGGTTCCGCGCTGCGCTGACCGGATCGCTGAACGACTGGGCCCGGCGCTCCGGCGTGCTGGCCGAACGGGACGCGAACCTCTCCGGTGACGACGTGCGCGAGGGGCTGACCGCGGTGATCAGCGTCAAGCTCACCGATCCGCAGTTCGAGGGCCAGACCAAGGCCAAGCTCGGCAACGCAGACGTCAAGGGCGTCGTCCAAGCGGTGCTCGCCGACGGGATTGCGCAGCACCTGGAAGAGAACCCGGCCGACGGCCGGCGGATCATCGAAAAGAGCCTGACCGCGGCGCGTGCGCGCGAGGCTGCACGCAAGGCGCGCGACCTGGTGATCCGGAAGGGCGCGCTGGACGGGATGGCGCTTCCGGGCAAGCTCGCGGACTGCCAGGAGCGGGACCCGGCCCGCTCAGAGCTGTACATCGTCGAGGGCGACTCGGCTGGAGGTTCGGCCAAGCAGGGGCGCGACCGTCGCACCCAGGCCGTCCTGCCTCTCCGCGGCAAGCTCCTGAACGTGGAGAAGGCCCGGCTCGACAAGATCCTGTCCAGCGAGAACGTTCGACCCCTGATCATTGCCCTCGGGGCGGGAATCGGGGACCAGTTCGACATCGGCAAGCTCCGCTACCACCGCATCTGCCTGCTCTCCGACGCCGACGTCGACGGGGCGCACATCACCACCCTGCTGCTCACCTTCTTCTTCCGCCACATGCCGCTGGTGATCGAACATGGGTACCTGTACCTGTGCCAGCCGCCGCTGTACCGGGTCAGCACCGGGAAGGTGACGCGCTACGCGAAGGACACCAAGGAACGTGATCGGGCCATGAAGGAGCTCTCCCGCGAGGGACGCACCAAGAACATCTCGGTCCAGCGCTTCAAGGGCCTGGGCGAGATGAACGCCGACCAACTGTGGGACACCACCATGAACCCTGACACGCGAACACTGCTCCAGGTGTCGGTCAGGGACGCCGCCGATGCGGACGAGATCTTCAGCACGCTCATGGGCGAGCGCGTCGAGCCGAGGCGCGATTTCATCCGGGGCGAGGCTCGCAAGGTCCGCAACCTGGACTTCTGAGCGAGGTAATAGGGGACCCGCATGCCCAGCCGACACGTTGCCGATATCCGCCAGGTGCAGGCCAAGACCGGTCGCCCGGTCGAGGAGTGGTGCGCGGTGCTGGAGGCCAACGGCGTCGGCGATCGTCGCGACGCGGTGAATTTCCTGCGTGACGGCTACGGCGTGAGCCACGCCTTCGCCCTAGCGATTGCCGACCACTGCCTGCGGCGCTCCCGGGACGACGACTCCTGGGATGCGGGGGACGACCGCTGGTGAGCGAGCGCACCATTACCGCCGGCGACGGTCGACGCTACGCGTTCGCCGACCACAACTGCTTCGCCTGCGGCGGGAGCAATCCCCATGGCATGCACCTGCTGATCGAGCTCGGCGAGGGCAGCGCGGCTGCCGAGTGGACCCCAGGACCCGATGACGTGGGCTGGGAGGACAAGGTCCACGGCGGCCTGCTGGCAACCCTGCTCGACGAGGTGATGGCCTGGGCCCCGTCGTCGTTCGATTCGTGGGCGGTGACCGCCGAGATGACGATTCGCTTCCGAAGCCCGGCCAACCCGGGCGAGATGCTTGCCGCGCGCGGTTGGGTCACCGGGCGCCGGCGCCGCATCTACCAGGTGAGTGGCAAAGTGCACGGCAGCGACGGGCGCCTGGTGGCCGAGGCCCATGGCCGCTTCCTGGGCGCCTCGCCGACCCAGAAGGCGGCACTCAAGCAGCGCTACGGGATGCCGGTCCCGGTGACGGTCGGCGGGACGGAGGCCTAGGCCATGGACGAGATACGCACCACCGGCGTGCGTCCGGTCGCGATCGAGGACGAGATGCGTTCGTCCTACATCGACTACGCGATGAGTGTGATCGTCGCGCGGGCACTGCCCGACGTTCGAGACGGGCTCAAGCCGGTCCATCGCCGGATCCTGTACACGATGCACGAGATGGGCCTGCGCTCGAATGCGGCCTACCGGAAGTGCGCCGGCGTCGTCGGCGAGGCGTTGGCCAAGTTCCACCCCCACGGCGACGTGGCGCTTTACGACGCGCTGGTCCGACTGGCCCAGGATTTCTCGCTGCGCTACCCGCTGGTAGACGGGCAGGGCAACTTTGGCTCGATCGATGGTGACCCGGCGGCGGCGTACCGCTACACCGAGGCGCGGCTGACCGCGATCAGCGACGAGATGCTGGCCGACATCGAGAAGGAGACGGTTGACTTCGTCGACAACTTCGACGGGCGGTTGCGAGAGCCGACGGTCCTGCCGGCGAGGTTGCCGAACCTGCTCATCAACGGCAGCTCGGGCATCGCGGTCGGGATGGCCACCAACATCCCGCCCCACAGCCTGTCGGAGATCTGTGACGCGGTCGTCGCCCTCATCGACAACCCGGAGATGACGTCGGACGAACTGTGTCGGATCGTGACCGGGCCCGACTTCCCGACCGGCGGCACCATCTTCCGGTTCGAGGATCAGCGCAACCCGTTCACCGGCGAGAAGGAGCGGGTCGATGTCATCCGCCACCTGTACGCAACGGGCCGTGGCCGCGTCGTAATTCGTGGGCAGGTCGCCTTCGAGGAGAACCGGCCCGGGCGAATGGCGGTCGTCATCACCGAACTCCCCTACCAGGTCAACAAGACCACCCTGATCGAGAAGATGGCCGAACTGGTCAGCAGTCGCCGAATGACGGATGTAAGCGACATTCGCGACGAAAGCGACAGGACGGGGATGCGAATCGTCGTCGAGGTCAAGCGTGACGGGTCGCCGCACACGGTCATGCAGCAGCTCTTCAAGCACACAGCGCTCCAGACCACCTTCAGCGCCAACATGCTGGCCCTGGTGGACGGGCAGCCGCAGACCCTGGGCCTCAAGCGGATGCTGGAGCACTACATCACCTACCGGCGCGAGGTTGTCCGACGCCGGACCGAGTTCGACCTGTCACGAGCGCGAGAGCGGGCGCACATTCTCGAGGGTCTGAAGGTCGCGCTGGACCACCTCGACGAGGTGATCAAGACGATCCGCGGCTCTGCCGACAGCGACGCGGCACGCACGGCGCTGATGAGCCGTTTCGGACTATCCGAGGTCCAGGCCAACGCCATCCTGGAGATGCAACTCCGCCGACTGGCGGCCCTGGAGCGAAAGAAGATCGAGGACGAGTACGAGGCCACTATCCGACTGATCGCCGAACTCGAGGATCTGCTCGGGAACCCGCGCAAGGTGATGCAAGCGATCAAGGACGAGCTGGCCGAACTCCGACGCCGATACGGAGATGACCGCAAGACGCGGGTCCAGGCAGATGCCAACCGCGAGCTGACTGCCGAAGACCTGGTGGCGGCCGAAGACGTGGTCGTCACCCTCAGCCAGCGCGGTTACATCAAGCGCCAGCAGATCGCCACCTTCCGCCTCCAGCGCCGCGGCGGCAAGGGCAAGCTGGCGATGATCACGCGCGAGGAAGACGCCGTTCGCCACCTGCTGGTGGCGAACACCCATGACAACATCCTGTTCTTCACCAATCGGGGCCGGGTCTTCATTACCCGGGTCCACACGCTGCCCGAGGCGAGCCGGCAGGCCAAGGGGCTGCCGATCATCAATCTCCCCGGGGTGCAGGTCGACGGCGGGGAGTATGTGAGCGCGATCATCAGCCTGCCGCGCTTCGAACCCGACCACTACATGGCGATGGCCACGCGGGGCGGGATGATCAAGAAGACCTCGCTGGCGGAGTACGCCAAGATCCGCGCCAACGGCCTGATCGCGATCAGCCTGGTGGATGGCGACGAGTTGCGGTGGGTGGGGCTGACCGACGGCACCAGCGACATCATCCTCGCCACGCGCAAGGGCCAGGCGGCGCGCTTCCACGAATCCGAGGTCCGGCCGCTGGGTCGCGACACGCGCGGCGTGGCCGGCATCCGCCTCCGCGCCGGCGACGAGGTGATTGGGATGGAGGTCGTTCGCCAGGGGCAGGAGTTGCTGGTCGTCACCGAGCAGGGCTACGGCAAGCGCACCGTGTTCGATGAGTTCCCGGTCAAGCATCGCGCCACCGGCGGGGTGATCGCCAACTCCCTCAACCGGGAGACCGGCGACGTTGCCGCCGTGCGGATGGTGGGCCGCGACGACGAGGAGGTCATGCTCATCACCGAGGACGGCACGATCCTGCGCACCGAGGTGAGCAGCGTGAACCGCTACCGGCGCGCGTCGCGCGGGGTGACGGTCATGAAACCGGCGGAGGGCGATCGAATCGTGAGCATCGCCGTCTTCGTCGACGACCGGCCCGTGCCGGACGACGAAGGCGATGAGTAGAATCGGCAGCGACGGCCTTCGAGCAGGAGCCTCCGTGTACGCCGACGAGTTCAGCATCTACGCAGGCAACGCCAATCGGCCGCTGGCCCAGAAGATCTGTCGCTACCTCCGCGCTCACCTGGGCGAAGTGGAGGTGTTCCAGTTCGCGAACGAGAACATCTTCGTGCGGGTCTTGGAGAACGTCCGCGAACAGGACGTCTTCCTGTTGCAGCCGACCTGCCGCCCGGTGAACCAGTCGATCATGGAACTCCTGATCATGATCGATGCCTTCAAGCGGGCCAGCGCAGGCCGGATCACGGCCGTGATGCCGTACTACGCATACGGGCGCTCAGACAAGAAGGACCAGCCCCGGGTCCCGATCACCGCGCGCCTGATCGCCGACATGCTGACCGTCGCCGGCGCGGATCGGGTCCTGACCATGGACCTGCACCAGGGCCAGATCCAGGGCTTCTTCTCCATCCCCGTCGACGAGTTGACCGCGGTCAACCTGCTGAGCCGCTACATCCGAGACAAGGCACTGAGGGACGTGGTGGTGGTCAGCGAGCTCGGCTTCGCCAAGAAGGCGCGGAACTTCGCCGAGATCCTGCAGGCGCCATTGGCCATCGTCGAGAAGCGCCGGCTGGGGAACCAGGACAAGACCGAGCTGATGAATATCATCGGTGAGGTTTCCGGCCGGACCGCGGTGATCATCGACGACGAGATTGATACCGCCGGTTCCCTGATGGAGGCGGTCAATGCCCTGGTGGCGGAGGGCGCCAGCGAGATCTATTCGTGCGCCACCCACGGCGTCTTCTCGAATCACGCACTCGAGCAGATCGCCGACAGTCCGCTCAAGGAAGTGATCGTCACCGACACCATCCCGCTCCCGGCCGATCAGCCGGCCGACAAGATCACGACCCTGTCGGTGGCCCCACTCTTCGGCGAGGCGATCCGCCGCATTCACCGCGGCGAGAGCGTGGGCGCCCTCTTCTCCTCCGAGGTCCAGTTGGTGGAGGAGATGACCTTCTGGGACACCCGTCCCGACGCGGACGAGGAGACGCCGGTCGCCGTGGAGCACTGATCCGGCGGGCACCCGCTCGGGAGTTCCGCGCTCCGGCCGATATACTCGACGGGCCGATGTTGAAGTTTTTCTCCCGGATCGGGGATTCGAACGAGCGGGAGATCCGCCGCCTGGACCCGCTCGTTGCGCGCATCAACGCGCTCGAGGCCGAGACCGAGGCCCTCACCGACGCCGGGCTGCGCGCCCTCACCGAGGACCTGCGCGCGCGCCTCCGGGACTCGCTCGGAGACCTGCTGACCCCGATCGAGCAGCGCGAGCTATCGGAGGAGGAGGCCAGCTCGTCCGAGTTGACCGTCTCGGATCCGGTGCGGCTGCGCGAGGAGCGCAAGGAGCAGCGCCGCAGGGAGCGCAAGGTGATCGACGCAGCACTCGACGAGGTGCTGCCCGAGGCCTTTGCCGCCGTTCGCGAAGCCATGCGCCGAGCCCTCGGCAAGCGCCATTACGACGTGCAGCTCGTCGGCGGGATGGTGCTGCACCAAGGCGCGATCGCCGAGATGAAGACCGGAGAGGGCAAGACCTTCGTGGCCCCGCTGGCCGCCTACCTCAACGCGCTGACCGGTCGTGGGGTGCACGTGGTCACCGTGAACGACTACCTTGCCAAGCGCGATGCGCAGTGGATCGGGCAGGTCTTCTGGGGACTCGGGATGTCGGTCGGCAGCATCCAGCACGAGGCCGCCTACCTCTTCGATCCGGAGTACCCCCAGACCGATGAGCGCCTGCGCAACCTCCGCCCGGTCTCCCGCGCCGAGGCGTATGCCGCCGACGTCACCTACGGCTCCAACAATGAGTTCGGGTTCGACTACCTGCGCGACAACCTGGTCACCTCGCTCGCCAGCCGGGTCCAGCGGGCCCACTTCTTCGCCGTGGTGGACGAGGTCGACAACATCCTGATCGACGAGGCCCGCACCCCGCTGATCATCTCCGGCGCGGCCGAGGACATGGGCGAGAAGTACGTCCGCTTCGCGCGCCTGGTGCCCCGGCTCAAGGCCGAGGAGGACTACATCATCGACGAGAAGTTCAAGCAGGTGGCGATCACCGAGGCAGGCACCGACAAGATGGAGCGCTGGCTGGGGGTCGAGAACCTGTTCGACGACGACTTCAGCATGGCGCGCCACCTAGAGCAGGCGCTCAAGGCGGAGGCGCTCTACCGGCGCGACCGCGAGTACGTGGTCAAGGACGGCGAGGTGATCATCGTGGACGAGTTCACCGGCCGCCTGATGCCGGGTCGCCGCTGGAGCGAGGGCCTCCACCAGGCGGTGGAGGCCAAGGAGGGCGTGAAGATCCAGAGCGAGTCACGCACGCTGGCCACCATCACCTTCCAGAACTACTTCCGGATGTACGACAAGCTGGCGGGGATGACCGGCACCGCCGAGACCGAGGCGGAAGAGTTCAGCAAGATCTACGAGCTCGAGGTATTGGCGGTCCCCACCAACCGCCCGATGGTCCGCGACGACTTCGCCGACCTGGTCTACGCCTCCCAGGCCGGCAAGTGGAAAGCGGTTGCGGACGAGATCGCCGAGGAGCACGAGAGGGGGCGCCCGGTCCTGGTCGGCACCATCAGCGTCGAGGTCAGCGAGATGCTGGGCGAGATGCTCACCCGCCGAGGCATCAAGCACAGCGTGCTGAACGCCAAGTTCCACGAGCGAGAGGCCGAGATCGTGGCCCAGGCCGGTCGGAGCGGCGCGGTGACGATCGCGACCAACATGGCCGGCCGCGGGACGGACATCCTGCTCGGCGGCAACCCCGAGATGCTGGCGGCCGAGATCCTGCATCGCGACGGCCTCACCGTGCTGGAGGCCTCGACGGAGCAGTACGCCGCGGCCCTGGCCGAGGCTGATCGGGAGTGCGCCACCGATCGCGAGAAGGTGCTGGCGGCTGGCGGCCTGCACATCGTCGGAACCGAGCGCCACGAGGCGCGACGCATCGACAACCAGCTCCGCGGCCGGGCCGGACGCCAGGGCGACCCCGGCAGCACGCGGTTCTACCTGTCTCTCGAGGACGACCTGATGCGTCGCTTCGCGAACGATCGGGTCAAGGCGATCATGGCCCGGCTCGGGTTCACCGATGACGTGGCGCTCGAATCGGGGATGGTCAGCCGCACGATCGAAGGTGCCCAGAGCCGGGTGGAGGGCTACAACTTCGATACCCGCAAGCACGTCGTCCAGTTCGATGACGTGATCAATCGGCAGCGCGAGACGATCTACCACGAACGCGAGCGGATCCTGCGTTCGTCGGATCTGCACACCACCATCGAGGACATGCTCGACGGCGAGGCACGCCAGATGGTCACCGAGCAGACCGCGGCGGAGTACCCGAGCGAGTGGAGCCGGGATGGCCTGCGCGCACGACTGGTCGCGATGGCGCCCCTGATCGACCCCGCCCGGCTGACGGGCCTCGACACCGACAATGACGCCGGGCGGTTGGCCGAGTCAGTCGTCGAGGCCGTGCTGGACGCATACGCCCGGAAGCGCGCCGAGCTGGGAGATGAGGCGGCGAGCGCCCTGGAGCGGATCGTCCTGCTGCGGGTCATCGATTCATTATGGGTCGAGCACCTCACCGCGGTGGACGACATGCGGCGCGGGATCGGCCTGCGCGCCTATGCCCAGCGCGACCCGCTGAACGAGTTCAAGGGCGAGGCCTACCGCATGTTCGATGAGTTGAAGGTCACCATCCGCCACGATGTGACCCATACCGTCTTCCGGGTCACGGTTGTGCGCGAAACGACCGCCGCCCCGCGTCGAATGACCGAGAGCCGCCCGGGGATGCCGGCACTCAGTGGAGCGGCCGCAGGGGTCGGCGGGGCCGCGGCAAGCGCGGTGGCGGCAGCCGGGTCGCAGGGTGATCGGCAGCCGGTCAAGGCGGGGCCGAAGGTCGGCCGCAACGACCCATGCTGGTGCGGATCGGGGAAGAAGTTCAAGCGCTGTCACGGGGCTTGACGGGGGGATCCGGCGGCCAATCTTGGGGGTTGGCGAATGGCGTTCCAGCGACTACCATGAACCCCCTGATCGCGAGGCGCGTTGACCTCGCGGTCTCGTGCAAGTGGAGAGCTACGTGAAGCAGCTGACCACCCCCGGCCCGGACCTTCGCCCGGTCCCCGATGCAGCATCGCTGCCGCTGGTCACCCGCTTCAGAGACCCCCAGCTTCCGTACGAAGACCTCATCCAGTGCGAGCGCGATTGCATGCGCTGCACGTACGCTATGACTCTCGACTGCGACGGGAACTGTGGCTCCTGCCCGCGCCAGTCCTATTGCCCCTGCGTCAACCCGGCTCGGGTGCGCGGCAAGGCCATCCGGCTGACCGAGATGGAGCTTCCGATGGTGACGCGCATTGGACACAATTAGGGACGAGGCGCGCCGGCTGGCGCGCCTCCTGGCCGACACGGCGGTGCGGCTTTGACTTGCCCGCGAAGGAGTCTGAGCTCGCGGAGCTGACCCAGCGCTCCGCCGACCCCAACCTGTGGGATGACCCGCGGGCTGCGCAGGCGTTGCTGCGCCGCGCCGAGGAATTGCGCGAGGAGATCGGTGGATGGCGCTCCCTGGAGGCACGCGCCACGGGCCTGGCCGAGCTTGCCGAACTTGCCGGCGCGGAGGACGACGGCGGTGAGACGATGCGCCCTGACCTCGAGCGCGATCTGACCGTGCTCGGCGAGGACTGGGTCCGGATGGAGTCCCGACTGCTCCTTTCCGGGCCGTACGACGGGCGCGGCGCGATCGTCTCCGTCCACGCCGGCGCGGGGGGGACCGAAAGCCAGGACTGGGCCGAGATGCTGCTGCGGATGTACCTGCGCTGGGGCGAGCGCAATCGGTTCGCCACCGAGATCCTTGACTCGACCGAGGGCGAGGAGGCGGGGCTGAAGTCGGTCACATTCGCGATCGACGGCCGTTGGGCGTACGGCCGGCTGCGCAGCGAGCGCGGCGTGCACCGATTGGTCCGGATCAGCCCGTTCGACTCCCAGAAGCGGCGGCACACCAGCTTCGCGCTGGTGGAGGTGATGCCCGAAGTTGCCGACGAGGTGAGCGTTCAGATCGAGGAGCGCGACCTCAAGATCGATACCTACCGCTCATCGGGGGCCGGTGGGCAGCACGTCAACAAGACCGATTCCGCGGTGCGGATCACGCACCTGCCCACCGGGATCGTGGTCACCTGCCAGAACGAGCGCAGCCAGGCCCAGAACAAGGAGCGGGCCATGGCGGTCCTGCGCGGCCGCCTAGTGGAGCGGCGGGAAGAGGAACGCGAGGCCGAGCGCGCCCGCCTCCGCGGCGTCCACGTGGAGGCCGGCTGGGGCAACCAGATCCGCAGCTACGTGCTCCAGCCGTACACCATGGTCAAGGACCTGCGCACCGGCGTGGAGACGAGCAACCCGACCGCCGTGCTGGACGGGGAGCTGGAGCCGTTCATCGAGGGCTACCTGCGCTCACGCGTCGGGCAGGGAGACTCGGCTCCCGCCGCGTAGGTCAGTGCCGTGTCCACTGGAGCGGTCAATCCACACAGAAGGCAGTTCAGGCGCGGAATGACCCATAGAATGGTCAGTCGGGCTCGACACATCGCGGCGCGGGACATTGGGTACCATCGGTAGCGAACCGATGACATCCCTCCTGCGCCGCCGAGCGCGCACCGCAGATCCCGACGCCCCGGTCATCAGCATGGTGGACGTCGGCATGACCTACCCGAACGGCAAGGTCGCCCTGGCCGATGTGAACGTGAGCATCTCAGCGGGCGACTTCGTCTTCCTGGTCGGACCGTCGGGCGCCGGCAAGAGCACCTTCATCCGGCTCCTCATCCGCGAGCAGTTGCCGACCGGCGGCGAGATCCGCGTGGCGGGTCGCAACC
>JBKJYH010000095.1:0-7196 GCA_046715765.1 Candidatus Limnocylindria bacterium
CTGCAGCGGCGCGGGCAACTGCGGGCGACCAGGCGGTGGTGGCGCAAGGTTGCCGCCGCCGCGCGCACCGAGGCGATGTCGGCGCTCAACGCAGGTACCGACGCAGGGGCCACCGCGTTCGCCCGCCGCACCCGCCAGCCCCGTTTCCGGCAGTGGTGGTCGATGGAGGACGCGAAAGTCCGTGCGCCTCACCGTGCCACGCACGGCCAGATCCGCCCGACGGGCGAGACGTTCACCGTCGGTGGTTTCCCCATGCGCTTTCCCGGCGACCCGGCCGCCCCGCCCGAGCTGGTCGTGAACTGCCGCTGCTCGCTGCTGACGTTGAGCGCCGCGCAGGCGCAACGCGAAACCCGCCGTCGAATGACCAACGGCCGCGCTGTCCGCGCCGCCGCCGACCCCGAAGGAGGGGCGAGCATGTCCGACACGACGATCGCGATCGAGGTCGAGGCGAACGCCCCGGCACCTGACCTGCTCGCCGACGGCGCACCGCCGACGGGGGTCGCCACCCAGCGTTGGCGCGGTGTCCTCGCCCCGCTCGGTGTGCGCTCCGGAGACCGCCGGGTGCTGATGGAGCCGGCGGACGGCGAACCGGTGACCCGGAACCTGCCACTTCCGGTTCTGTATCAGGAGATGACGTCGCGAGGGCACGACAACAGTGTCGTCGTAGGCCGCATCGACCGTGTGTGGATCGAGGCCGGCAACCTCTGGGGCGAGGGGGTTTTCAACCTCAACCGCGACGTGGCCCGTGAGGTCGTGCGCGACATCGAGGAGGGCTTCCACCGCTGGGTGTCGGTCGGCATCGACAACGCCAGCAGCGTCTATCAGTGCTACCGGGGCGAGGAGATCGCCGACTGCGCGGAGCTGTCGCAGCAGCTCACCGACGGCGAGGTCGACGAGTCCGAAGTGGACCAGATCGAAGTCGCGGATAAGTGGCGACTCATGTCGGTCACGCTCGTGGCCGAGCCCGCGTTCCAGGAAGCAGTGATCGAACTCGTCCACGACGACGAAGACGAGGCCGAGCCGGTCGCGGTCGAGGAGCCCGTCGTCGTCGAGGACGGCTACGCCGAGAAGTCCAAGAAGGACAAGGACGACGAGAAGGACAAGGACGACGAGGAAGACCTGCCGCCCTGGTTGCGCAAGAAGGCCAAGGGCAAAGCGGTGACCGCGTCTGCCGCCGACTGCGAGTTGGTCATCCCCATCCCCGCCAGCTCGGCTCGCACCAGCCCGCTCCTGGCCGACGTCGCCCGGCGCATGGGCTTCGAGCCCCCGCTACCGAAGGAGAACGCCATGGAAGGCGCACCCGCGCGGGCGACCGGCCTGACCGTCGCCGCCCCCGCTGCCCGATCGAAGTCGTGGTGCGAGACCGTCGCGACCAACGTCCCGCTGGAACCGTCGCCCGACTGGTTCACCGACCCCCAGCTCACCGGCCCCACCAAGGTCCGCGTCACCGACGACGGCCGCGTGTTCGGGCACATCGCGGCGTGGAACTCCCGGCACGCGGCGCTGCCGCACGTCACCCCGCCCCGGGCGGCGGACAAGTCCTACGCCCGGTTCCACCGCCACCCCGTGCGCTGCGCGGACGGGACGAAGGTGAAGACCGGGCCGTTGGCGACCGGCGGGCACGCCGACATCAACGAGGGTCAGATCTGGGCGGTGCAGCGCCACTACGACGACCCGACCTTCGTCGTGGCCGACGTGGTGTGCGGTGAGGACGTCCACGGAATCTGGGTGGCGGGTGCCCTGCGGTACGGGGTGTCCCCGTTCCAGGTCATGCTGATCGACCGGTACAGCTTCTCCGGTGACTGGCGCGAGCACGAGCTGGTCGCCGCGTGCGCGGTGTCGGTGCCCGGTTTCCACCTCGACGACGATGCTTCCGTGGTGGCGTTGGCCGCGTCGGCTGGCGAGTCCGGGCGCAGCACCCTGGCCGAGTCGACCACACGCTCGCGCACCGATGAGGGCGGCGAGATCGTGGCGCTCATCGCCGCAGGCGTGGTGGCTCCCCCGGCGGCAGCCCGCGAGCGGGCGCAGGTGGTGACGCTGCAGTTGGACAGCGGCCAGTTCGCCGTCGACCTGGTCGCCGCGCTGCAGCAGGCCGAGGTGCTGGGCACCCGTGTGACCTCGGCGCAGGCCGAGCCGGAGGAGGAAGCGGCCTCGCCGCCGGATGAGCTGACGGTGCGGGTCGCGGAGTTCCGTAACCGGGTACACGCTCCTGCGGTCGCCGGGCTGCGGCGGCGCGTCGACCAGGGCGCGGGGGCGCGCTGATGGGGTGCAACTGCGGTGGCGGCCGGTCGGTGTATGCGGCGGCGACTGCGGCCAGTGGTGGTGGGTGGACCGCGTCCGCTGGCAACGACTCGGTGTGGATCGTGACCTATCCGGATGGGACGACCGAGGAGTTCGCGTCGGATTCCGATGCGTATCGGGCGATCCGGTCGACCGGTGGAGGTATCCGACAGAAGCCCCGCTGATTCCGCGCTGTTCGAGATGGAGCCCCTGGCTGCCCGCCGGGGGCTCTTTCGTTACTCCGAATGGGTGACGTTGACGGTCAGTCGACCACCGGTTACTCCGAATGGCTGTATGGCCGCTACTCTTTTTGGAGTAATCAAGTTCTTCTGCGTGCTGGCGAAACGGACCGGCGCACCAGGACTGCTTCACCACAGGCTCCGTCTGGCGAATCGGGTCGGGAGCGGTAATCAGACGCAACCCCTACGGGGATGCGCTCACCGCTTCCCGGAGGACCGTCGTGGACGCTCTCGACCGCCTGCTCGACGCGGCGAAGGCCGCAACTGACCCCGCCGCACGCCAGCAGGCTGTGCGCGACGCGCTCGCCGCACTCGACGGCGCCAACCTTCCCGAACTGGAGCAGGCCGCCGCCGCCCAGTTCGAGACCCTCGCCACCCCCAGCGACGCCGGATTCGACAGCGAGACCGTCGACGCCATGGGCACCATCGCCGACGTCGTCGACGCCATCCGCGCCGAGGCCGCCGACCAGCAGACCGCCCGCGTCGCCGAGCTGGGCACCCGCATCGGCAAGCCGAGCATCCCGGCGGCCACCACCCCACAGCCGGAGACCCCCGAGGCGCCGGCCGCCCCCGAGGTGCCCGAGGCGCCGGAGACCGAGCAGCCGCAGCAGCCCGAGCCCGCTCCGGACCCCGTCGAGGCTCCGACGCCGACCGAGGCGCCGATAGCCAACCCAGCACACCAGGAGCCCGCGTTGGTCGCCCCCGGACGCAAGCCCGCCGTAGTGCCGCTCGAAGCGATGCCGAAGAACCTCCCGGCGGTGCGCTCGGCGACCGTCATCACCCTCACCGCCGCCGCCGACATCCCCGGATTCCCGATGGGGGCGACCCTCGACGGCGTCGACGGGCTGACCAAGGCGGCGATGAGCCGCCTCTACGCCCTGTCCCGCGCGGGCAAGGACACCAGCGCCGGGATCGCAGTGATCGAGCGCGAGCAGACCGACTCGAAGCTCATCGCCGATCGCCCCGACGACTACCAGACCATCGCCTACGCCTGCGACGAGACCCGCCTGCCGGGTGGTTCGCTCACTGCGGCGGCGGGCTGGTGTGCTCCGGCGGAGCAGATGTACGACGAGTTCTGTCCTGTTGCGACAGTCGACGGGCTCGTCTCGCTGCCGACCGTCACCGCGCGGCGCGGCGGAATCACCTGGCCGACCACGCCGGACTTCTCCCAGATCTACTCGGGCAGCGGTTTCTACATGCCCATCGAGGAGATGGAGAAGGGTGAGGGCACCCCCCTGCCCACCGACCGACGCGACAAGCCCTGCTACCTGATCCAGTGCACCGGGGTCCAGACCGCGACCCTCGACGTGTACGGCCTGTGCGTCAAGGTCCCGACCCTGACCGAGCGCGCCTACCCCGAGCTGGTCTCCCACGTGACCCAGCAGATCCTCGCCGCGCACGCGCACAAGATGAACGCGGTGACGCTGGCGAAGATGGAAGCGCTGGCCACGGCCAACACCGTCACCCAGCCCGGTACCGGCGATTTCCCTTACGGTCCCGGCGCCACCGCCACCGCCCTGGGGCTCATCGAGCTGCAGGTCGAGTACCTGCGCTACCACTACCGCCTGGGCATGACCGCGACCATGGAGATGGTCGCGCCCGCGTTCCTGCGGGGCATCCTGCGCAGCGACCTGGCCAAGCGCAACGGCGTCGACATGATCAACGTCTCCAACTCCACTTTGGACACGTACTTCCGCGACCGTGGCGTCAACGTCCAGTACGTCCTGGACTGGCAGGACGCCTTCGCCGGCCCGACCCAGGTGTACGACACCACCGACGCGACCACGGCGGCCAACACCCGCAACGCGACGAACCTGCCGACCTACAGCACCACCGGGTTCGGCGGGAACACCGCACCGAAGGTGTGGCCGGCGACCGTCAAGGTGCTCATCTACCCGGCGGGCACGTACTTCAAGCTCACCAACGACATCATCACGATCGACGGGCTCTTCGACTCCAGCCTGCTGGCCCGCAACCTGCACCTGGCGCTGTTCTCCGAGGAGGGCATGGAGGTCGCGCTGCGCGGCTGCTACACGCCGATCTCCCTGACGATGCCGCTGTGTGCCACTGGTGCGACCGGCGCCCAGCAGGCCGTCCTCTGCCCGTCGGCCTGATCTGACGGGCGGAACCTAGGCCATGAGCGAGCCGATCCGGTTGTCCGGAGTGGAGATCAGCCCGCCACCGGTAGAGCCCTACCGGTACGGGCTGTTCTCCGCTGCCCTGGAACGGCCGGGGGCCGATGGGCACTGGGAGATCGCCGGGGTCCAGTACCTGTCCAACGGGTGCGACCCCGGCGGCGGCATCTGGCGCGATCCCTGCTTCGTCCAACCCCTGCCCGGCCCGACCACCGAGCAGGCGTTCCTAGTCACGCTGAGCAAGGCGGCGGGCGGGAACGTGCTCACCGCGACGCTGACCTCACGCAACGCCGGGTACGGGGCGACGCCGGTCACCGTCACCATCGACGGGCTCAGCAAGACGCTGGCCACCGTCGGCGCGTCGGACACGTGGACGGTCACCCCCTCGGTAACCATCCCCGTCTCGGCGAACATCGCCTCGTTCGGCAAGTACCCGCCGGGCTCGGTGGCCGACACCTTCGACGTGCCCGCCACCGCAGCGGCGGGCACCGACACGCTCGGCGCGAGCGTGTCAGTCCCGCCGGACTACCCGACCAAGACGCTCCCGTTGGGTGACCTCGACGTCATCACCGGGCTGCCGTTCATCGTCTACGAGTCCGTCTCATGTGGACCGGGACTCGGTGACGAGGAAGCGCGGCAGCGGGCGCAGGCCCGTTTGGAGATGCACGAGCAGTTCCGCGTCGAGCAGCAGTTCGCCGCCGACGCGCTGGCCGGTACCGACGTCGCCACCCCCAACGGCACCACGGCGCTGCCGTTCGAGCAGGCGCTGGGCCTACTGGAGCGGGAGATCGCCGCGCGCTACGGCGGGCTGGGCATCATCCACGCGGCCCGGCAGCTCGCGGCCGTGGCGCAGTCGGTGGGTTGGCTCGTCGAGCGCCGGGGCGAGCCGGACACGGTGCGCACCGTCCTGGACAACGTGTGGGCTTTCGGCGCCGGGTACGGCACCGCGAGCCCGCTGGGTGTGGCGGCCCCGGCCGGGCAGGCGTGGATCTACGCCACGGGCCCGGTGCTCTTGCAGCGCGGCCCGGTGCAGGCGCGCACCGACTTTTCCACGACCCGCAACATCCGCCTGGCCCTGGCGGAGCGGTCCTACGTCATCACAGCCGACTGCCCGCGCCTGGCGGTGCTGGCCGATCTCCCCGGGAGCCCGTGATGCCCACGATTCTGCCGCCATCGCGCAATCAGCTCGGCGAGGTCATCGCCGAGCTGGAGGCCCTCGGTGGCCACGCCAAGACCGACTTCCGGATCACCAGCAACCGCTGGGGTGAGACCGGCCTGGAGGTCACCGACGAGCTTTACGAGGCATGGGAAGCCAAGGCCAATCCCGACGCCGGCTCCTCGGCCGAGGCCAAGGCGGAGCCCGCGAAGCCCAAGGCGGAGCCGGAAACCAAGTCCAACACCCGTAAGTCCAGCGGAGGCAAGTGATGGCGTCCAACTGCTTCACACCGATTCGCGGGCGGCGGATGCGCGTCACCCGCATCGACAGTGTCGGGCGCCCGAGTCCCGGCCTCTGCTCCACAGTGGTCACTTCCGGGTTTGTCTCGGTGGGTATGACCGCCGAGATCGAGGAGGGTGAGGAGACCACTGTCCGCACTGCGGGTGGTGAGCTGTGCGTGTCCGAACGTGGCGCCGACCAGCTCAAGTGGATCAACGTCACCATCGAGTTCTGCAAGGTCGACCCTGACCTCTTCTCGATGATCAACCCGACGTGGACCAAGCTGTTGGACCGCAACGGAAACACCATCGGCTGGGAGGAATCGCATTCCTACAGCGCCGAGGCGGGCTTCGCGCTGGAGGTGTGGTCCGACGTCACCGGCTACGCCCCGACGGAGCCGACCGCCGACGGTGCGTGGGTGTACTACCTGCTGCCGTGGATCTCCGGTGGCACGCTCGGCGACCTCACCGTCGAGAACGGCGCGGTCAGCTTCACGATCTCCGGGCGCACCCGCAAGGGCAGCCAGTGGGCCAAGGGCCCCTACGACGTCATGGCCAACCCCCCGGACGGCACGTGCGGCCCGTTGATCACCCCGTTCAACTCCGAGTCGCCGCGTCGGATCTTCCTCACCACCTGCAGCCCGCCCGAGCCGGTCTGCGGTTGCCAGCCGCTCTCGGCGACCAATGGGCCCGACGTCCAGGCGTTCGAGGTCACCACCGACGCCACGCGGTTCACCGTGCGCGCGGTCGCCTCCGGTGCCGGACCGTTCACCGTGGATTGGGGTGACGGAGTCGTGGGCAGCCTGCCCGCCGGCCTCACCGGCGCCAACCACACCTACGGCTCCGCCGGGACCTACGTCATCGCCGTGCACCCCACGGCCGACCCGACCCAGATCACGTACACGACCGTCACCCTGCCCTACGCCGGAACCACGCCGCCGCAGCCGCTGCTGACCTCGCTGACCGAGGCCACCAGCGACACCACGCGCAAGACTGCGGCGCTGGACTGGGACAACGGCGCTCAGGGTCTGGTCACTGTGGACTGGGGCGACGGGACCGCCGCGCTGACCGGGCAGGCCGCCACGGGCACCGCGACGCACGCCTACAC
>JBKJYH010000096.1:0-8134 GCA_046715765.1 Candidatus Limnocylindria bacterium
AGCTGGCGGTCTCGCCATCGGGCACCGGGAAGTGGGGCAGCCGGAGCTGGTCGAACTCGAGCCGCAGGTTCACCATCTCGGCTACCCGCAGGGTGTTATCGAAGGCATCGGGCAGTTCGCCGCCGAAGAGGCGGCGCATCTCCATCGGGCCCTTCAGGTAGAACTCGTTCGTCTCGAAGCGCAGCCGCCCCGGCGTATCCAGGTTGCTGCTGGTCCCGATGCAGAGCAGGAGGTCGTGGGGCTCGGCCTGCTCCTGCACCGTGTAGTGCGTGTCATTGGTAGCCAGGAGTGGCAATTTCAGCCGGCGGGCGAGGCTCACCAGTTGGGGGTGGACGCGGGCCTGGTCCGGGATGCCATGCTGCTGGACCTCGATGAAGAAGTTGCCGTCGCCCAGGATCGACCGATACTCGTCGGCGACTCCTTCCGCCCCGCGCTCGTCGCCATCGGCCAGGCGCTTGGCGACTTCCCCGCCCAGGCAGGCCGAGGTCCCGATCAGCCCTCCGGCGTGCTTCGCCAGCAACTCCTTGTCGATCCGAGGCTTGTAGTAGTAGCCGTCGAGGTGGGCGCGGGTCACCAGCTCCATCAGGTTGCGATAGCCAACGAGGTCCTTCGCCAGCAGCACGAGGTGGTGCGGGTTGGCATCGACGCGCGCCTCCTTGTCGGTCATGCCCCGCGGCGCCACGTAGGTCTCGACCCCGATGATCGGCTTCAGTCCGGCCTTGTGGCATGCCTGGTAGAAGGGGACCGCCCCGTACAGCGCACCGTGGTCGGTGATGGCCAGGGCCTTCATGCCCTGTTCTGCCGCCCGGGTGGTCAACTCACCGATGCGCGAGAGGCCGTCGAGGAGGCTGAACTCCGAGTGGACGTGGAGGTGGACGAAGTCCTGGTTGGGGTCGGGGCCTGGGATCACCGACCGATCTTAGCGACGCGAGCCCTCCCGCGACGCCCCGCCACGGGACGGGCGCGGGACGGGCGCGGCGCCAAGTTCCGGCAGATTCACACCAGGGCCGCACTGGTTAGGCTGCAGGCCCGATCCAGCTGCAGATGCGGCGCTCACCCTGCAGGACTGGCGTTTCAGACCCACTCAACGCGATAACGCGGCTGTCGCGTGAATCTGTCGTGTTCGGGCTTCGTCGGGCGGTCAGGAAGGGTGTTGTTCCGGCTGCATCGGGCCGGGAAATGGAGAGGATTCGAGTCGCGCCTCAGGACGCCGGATCTCGCGCGATACGTTGAATATCCGTGACTGCCCCCGTGACGGCGTCGATGGTGGCGACCAGCGCCTCGTCTGGATTTTCGAGCCTGAGCTCCACGGTCCACCGTTCGTCGTCCCAGGTCAGGTCGGCTCCCGTCCATCGCACACGGGGGTTTGCGGCGAGCTGCTGAATGAAGGTTGGATCGGCCAGCAAGAGGTCCATCGCTTCGCCGGGCGACAGGTATTCGATCGCCGGACCCTCAACGTCCAGGGCGACCCGGACGGTCACCTGGTAGTCGTCCGGGCTGGCCTCCGGCGAAACACTTCCCCGTCCCATATACCCAAACGTCGCCTCTGCGACGTATCGACCACCCGGCGGCGGCATGCCGCTGAAGCCGATCGTATCCCACGCGAACCGGTCGGACAGCCGCTCGCCCGGGGCGATCTCGTCAGTGACAAGATCGGTCGTGCATCCCCAGTTTCCCTGGAAGTCGACGAATGGTTCGGGCGTGAAGCCGAAGGCCACCGATTGAGCGTCCGGGACGGTGGCATTCTTCAGAACACCCTGGTCTCCCGGCCAGTCAGTGCGCCCGATGGATGGCGGCTCGAGCGCGGCGGACCCCCGCACGCCGGCAGGCCATGTGCAGGTGCTTGAATGGCCCCAGATGATGGCGTCAGACCCCGTATTTTCCACCGTGACGTCGGCCCAGACACGCTCGCCAAACGTGGTCCCCTCCTTGTCGAGCACCAGGGTCAGCCTGATGCCGTCCTGCTCGACGCTGGCCGTCCCCGACGGCGCAGATGGAAGGGCGTTGGGGCTGCCCTGGGCGACAATCGGTCCGTACACGGTCGCGTAGTCAATGGCCACGTACTGGCCCACGCCTGGGAGCGTCACGTGATACGGACACCCGTCCTCCACCCAGGTGAACTCCGGGAAGTCGGATCTGGCCCGGCCCGGGTATCCTCGAATCGTTACCTCCTGCCCGTCTTCGAATGCGGCCGGGCCGCCGCGTTCTCCGACGTCCTGGATGACGGTGTCGTCGCCGGCGCCCCAGCTGACGGTTCTCGGCTGGCCCGGGAATGGTCGAGGCGTCGTGATTCCGGCACCGCTCGGCAGGAACGCCGGCGGGACGACTGGACAGTCGCCTGCGATCTGCACCGGCTTTGCCAGGTGGTCGCAGACTGCGCCGAACATCGCGAAGAACTCTCCGCAGCTACCGCCGAGCTGAAGCTCGAGCGCGGTCACCTGTTCGAATTGCAGACCTGTCGCTTCGATCGCCGCCAAGAACCGCGGATCCAGGCTGAGCCCCCCTAGGCCGGGATCAAAGGTAAGGACGGCGAGTCCATCCGCCTGCAGTTCCACCGTGGCGAGAAGGTCTCCGCTCCCAGCGGGAGCCAGCGACGCCATCCCCGCGGCGAGCTCCTGCCCCACAGGGCCGTTCAGTACATCGCGGATTGCTCCGGCAAGAACATCTTCCGGGGGCGCCAGAGCCATCACCCGTGGGGCGCTCGCGAGCCCGCTGCCATTCGCACATGGGAAGAACACGAGGTATTCGGTGGAGAAGGCGCCCATCGCGTCGATGTCATGGCATGCCGCAGCGGCAGATGACGGGCTGGGTTCACCGCTCGGCGAGGCGTCTGACGCGACCGGGAGTGGCAGAAGTCCGGCTCCCCACGCAAGAACTACGATGACCACCAGGGCCGCAGCCGATGCCGCGAGCATCGCCAGCCTGCGATGAGGTGCGGCCGCGCTGAGCGACTCGTCCAAGATTCCCTCGGGGAGCTGTTCCCGCGCAAGGTGCGCCGTCGCGCCCCGGAGATCATCGTCGAATCGGCTCATTGGTTCGCCCGCTCCACCTGGTCGCGCAGCCGCCGGCGAGCACGGAAGATAATCGTCCGCACATTCACGGCGGAAAGGCCGCTCATCGCGGCGATCTCCTCGAGCCGATAGCCGTGGCCGTAGTGGAGGACCACCACTGTCCGCTCGCGCGGAGGGAGCTCCTCGACGAGCTCACGGAGCCCGGCATCGCGGCCGAGGTCTCGCGCGGGTCTACGAATCCCGAGGAGAACATCGAGCAGGCGCCTGCCCGACGCCTTCCGATCGAGGCAGATGCGGATGGCGACCCGGGTGATCCAGGTCTCGAACCGATCCTCGTTGCGGAGCTGGTGTCGGCGCGCCCGTCCGCGAATGAATGCGTCATGGACTACGTCCTCCGCTAAAGCCGCCCCCACGAATCCTGTGCAGATCTGCACGAGCCGTTCCCTCATCAGCGCGAAACGCGCGTCAAATTCGTCGACTCCCATCTCCCACGGGACGATGCGGGACTCGGTCATGACACTCCCCGACGTTCGCACGCTATTCGGTAAGACACATGAATTGGACCAAACGTTGCGGTGGAGGACCCGCGATTCGGCCGCCGTCCAGACTCGGGACTGTTCAGTCCCCGCCTTCGAGGGTCATGCGGAGGAGCACCCCTCGCAGCTCGAGGTGCGCGAGCACCTGGTCGAGGACGCCCGGCACGGCCCCCAGCCGCTCCCCGGGGTGGACGCCCGGGGTCCGGAACCTGCCCGACAGGATCAACTCCGCGGCGGCCGTGCACGTGTAGCCGGTCGTGCGTGCCATCGAGGATGTGTCCGTCGCCGGATCGGTTCGATCGAGCAGCTGATAGACGGCCTCGCGGGGCGCGCCTGTTCGTCGGTCGACGCCCCGCAGCGTGACGCGCATGGCGGTGAACTCCGGCTCCCCCGGCCGGAGCGCCCATTGCGCGAACAGCAGGCGAGAGGTGACCTCGCGAGGCACGATCTCGACCGTCTCCCCGGCGGTGTCCAGTGCAGCAACGGGATCCTCGGACAGCAGGCCGGAGTCGCGCAACGCCAGGGCCATGTCGCGGTGCCCAGGCCAGCGGAGCGTCTTCTCCCGCATGTTCGGGATGTGGCTCATGGTGCTGAGGATCGAGCGCAGACCATCGGTGTTGAATGCTTCCAGGGTGCCAACGCCCGGAACGTCCACCAGCTCGGGCTCCGATAGCGCAGCCCGGATCACGACCCGACCGTCTTCCATCTGACGCGCTGGGCGCACGTACTCCTCGATCACGTCGGCCGGAGAGAAGGGCGCCTTGTACCGCCACGGCCCGGAGGGCTCCTGGGGCAGCCCCCCGACAAGGCATTCGAATTCCGAGAGGTGCCACAGCTGGTCGTAGTGGCCCAGGATCAGCGCGTCCAGCCCAGGAGCCACGCCGATGTCCACGATCGCGCAACTGCCCCGCGCGCGCGCCAAGGCATCCAATTCGAGCGTGTCCTCCGGGCCAAACGAGATGTCGGCTACCGACGTGCCGGTTTCGATGACGGCGCGCAGGGTTCGGAATCCAAGTCGGCCAGGGACGGCGGTCACCGCCAGATCGAACCCACTGACCGCGGTGCTAATCGCTGCGGAATCAGCGGCATCGATCTCGCACGTGCGCAGTGGCCGGAAGACGTCCTGCGCCTCGGCGTCATGGCTCAGCCGGGCCAGCGACTCGCGACTCTGGTCACATGCGAGAACCTCGTGGCGTCGGGCGAGGTCCAACGCGATCGTACGCCCGACCATGCCGACGCCGAGCACGATGACGCGGGCCATGGCACCGATTCTACGCAGGGTCCGGTGGTGTCAGACCCGTACTTCGCGGATCCGGCGAGTCTCTGTGATCAGACACCGCCTCGCTGCGTGCGTCAGCCCAAGAGCGGGTTGACGGCCGCAACCAACTCTTCGGCGGCTGTCTGGAGCCGGTCGCCAGCCTGGGCCTCCACGTCCCCCTGTTCGATGAGCTCGGCGACCTGAGCCGCCAGCTCGTTCGCCTCGTCGATCGCGGTCTCAGGATCGTCGTTGTCGAGCGCTCTGTCGAACCGATCGAGAAGGGTCTCGAGGCCCATCGCCTCGCGGCCGTTCAGGCCGCCGGATCCGCGCGCGGCCGCGATCGCCGCCCGCATCTCGTCGCTGGCGACTCGCGCGTCCTGGTACGCCTGGGCTGTCCCGGATGCCGACGCGCTCGCGGACGCCGATGCATTCCCGGTGCCAGAGGGAGACGCGGTCTCGCCAGGGCCATCCGGTCGGAAGAGCACGAAGCCCGCCAGGCCAAGGAAGAGCGCGGCGAGCACGATGCCCACTGCTGCCAGCGGCCGTGCGCCCCGGCGCGGCGTGACCGCGATGGCTGGGCCGGGGACGGCTGACCCCGCAACCCATGTGGCCGCAACCGCTGGGGCCGCCGCCGGTGGGACCGCAACGCCATTGTCGGGGAGTGGCAGCCTGGCGAGGGTGGTCGCGTCGTACCCCGCTGCCAGGCCGGGCTCGGCACGCCAGTGCTTGAGGGCGGCAGCGAGCATCGTCCCAAGCTCGATTGTCGTTGGCCGCCCGGAAGAACTGCGGCCGAGCGCCCGCGCAATCGCCCCATCGAATGCCGTGCCGAGGCCGGGCTCCACGGCGGAGACAGGGTCGACCGGCTGGATACTCGCCGCGACGACCTCCGTGACGTTTCCGGCCGGACGCGGAAGCCTGCCCGTCAGGCCCAGGAAGGCGATGACTCCGAGGGCATGCACATCGCTGGCAGCGCTCCCCGGTTCGCCCGCGAGCTGCTCGGGGGCGAGATACGCGAGCGTGCCGACCGTGGTCCCGACCGCGGTCAGGTCGCTCGGTCCGATGGTGGCGATCCCGAGGTCTGCGATCCGTGCCCGACCGTCGGACAGGAGGACGTTCGAAGGCTTCAGGTCACGGTGCACGATCCCCTGGGCGTGGAGTGCGGCGAGGCCGGCCGCGACGTCGACAAGGATTGGAATGAGTTCATCAGGGGGGAGTGCGCCAGTCCTCGATGCCGCGAGGCGCTCCGCGATTCGGTCCGCCAGCGAGCCGCCTTCGCTCAGTTCCATAACCAGGAATGGCTCCGCGGCCTTCGCGGGGTCGCCGGCTGCAACGTCGTGGATGGCGACCACGTTCGGGTGGCGGAGCGCGGCGAGCACCCGTGCCTCCCGTTCGAATCGCGCGGCCATGACCGGATCCGTCGCGTGGTTGGCGAGGAGCACCTTCACCGCCACGTCGCGTTCGAGCCTCAGGTCGCGGGCTCGGAAGACCGTGGCGAACCCACCCGACCCGATCTGGGCGTCAAGGCGGTAACGCCCGGCCAGCTCTTGACCGATGCTCGGCATGCCGCGAGGGTACCCGATGACACCGCTCCCCGCCCCCCGGGGCCATCCCACACACCACTTTGCAGGTGGGGTACATAACTACGATGCAGAGCCTGCATCGGGCCAATTCGAGCCCGATATCGCCACGCCATTGGTGCTGGTTTGCACAGCGCGCAAACCACCGATAGTCACGACGGGCTGCTTCGTGATTACGTACCCACGCTGCAAATCCCCGCGCACCGCGCTCTCGCCTGTACCATGCGCGCCGATGCTGTACGACTACGCGCAGGTCACCCCCGAGTCGGTCACTGCGGCGACGGATGCTGGCCTGGCCGAGGCCGAGCGCCTGCTCTCCGGCGCAGTGGTGCCCGACTCCCCCACCTTCGACGCCACGCTGAGCGTCCTGGAGCTGGCCGTGGCAGCGGTGGCCGACAGCTACGGCACCGGTGCGTTCATGGCCTACGTCCATGGCGACCCCGCCGTGCGCGACGCGGCCCAGGCCGCCGAGGAGCGGGTCACCAAGTGGCGAGTGGGGCTGGCCTTCCGCGAGGACCTGTACCGCTCGGTCAGCGCCTTCGCAGCCACCGACGACGCGCAGCAACTAACCGGCGAGCGGCAACGCCTCCTGGAGCACTGGATGCGCGACTTCGCGCGCGCCGGGTTCGCACTCAGCGCCGAGGACCGGGCCGAGTTGGAGCGCCTCCGTGGCCGGCTGGTGGAGCTGGAGGTCGCTTTCAACCGCAACCTGATCGAGTCGCGCGACTGGATCGAGGTGGACCGGGACGGCCTGGCAGGCCTGTCCGACGCCTTCGTGGAACGGCTCGCCCCGGGAGCGGCACCAGGCACCTGGCGGATCACGCTCGACACGCCCGACTACACCCCGTTCATGCAGCAGGCCCGCAGCCGGCCCGCGCGCGAACAGCTCATGCGCAAGAAGTGGAACGAGGGACGCGACCTCAACATGCCGCTCCTGGAGGAGGCGCTGCGACTGCGCCGCGAGATCGCCGGGCTCCACAGCCAGCCGACCTGGGCCCACTACTGCATGGCGGTCAAGATGGCCGGTGTGCCCGAGCGGGTGGACGAGTTCTACGACCGCCTCGTCCCGCCGCTCCAGGCCGCCGCGGCGCGGGAAGCCTCGGTCCTGGCCGAGCGGATGGCCGAGGACGGCGAGACCCCGCCGCTCCAGGTCTGGGACTGGGCGTACTACGACGATGTGATCGCGCGCGAACGCCACACCGTGAACCTCGACGAGATCTCCGAGCACTTGCCCATGGACACGGTGGTCCAGGGGATGCTGGACCTCACCGGCGAGGTCTTTGGCGTCACCTACCACTCGGTCGAGCCGACCGGGGCGTGGCACCCATCGGTCAAGCTGTACGAGATTCGCGACCGCGCCAGCGGGGAGCACCTGGCCCACTTCTACACCGACTTCTACCCACGCGACGGGAAGTTCTTCCACGCCGCCGCCTTCCCGCTGCGGACTGCCCATCGGTGCGCGGACGGGACCTACCAGCGGCCGGTGAGCGCAATCGTCGCCAACATGACGCCACCAGGCAGCGAGCGCCCCAGCCTGCTGCGCCACGGGCCGCAGAGCGAGATGGAGACCCTCTTCCACGAGTTCGGACACATCCTGCACCAGAGCCTGACCCGCGCCGAGTTCGCCCGATTCGCCGGATCGGAGACCGAGCAGGACTTCGTGGAGGCGCCATCCCAGATCATGGAGCACTGGGTCTGGGAGCCAACGGTGCTGGCCCGATTTGCCCGCCACTGGAAGACGGGCGCACCGAT
>JBKJYH010000097.1:0-17810 GCA_046715765.1 Candidatus Limnocylindria bacterium
CCCGCGCCACCCGGGCCACGACCTCGTTGCGGGCATCGACCGAAAGCTCATCGGCCCCGTACTCGTCGAGTTCGTCCTGCTCGGCCCGGTGCAGCGCCTCGGTTGCCTGGCCGGCCCAGTAGCCGACGTGCCCAACCAGTTCGCGGGCGGACCACTCGCCGACCAGCCCGGGCGCATCGCGGAGGGCGGGGTCGACGCTGGCGAGGGCCGCCTCGAACTCGGCGTGCGCCGCGTTCAGATCATCGAGCAGGCGCCGGACGCGGAGCGGAGGGCTGGCCACGGACCGATTCTAGTCAGGACCCGGGGGCGAGGCGTTCGAGCCCGGCGTAGGCCACGATCAACTCCCGGGTCCCGTGCTCGCCGAACTCCACGGTGACCCACTCGTCGCCCTTCTCCAAGCGGCTGGCGCTGACCACCCCGATCCCGAAGCGGCGGTGACGAACGCGGTCCCCCGCCCCGAAGGCCTGTTCCACGCCGTCGCCCGCGGGGCCCGGCACCGCGGTGGGAGCCGCCACGCCGCCGCTGCCGAGGTCAGGCTCCGCCCCGGGTCGATAGCCCGTGGCCGCGACCCGCTCCTTCGCCCGGTCGAGCCCGGCGCCCAGGGGACGAGGGGGAGCGGCGTGGTCGGGCAGGCTGACGGGACGGAGCGTGTCGTCGCCCGGCCGGCGCGCCGGGGAGCGATAGCCGCCCGGCATCCAGTCCGCGTCGTCTGTGCCGCGCCGCTGCCAGGCGCCTCCCCGTCTGAACGGCTGCCCCGAGCCGCGGTCGGCGTCGAGCAATTCCTCCGGCAGCTCGGCCAGGAAGCGGGATGCCTCCGACTGCGCCCCGACCCCGAAGGTCGAGCGATGGCGGGCGTGGATCAGGTACAGACGATCGCGGGCACGGGTCATGCCCACGTACGCGAGGCGCCGCTCCTCGGCCAGCTCACGCTCGTCCTCGAGCGCGCGGCGATGCGGCAGCAGCCCCTCCTCCAGGCCGACGATGAAGACGACCGGAAACTCCAGGCCCTTGGCCGCGTGGAGGGTGATCAGGGTCACCCGGTCGGGGCGATCCTCGAACTCGTCCTGGTCGCTGACCAGGGCCACCTCTTCGAGGAAGCGCTCCAACCCCTCCGGCACGGCCAGCTCGTCAAACTCGGCGGCGTGGTTGCGCAGTTCGACCAGGTTGGTCCAGCGCTCCTCCCCCTCCTCGGATCCGTCCTGGACCATGGCACGCAGCCCGCTCCGCTCATGGACCGCGTCGAACAGCGCCGATGGTGGCCCATTCGCCGCCCGCTGCTCCAGGTCGCCGATGATCGCTGCCAGGCCGGCCAGCGCGGCACGCGCGCGGGGCAGCAGGTTCGCGTTCTCGCCGGCTGCCGCGACCGCGCCCCATAGGCTCGTGCCCCGGACTCCCGCCCACGCGCGGAGCTCCTCGATGCTCTTGTCGCCGATCCCCCGGGCCGGGACGTTGATGACCCGCTCCAGGGCAACCCGGTCGGCAGGATTGCGCGCCAGGCGGACGTAGGCCAGCACGTCTTTCACCTCGCGCCGCTCGTAGAACCGGGTACCCCCGATCAGCTGGTACGGGATCCCGAAGCGGACGAACGATTCCTCCAGCACGCGGCTCTGGGCGTTGATCCGGTAGGCGACCGCCAGTTGCCCATAGCGCAGGCCGGGAGAGTCGTCCGATGCTCGCGCGGTGAGCATCCCCCCGCCACCGAAGCCGCGCCGTCGTCGATCGGTGCCGGCGGTCAGGCGCTCCACCTCTCGCGCGACGAATTCGGCCTCCTCGTACTCGTTGTAGGCGTCGAAGACCGTGATCAGGGTGCCGTCCCCTCGATCGGTCCACAACTTCTTGTCCTTGCGGTCCGGGTTGCGGCTGACGACGGCGTGGGCCGCGTTCAGGATGGTCTGGGTGGATCGGTAGTTCTGCTCCAGCTTGACGACCCGGGCATCGGTGTTGTCGCGCTCGAAGTCGAGGATGTTGCGCAGGTCGGCGCCGCGCCACGAGTAGATGCTCTGGTCGTCGTCGCCCACCACAGCGAGGTTGCGATGCTTGGCGGAGAGGAGGGCGCAGAGCAGGTACTGCGCCCTGTTGGTGTCCTGGTACTCGTCCACCAACACCTGGCGCCAGCGCCCCTGGTAGCGGGCGAGGACGTCGGGGTGTGTTTCGAGCAGGGTCACGGTCCGGGTCAGCAGGTCGTCAAAGTCCACCGCGTTGTCGTCGGTCAACTGGCGCTGGTAGGCCTCGTAGACCCTGGCCGCGACCTCGTCGTAGTAGTTGGCCGCCTGGCGCCGCGCGGTCGCCACGTCGGCCAGCTCGTCCTTGCGTTGTCCGATCCAGGCCAGCATCCCTGCCGGGGCGAAGCGCTTCTCGTCGAGGTCGAGCTCGCGCAGGACACTCTTGATAAGCGCCACCTGGTCGGCCCGGTCGTAGATCGCGAAGTTACGCCCCAAGCCGATCGCGGCTCCGTCGCGGCGCAGGATCCGGGCGCAGATGGCGTGGAAGGTGCCGATCGTCGCCTCGCGCGCAGCGTCCTCCCCGATCAGCCCGGCGATCCGCTCGCGCATCTCCTGGGCTGCCTTGTTGGTGAAGGTCACGGCCACGATCTGCCACGGCAGCGTGCCGGTTGCGACCAGGTACGCGACCCGATGCGCCAGCACCCGGGTCTTGCCGCTCCCGGCCCCGGCCAGGATCAGCAGCGGGCCGCGTTCGTGGGTCACCGCCTCGCGCTGGGGCTCGTTCAGGTTGGCCAGGATCTCCTCGATCGAGGCAGGCTGCGAGGGAGGCGAGCCCGAGCGGGACATGTCTCGATTCTAGTGCTCCCCTCCTTCGCCGGCGGTTACCGCGCTCGTCGCAGCGGGGTCAGTCGTCGCTGCCGCCGTCCGAGTCACCGGAATCGGAGTCGCTCGAGCCGAAGCCCCCGAGTTGTTGTCGTTGTCATGCGCATCTGGCGCACCGTTGTGGTCGCCTGCGCCGGGCCTGCTACCACCCGCGACCGATCACGACACCCGACCTGTCGGACCAGCGAGCGAGGCTCGGCGCATGGCACTCGCCGAATACCGCCGCTTCATCAACCGCGACCTTCCGATCGAGGAGAAGGCATGCACTTCCAAGGCGCGCTTCCTGAGCCGGGGAGAGGCCCGAGCACTCATTCGGCGAGGCTGGGGTCGCGGGGCGGCGGGCGGGCTGCGTCCCTATCGTTGCCGATACTGCGGATGGTGGCACCTCGGCCACCACCACTAATCCACCGGCAGGGCGGCCGACTCAAAGGCCGCGGCCGCGTCCTCGGTTGCGGTCCCGTACTCGGCGACGCTAATGCCCTGCAATGCTTCGCCCAGGTCCCCATCCACGTCGAAGACGCGCCCGCGGAGCGCGGGGTCAGAGCTGTAGACGGCCCGGCCATCCGGCGACCAGATGACGACCCTGCTCATCCCGCCGCCCTGGACCAGCAGCTCGAGCTGGTCGTCGAGTGCCGGATCGCGGATCGCACCCGGCTGGAGCGCGTCGGCGGCGAGCGCGGGGTCGAGGTTGGCGCGAACCACCGACTCGGCATGCTCAAGCGCGGCGTCGATCGCCAGTTCCCGCAAGCGGTCCGCCACGAGGTTGGCGATCACCACGGCCATGGCGATGACGATCGTCAACGACGCCCCGGCCACCGCCACCCGGAGGCTTGGGCGCCATCCCCGCACGGCCGCCAGGCGTCGGTCAGCGACCGGCAGCGCGGCTCGCTCGGTCCCGATGCTGGTCCCCATTCCGGCAACCGTAGCGGCCGACCTCCGAGCACGGAATAGACCGATTGGCTGGTCCCGTGGTACTGCCTGGGTCCCGGCCCCGCCGACCTCGATCAGTGCGAGCACCTCGCCGCTGGTCGTGTCGACCCCGCACCGACAGAACTGGATAGCAAAGAGCCCCGGCCGAAGCCAGGGCTCTTCTTGGGGGTGTGGGGTGGACCGACTAGTAGTCCATCCCGCCGCCGCCCATGCCGGACGACGCCGCCTTGTCCTTCTCGGGGATGTCGGTGATGATCGTCTCGGTGGTGAGCAGCAGGGCTGCCACCGAGGCCGCGTTCTCCAGGGCGGAGCGCGTCACCTTGGCCGGGTCGATGATGCCGGCTGCGAACATGTCGGTGTACACGCCCTTCTGGGCGTCGTACGCCGAACCGGCAGGCATCTTGCGAACCGCCTCGACGACCACGCTGCCCTCCTGGCCGGCGTTGATCGCGATCTGGCGCAGCGGCTCTTCAAGCGCGCGACGCAGGATGTTGACCCCGGTCAGTTCGTCACCGACCGCCTCGACCTTGTCGAGCGCCGGGATGGCGTGGACCAGGACCGAGCCGCCACCGGCGACCATCCCCTCCTCGACGCCGGCACGGGCCGCCGAGAGGGCGTCCTCAATGCGGTGCTTCTTCTCCTTGAGCTCGACCTCGGTGGCCGCGCCGACCTTGAGCACCGCCACGCCGCCGGAGAGCTTGGCCAGGCGTTCCTGGAGCTTCTCGCGGTCGAAGTCACTGGTGGTGTCCTCGATCTGGAGCTTGATCTGCGACTTGCGAGCCTCGATCGCGTTGGGCTGGCCCTTGCCCTCGACGATGGTGGTGCTGTCCTTGTCGGCGGTCACCCGACGGGCCTCGCCGAGGTCCTCCAGGGTCACGCTGTCCAACTTGCGGCCGACCTCCTCGGAGATCACCCGCGCGCCGGTCAGGGTCGCGATGTCCTCGAGCATTGCCTTGCGCCGATCGCCAAAGCCCGGGGCCTTGATGGCGAGCACGTTGATGGTGCCCCGCAGCTTGTTCACGACCAGGGTGGCCAGCGCCTCGCCGTCCACGTCCTCGGCCACGATCAGGAGCGGCCTGCCGGTCTGCACCGTCTTCTCGAGGGTGGGCAGGATGTCGGCCACGGCGCTGATCTTCTTGTCGGTGACCAGGATGAAGGGGTTCTCGAGGGTCGCTTCCATCCGACCTGCGTCGTTGGAGGTGACCATGTAGGCGCTGACGTAGCCCCGATCGAGCTGCATCCCTTCGACGTACTCCTTGTCGAGCTTGAGCCCCTGGCTCTCCTCGACGGTGACCACGCCATCCTTGCCGACGCGCTCCATGACCTCGGCGATCATCTCGCCGATCTCGGTGTCGCGGGCGCTGATGGCGGCGATGTGCGCGATGTCGTCCTTGGTCTCGACCGGCTTGGAGAGCCTCTTGATCTCCTCCACGATCGCGATCACGCCGCGCTCGATGCCGCGCTTAAGGCCCATCGGGTTGGCGCCGGCGGTCACGTTCTTGAGACCCTCGGTGATGATCGCCTGGGCCAGCACGATGCTGGTGGTCGTGCCGTCACCGGCCACGTCGTTGGTCTTGGTGGCGACCTCTTCGAGCAACTGGGCCCCCATGTTTTCGTAGGGGTCCTCGAGCTCAATGTCGCGGGCAATGGTCACGCCATCGTTGGTGATGGTGGGTGATCCGAACTTCTTGTCGAGGATGGCATAGCGCCCGCGTGGGCCCAGGGTGACTTTGACCGCATCGGCCATCTTGTCTACCCCGCGCTTGAGCGCGCGACGTGCCTCCTCATCGAACAGGAGCTGCTTCGCCACGGTGGTGTTCGTCCTCCGAATCAGTTGATCGAATGGGGTTGGGGGCGGCCGACTACTCGAGGACCGCCAGGACGTCCTTCTGGGACAGGATCAGAAGCTCGTCGTCATCGAGCTTGAACTCGGTGCCGGCATACTTCTGGAACAGGATCCGCTGACCGACGGACACGTCCATCGCCTCGCGGCTGCCGTCTTCGAGGATCTTGCCAGGCCCGGCGGCCAGGACGGTCCCCTCCTGGGGACGCTCCTTGGCGGTATCGGGCAGGACGATCCCGCTCTTGGTCATCTCTTCGCGCGGGGATGGCTTGATCACGAGCCGATCCCCGAGCGGCCTCAGCTGCGTTCCGCTGCTGACCGTAGTGGTCATGGGTGAGGTACGCCTCCTTGAATCTGGGCTGCTCTTGATCTCGTCGGGAGCGCCAACCGGCCGATGCGGCCGCGGCGTTGGCACTCAACCAGTGAGAGTGCTAATGATGGTAGTCGCGAGGCTCTACCCCTGTCAAGAAACGAGGCGGGCGTATGCCTCTCCGGCGCGCCTGGCCATGACCTCGGCCGCTTCGTCGCGCAGGCGCGCTACGGCGGACGCGGTCCGCAACGTCGTGGTCGGCTCGTTGCGCCCTCGCGGGTCGAGCCCGAGCCACGGCGAATCCGTCTCGACCAGGATCTGATCTGCCGCAAGGGTCGCGGCGGCTCGTCGCGGCCCCAGGCTGTTGGCGAAGGTCACCGGCAGCGCGAACGAGATCAGGAAACCGGCGCCCGCCAGACGCGCCGCCATTGCCTCGTCTCCGGAGAAACAGTGCAGCATGCCGGGGATTGTTCGCCCGCTTGACGGGGCCCAGGCCAGGAGCGCATCGGTCACCGCAGCGTGGGCTTCGCGGTCGTGGACGATCACCGGCCTGCCGAGGCGGGCTGCCAGGTCGAGTTGCCGCGCGAAGCCGTCGCGTTGCGCGTCGGGATCGGACAGGTTGCGGAAGAAGTCGAGCCCGATCTCCCCCACCGCCACCGACCGCCGGTCGGCGGCCAGCGCGTAGAGGGCGCTCCAGTCGGCCGAGGTGGCGGTCCCGACGTGATGGGGATGGATCCCGACCGCGGCGTCGAGGAGGTCGGGGTGAGCGGCTGCCAGTTCCAACGCCCGTTCCGAGCTGGCTAGGTCATAGCCTGGGACCAGGATCCGAGTGATGCCGGCTGTGCGCGCGCGATCGAGCACCGCGGGCAGATCCGCCTCGAAGGCGGCGTGCTGGAGGTGGGCGTGCGCGTCAACCAGTCCGGGCAGTCGATCGGGGACCTGCAGGCGGCTCAGGCCGACGCCTCCGTCGCTCCGTCGCCGGCAGCTGGCAGCTCGGCGCGCGGGAAGATCGGGACCGCGTCGCCGGTCAGCCATCTGCCGCCCGCTCCACCCCAAGCCAGCAGGGCCCCGAGGCTCGGTCCTCCCGCGCCGCGGACGTCGTACGGGGCCGGAACGCCGAGCTGCCGGTGCAGGGTCGCGGCGCTCCCGGGGGTGAACGGCGCCATCAGGTGGCCCAGGATCCGGCAGGCCTCGGCCATGTTGGCCAGCACCTGACCGACGCGCTCGTGCTCCCCGCGCCTGTTGAGCCCCCACGGTGCCTGGGACTCCGCGTAGCCGTTGGCGGCGCGGGTCAGGTCGATGATCGCCACCAGCGCCTCGTCGAGGTGGTAGCCGGTCATGGCGGCATGGTAGGTCGCCACCGCGCGCGCCGCGGTCGCTCGCAACTCCGCGTCGGCGGGGCTGGCTTCGGCGACGAGCGGCGGCAAGTGCCGATCCAGGTAGCGGGCGCTCATGCTCACGGTTCGGTTGACCAGGTTGCCGAGGTCGTTGGCCAGGTCGGCGTTGTAGCGACGGACCAGCCCCTCGAGACTGACCTCGCCGTCGCGGTCGAAGGGGACCTCGCGCAGGACCAGGTAGCGGACCCCGTCAACACCGAACAACGCAGCGGCCGCATCCGGATCGAGGACATTGCCGGCGGTCTTGGACATCTTCTCGCCGCGTAGCAGCATGAAGCCATGGGCGAAGACCCGGCGCGGGAGCGGTAGCCCGGCGCTCATCAGCATGGCCGGCCAGTAGAGGCAGTGGAAGCGGGTGATGTTCTTGCCGATGACGTGGAGGTCGGCGGGCCAGTAACGGGCCAGCAGGTCGGGATCATCGGGGAAGCCGGCCCCGGTCAGGTAGTTGGTGAGCGCGTCGAACCAGACGTAGATGCGATGGTCCGGATCGTCGGGGAAGGGAATCCCCCACCCGGTCCCGGCACGGCTGATCGAGAAGTCGCGCAGCCCGTCGCCGAGCCAGCCAAGGACCTCGCGGCGGAAGTGCTCCGGCTCGCAGAACCCGGGGTTGTCGCGGTAGAGCGCCTCGAGGCGGGCCTGGTACTTCGACAGCGCGAAGAACCAGTTCTCCTCCTCCAGCCACTGCAACTCGAGGGATGGGTGATCAGGGCATCGCCCGTCGATAACCTGCGCGTCGGTCTTGAACTCGTTGTCCCCGATGCAGTACCAGCCCGCGTAGGTGCCCTTGTAGATGTCACCCGATGCCTGCGCGCGGCGCACCATCTCGACCGATGCGCGACGGTGATCGGGATCGGTGGTCCGGATGAATCGGTCGTGACTGATCTCGAACCGATCGAACGCTGCGCGCCAGGAGTCGGCCCAGGGATCGAGCATGGCCCTCGGCTCGAGGCCGCGCTCCCGGGCCTGGCGTTCGACCTGGGCGGAGTGCTCGTCGAGGCCGGTCAGGAAGCGTGTGTCGCGTCCCATCAGGCGCTGGTAGCGGGCAATCGCGTCGGCCCCGATCACCTCGAACAGCGAGTGCAGCGGCGGCGCCGGGCTCGGGTAGAAGATGGCGGTGGTCAGGTAAAAGCGCTCGTACATCGGTTCGTGTTCCGGGTCAGTGCGCGCGGCCCTTGGGCCAGTAGAGCTCCTTGCGGACCTGCTCCGGCAGGAAGCCACGGTCCACCGCCAGGTGGTCGATGGCCTCGATCATGTCCGGGTTGCCACACAGGTAGATGGTCGTGTTGGTCGCCGACAGCCCGAACGCGTCGAGCTGCGGACCGACCACCGACTCGACCCGGCCGGCCAGGCCGTGCCAGTCGGGGCAGGCCGCCGGCCGGCTCACGGTCCCTGCGTAGTGCAGCGGGAAGGTGCCGGACGCCGCCAGCGCCTCCAACTCGGATCGCCAGGCCAGGTCGTAGTCGTAACTCACGCCGTGAAGCAGGACCACCTCACGGGTCTGGCCACGGTCGCGGAGGGTGTCGAGCATGCTGATGAACGGTGCCAAGCCGGTGCCGCTGGCCACGAAGAGGCAGGTCCGTCCGTCGTTCTGGAGCAGGAAACGTCCCTTCGGACCCTTGATGTTGATCGGGTCCCCGACCCGACGATCCCATAGCAGGGTGGTGAACGCGCCGCCCGGCACCAGGCGGATGAAGAACTCGTACTCCGAGGTGTCGTCCGCCGACGAGCTGATCGACATCGGGCGCTGGATGAGCTTGCCCCCCGGTTCGGCCAGGCCGAGCGTGGCGTACTGCCCCGGCTCGAACGCGAACGGGGCGTCATTCGAGGTCACGCCCACCACGGCCAGGCCGTCCGCCACCTCCTCCCAGCGGCTGAGGCGGCCGTTGTAGGGGTATGGGGTGCTCATGCGGGCGAACGGATCCTCGGGGCGACAATGGGTCAGGAGTATACCGGCGCACCGGCACGAATCCCTTGCGCGGGAGCCCGCCGATCGCCCACAGTTGTGCCGTGGACGAGCCGCAGCGACCGCACCTCAACCTCTTCGGCCTGCGCCTGCCGCTGCGCGAAAGCGTGGTGGTGGTGGTGGCGACCTTCGCGCTGCTGCTCGACTACTACCACAACTTTGCGATCCCGTCGGACCCGCTGCTGAGCCAGGGGATCGATCGGCCGATCCTGTACCTGGTCATCCCACTCCTGGTCCTGCTGCTCCTCGGGGAGCGGCCGGCCGACTATGGGCTGCAGCTCGGCGACTGGCGGATCGGGCTGCTGGTCGCGGGCGGCGCAGCCCTCGTCATCACCCCGGTCATCCTGTGGCTCGGCACCCAGCCGGCGTTCATTGCCTACTACGCCAAGCCCGGCTACGACCTCGGCACCCTGCTGGTCAGCTTCGCCGCCGACGTGCTTTCCGCCGAGTTCCTCTTCCGCGGTTTCCTGATGTTCACCCTCGTCCGACTGGCCGGCCCGAGTGGCGTGCTGCTGGCCACCTTTCCGTTCGTCTTCGTCCACCTGGGCAAGCCCGAACTGGAGACGATGTCGACGCTGTTCGGCGGCCTCTTCTTCGGCTGGTTGGCGTGGCGCACCCGATCGGTCCTGTATGGCGGGCTGCTGCACGCCTACTTCCTGGACCTGTTGCTGGTCGCCACCGCGGCACAGTAGGCGGGCCGGGCGAGTCGTTGGTCGGCGCGCTACCCGATGGGGTCCATCCTGAAGGTCGCGTGGTCGGCTGTGATCCCGATCCGTGACCAGGTGGGGCCGGAGACCCGGCGGACGAGCGCAACTGCCCGGGACCGGGGACGCGCGTGCTGACGGCCTGGGGTTGCGGGTCCATCGTCTGGTGTCCGTAGCGGTGTCAGAGTCGCGTCGCGCAGATCGCGGATCCGCGACCCTGGCCACCGCCACGGTCCGGGTCACATTGCGACCATCACCTCGTCGGCTGCCCCATTGGCTGCCGAGTGCGCGATGGCGCCTTCCTCGGTCACCGCCTGGGCTTCCTTGGCATACTCCTTCTTGCCGCGGCCCGACAGCATCTCGAGCGAGGCGACCACCACCTCGGTCTTCCAGTGGCGAGCCCCGGCCGGGTCGTCCCACTGGCGGGTCTGGAGCCGTCCCTCGATGTCCACCAGTTGCCCCTTGGACAGGAACTGGCCGCAGATCTCCGCGAGCCGGTCCCAGGCCACGAGGTTGTGGTACTCGGTTCGCTCCCCGGCCCCGTTGCCTCGGAACTCGTTGGTCGCGAGCACGAAGTTCGCGACCGGCTTCCCGCTCGGTAGCGAGCGCAGCTCCGGATCACGCGTCAGCCGTCCAACGAGCATCACCTTGTTCATGACCGATATCTCCTCCTGCCCGACCGAGTCGGGCTGACCGGCGCGCCGGGCGAGGCGGCCGCTGGGTTCGGAGGAACGGTAGGCCCGGTGGCGTTATCCGTGGCTTAGCACCGGGTTATCGACTCCGCGCTTTCCTCACTGGCGGACCCTCGCCTCCACGGCCCTCGCCGTCCGACGCGCCATCAGCGCGGGCCATCGAGTACGCCTCTCGACGACCGACTCCTAGCGCGCGCAGAAGTTCGACGATCGTGCGATCCGAGAGTCGCGCATGGCGCGCCGCGACTACAAGTGCAGTCGCCTGCGGAGTCGGATCCGTGGATCGAGCCGCGAGGCCGGCGACCACGACCGTGAACTCGCCCCGGGGCGTGGCGAGCGCGGCGGCCACCGCGGCCGGCGATCCAACAAGCGTCTCCTCGTGCAGCTTGGTCAGCTCGCGGCCAACCGCGACACGCAGCGCCGGGTGGGCCGCCCGCCGGGCTTCCAGAGCGCCCAGCAGGGCAACCATCCGGTGCGGCGCCTCGAACAGGACCAGTGGCAGGCCGGTCGAGGCAGCGGCGCCAAGCAGCCGCTCCAGGGCCGCCGCGCGGGCGGTCGCCGGCCGGGTCGGCAGGAACCCTCCGAAGACGAAGCCGGTCGCCTCCTCGCCGGAGAGGGCCACCGCTGCCGTAACCGCGGAAGGCCCGGGCACCACCTCCACCCGGGCGCCGGCCGCGCGGGCCGCCGCCACCAGCCGGGCGCCGGGATCGGAAACGCCGGGCATGCCCGCATCGGTAGTCAGGGCCAGCGTCTCCCCCACCGCAAGGCGTCCCAGCAGCCCCGGCAGACGTTCCTCCGCATTGTGGTCGTTGAACGCGGAGGTCGGCCGTCTCACGCCCAGGTGCGCCAGCAGGCGCTGCGCGAGGCGGGTGTCCTCGGCAACCACCAGGTCAGCGGAGCGCAGCGCCTCCGCGGCTCTCGGCGACAGGTCGCCGAGATTGCCGATCGGCGTGCCCACCACCAGCAGGCGACCGCCCACGGAGCGGATCAGCTCCCCCGCCGCGAACCGGGCCGACGGCGCGGGTACAGGTGGTCGATGGACGGCGTACGGAGGCTCAGCTTGGCGGTCGGGGGGAGCTGCCGCTTGAACTCGTTGGCCGCCACCCGATGGGCGACCGATGCGACCATGGCGCGATCCAGCCCGGCGGCCACGCAACGCTCCACGCTCCAGCGCTGATCGACCAGCGCGAAGAGCACGCGGTCGAGGTCGTCATAGCCGGCCCCCAGCTCGGATTCATCGGTTTGGCCCGGCCACAGGTCGGCCGTGGGTGGCTTGTCGACGATCTGCGATGGCACGCCCAGGTGAGTGGCCAGCGCCCGGAGCTGGCTCTTGTACAGGTCGCCGATGGGGGCGAAGGCGCACGCCATGTCCCCGTACAGCGTCCCGTAGCCGAGCAGCGCCTCGGTCTTGTTCGAGGTGCCCACCACCAATGCGTCGAAGGCGACCGATCGGTCGTAGAGCACGATCATCCGCTGGCGTGCCATCACGTTGCCGCGGCGCACTCGTGCGCTGAGCGCATCCCCGCCATCGATCAGCGCCAGCATCGGATCGACCATCGGCGAGATCTCGACCAACTCGGTGCGGCAGCCGAGGGCGCCGACCACCGCAAGCGCATCGGCCTCCGATGCGGGCGAGGAGGTGCGAAATGGCATCCGCACCCCAAGCAGGCGATCCGCGCTCACGGCCCGGGCCGCCAAGAAGGCCACGGTCGAGGAGTCCACCCCGCCCGACAGGCCGACCACCAGGCGCTCGAAGCCGGTCTGCGCCATCTGCTCGCGGATGAAACCGACGATCACCTGCGCCGTCTGGGCAGGATCGATCAGCGGCAGGGGCGCTGGGTCGGTGGCGCGCCCGGTCATGGACCGGGGCCTGGATCGTCGGCCGCGGGCAGGTCGGCCCGACCGGCGATCAGGCGATCAAGTTCGCGTCGGACCAGCTCGAGGCGCTCGTCGGCCAGGAGCGGCAACTGGTAGCGCTGCATGCGCAGGTCATCGGTTTCCACCGACCCGACCACCAGCGCCTCCTCGTAGGGCGGACCCTCCGCGATCATTGCCCCGTTGGCACCCAGCAAGCGCGAGCCGCCCCAGAAGGTCAGCCCCTCCTCGTTGCCGCCCCGGTTACAGAAGGCGATCGCCACCGTGCCGAGCAGGGCGTAGGTGTCCTGCATCTTGTGCCAGCCGGCAATCGCCGCCATCCCCGAAGCGCTCCCCGGCGCGCGTGCCGGCCCGGCCGCGATGTTGACCAGCAGGCTCGCCCCGTCCTGGGCCTGGAGCATCGGCAGGCTCGGATGCCAGAAGTCCTCGCACACACTCAGTCCGATGCGACCGATCGGTTCACCCGCCGGATGGGTCCGGATCCGGTCACCCGGGCGGGTGAATCGGCCCTCGTCGAACATACCGTAGGTGGGCAGGTAGAGCTTGCGGTGCACGCCCAGCACCTCGCCGTCGCGGAGCAGGATGGCCGAATTGTAGAAGCGGTGATCCTCGCTCTCCTCGATACAGCCAAGCACGATACTCATCTCCGGCACCCCCCGGCTCAGCGTGGCCAGGCGCGGATCATCCGCGCGCAGGGCCACCTCTGGCACCAGGTCGGAGAGAAGGTAGCCGGTCAGTGACAGCTCCGGGAAGACGGTCAGCGCGGCTCCCTCGCCCGCGGCGCGGCGGAGCCACTTCCCCATCAACTCCAGGTTGTCATCCACCTCCCCGAGGCGGGGAGCCAACTGGGCCAGCGCGATCCGGTACTCCACGCCGGGAATGCTACTGCGGCATGCCGTCGCCGCTGGGGCGGCGGAACGGCGGCGCGATGTCGCCCGGCTCGGGGGCTCTGGGCTGATACGGGGGCGTGACCGCCTCTCCACCCCCAGCCCGCGCGGAGCTAGCAGCGGCGGCGGTGGCGATCAACTGCTCCCGTCGGGTCGGCTCGGTGAGCTCTTCGGCGTAGTGGCAGGCCACCTCGTGAGTGGGGCGCAGCATGCGCAACTGGGGACGCTCGGTCGCGCAGCGTTCGGGGTTGCCGAGCTGGGTGCGCAGCCAGCAGCGGGTGTGGAAGCGGCATCCGCTCGGCGGGTTGATGGGCGACGGCACGTCCCCGACCAGGATGATCCGGCGCCGCCTGGATCGCTGCTCCGGGCTGGGCATCGGCACCGCGGAGAGGAGCGCGATGGTGTACGGATGCAGCGGCTCCCGGTAGATGTCCGCCGAGCCCGCCATCTCCGCCAGGATCCCCAGGTACATCACCGCCACCCGGTCGGAGATATGTTCCACCACGCCCATGTTGTGCGCCACGAACAGGTAGGTCAGCCCCAGGTCCCGCTGCAGTTGGCGCAGCAGGTTGAGGACCTGGGCCTGGATTGATACGTCGAGAGCGCTGACCGGCTCGTCGCACACAAGCAGGTCGGGCTCGAGGACCAGCGCGCGTGCGATCCCGATCCGCTGGCGCTGGCCTCCGCTGAACTCGTGCGGATAGCGTCGCGCGTGATACGGCTGCAGGCCGACCAACTCCATCATCTTGGCCACCTTGTCGCGCCGCTCGTGCGGCGTCCCGATGTCGTGCACGCGCAGCCCCTCACCGATGCTGGCCCCGATAGGGGTCCGCGGGTCGAGCGATGCGTACGGGTCCTGGAAGATGATCTGCATCCGCCGCCGGAACGGCTTGAGCTGGGCGCCCTTCAGCCGGGTGAGGTCGACCCCGTCTCGACCGCCGAAGAGGATCCGTCCCGCCGTCGGCTCGATCAGCCGCAGCAGCAGCCGGCCAACGGTCGTCTTGCCACAACCGGACTCCCCCACCAGGCCGAGCGTTTCTCCGCGGTTGATGGTGAAGCTGACATCGTCGACCGCCTTGACCTCGCCGATCCGGCGTTGGAGGACGCCGCCGGTGATCGGGAAGTACTCGGCCAGGTTCTCGACCTGGACGAGTGGCCCCTGGCCCGCGCGCATGCCGGTCATGCCCGGGCGTCCTCGAGGGCGTTCCCGGTGGACGACCCGTCGGGATGGTGGTAGATCCAGCAGCGGACGTCGTGACCCGCATTCCCGGCCTGCTCATGCAGTTCGGGGTGGACCTCTTCGCAGTGCGGCACCGACTGCTGGACGCGGGCCACGCAGCGTGGCGCAAACCGGCAGGCAGGCGGCAGGTCGATCAGGTTCGGCACATTGCCCGGGATGGTGGCGAGTTCCGCGATCACGCGCCCGAGGACCGGTACCGACCCGACCAGCCCGCGGGTGTATGGGTGTTGCGGCGCGGCGAAGATCGACTCCACCTCTCCCTGCTCGACGATCTCGCCTGCGTACATCACCGCCACGCGGTCGCACATCTCGGCCACCACGCCGAGGTCGTGGGTGATCAGGATGATGGCTGTGCCCGTCTCGCGCTGGAGGTCCCGCATCAGGTCCAGGATCTGCGCCTGGATCGTCACATCGAGCGCGGTGGTGGGCTCATCGGCGATCAGCAGCTCCGGTTCGCAGGCGAGCGCCATCGCGATCATCACCCGCTGGGCCATGCCCCCGGACAGCTCGTGGGGGAATGACGCCAGGCGGCGTCTCGGATCGGGGATCCCCACCCTGGCAAGCAACTCCGCGGCGCGCTCATGCGCGGCGCGACGCTTGAGGTTGCGGTGCAGTTCGAGCACCTCCGCGATCTGTCGCCCGACCGGATACACCGGGTTAAGGGAGCTGGTGGGCTGCTGAAAGATCATGCTGATCCGGTCGCCGCGCAGTTGGCGCATCTCCTTCTCGGTGACCCGCAGCAGGTCCCGCCCGTCGAAGATCACCTCGCCCGAATCGATCCGGCCGGGCTTGGCGACGAGCCGCAGGATCGACAGGCTGGTCACGCTCTTGCCGCAGCCCGATTCGCCCACCAGGCCCAGGATCTCGCCGCGATCCACGTGGAAGTCCACCCCATCGACGGCCCGCACCACGCCATCGGAGGTGGCGAAGGTGGTGTGCAGGTCGCGTACCTCGAGCAGGCGCTCGCCATCACGGCCTCGTCGTCGCGCGCCGGTCGCCCGCCTGGTTACCTCGGTGATGGTCATCGGTTCAACCGCGGGTCGAGCGCGTCGCGCAGCCCGTCGCCCAGCAGGTTGAAGGCCAGGACCGTGATTGACAGGGCGATCCCCGGCACGATGATCAGGTGCGGGGCGTTGAACAGCTGGTTGCGCTCCTGGCCGATCATCGATCCCCACTCGGCCAGGGGAGGCTGTGCGCCGAGGCCCAGGAACGAGAGGGCGGCCACATCGAGGATCGCGCTGGCGATGCCGAGCGTCCCCTGGACGATGAGCGGCGTGAGAGCATTCGGGACGATCCGCCGCAGCAGGATCCCCGCCGATGACTCGCCGAGGGCGCGGGAGGCGGTCACGAAGTCGCGTTCCCGGATGGAGACCACCGAGGCACGCATCACCCGGGCGTAGATCGGAATGGCCACGATCCCGATCGCGAGCTGAGCATTGAACAGGCCCGGCGCGAGGACGGTGACGATGGCGATCGACAGAACCAGCGCCGGGAATGCCAGCAGCACGTCCATGAGGCGCATCAGCAGGTTATCGACAAAGCCACCCCGATACCCGGCAACCGCCCCGATCAGGGTACCGATCACGATGGCGAACCCGACCGTCACGAATCCCACCTGCAGCGACACGCGGGCTCCGTAGATCACCCGGCTGTACACATCCCGCCCGTTGCGGTCGATGCCCAGGAGGTGCTGGGGTCGGGTCGGGTCGCAGCCGAGGAGATGAATGCACGGACCCTTCCATGCCAGCGGTGCGCCAGGTGCAAGCAGCCCCTCGTCGACCCCCACCGGCGCGTCGGGGTCGTGGGTTGCGACCAGCGGCGCGCTCAGGGCGAGCACCAGGAGGACGCCCAGCAGCGCTCCGCCGACCTGAGCCGAGCGCTGGCGCCGGATGGCACGCAGCGTGTCGCGCCACAGGCTCGCCGGACGGGCGATTGCCAGGTCACCGCCCATCACCGGTGAAACACCGGGAGGCGGAAGCGTCGACGCAGCGGTCACTGGAGCCGGATGCGCGGGTCCAGGAACGCGTAGCTGATGTCAACCGCCAGGTTGACCAGCACGTAGATCAGCGCCGTCACCAGGGTCACGCCCTGGACCACGGTGTAGTCGCGTCCCAGGACCCCCTCGGTGATCGTCCGCCCCAGCCCGGTCAGCCCGAAGACGCTCTCGGTCAGGACCGCCCCGGCCAACAGGCCACCGAGCGATAGGCCGATGACGGTCACCACCGGCAGGATCGCATTACGCAGACCGTGGCGCATGACCACGGCGTTCTCGCGCAGCCCCTTCGCCCGAGCGGTGCGGATGTAGTCCTGCCCCATCACGTCCAGGAGGGAGGAGCGCGTCATCCGGGCGATGATCGAGAGGGGGATGGTCGCGAGCGCGACGGCGGGCAGGACGAGGTGGTTGAGGGCATCCCCCAGCGCCTCCCATTGACCGGTGATCAGGCTGTTCACGACGAACATGTTGGAGAGCAGGTCCACCACCGTTCGGAGCGGACCGGTCAGGTCGGTCAGCCCCCAGCTCTCGGCCAGCGGTATCACCGACATCCCCGGCGTCATGCGCTGACCCGGCGGGAACCAGAAGGGGGTGTCCTTGAGCACGACGCTGAAGACGAAGATGAGGATCAACGCCAGCACGAAGATGGGCGTGCTGATCCCGATGTTGGCAACCACCATGGTGGCCACGTCGGCAGCCGAATTGCGTCGCGCGGCCGCGATGACCCCCAGCCCGATGCCCAGCGTGGTGGCCAGCACGAGCGCCACCAGCGTCAGCTCCAGCGTCACCGGGAAGCGCTCGATCAGCAGATCGGTGACAGGTCGGCCCTGGACGATCGAGGTCCCGAGGTCGCCGTGTGACAGGTCGGTCAAGTAAATAATGAACTGGTCCCAGATCGGCCGATCCAGTCCAAACCGTTGGATGAACGCCGCGCAGAGTTCCTCGGTGGCTCGCTCCCCGAACATGGCCCGGCATGGGTCGCCGGGCAGCAGTCGCGCAATGGCGAAGACCACGAACACGATCCCGAACAGGACCGGGATGGTGAGCAGCAGCCGGCGCAGGATGAAGCGCAGCATCGGTCGGCGGAGTGTACCCGCTCGTCCAGAGCGCGGATCGCGAAGGGGGGCCCCCGGGGGGGGGGGGCGCGGGGG
>JBKJYH010000098.1:0-18988 GCA_046715765.1 Candidatus Limnocylindria bacterium
GGCTGGGCGATCTCCAGATCCGCGGCTAGATGATCGGCCGCTGGTTCTTCGCCCTGATCGGGACATTCTTCAGCATCATGCCGGCCTTCGTGTACCTGCTGGCGGGGTCGCTCATCATCGGTGGCGATCAGAACGTCAGCATCGGCACTATCGTGGCCTTCACCACCCTCCAGTCGCGGCTCTTCTTCCCCCTCGGACAGCTGCTCACCATCCAGGTCGAGATCCAGGGTGCGCTGGCGCTCTTCGACCGCATCTTCGAGTACCTCGAGATGGAGTCCGAGATCACCGATGCGCCCGATGCGATCGATCTGGACCCTGCCACCCTGCGAGGCGAGGTGCGCTTCCGTGACGTGTCGTTCCGGTACGCCCCGAGCGTGGCCCAGCGCGCGTCTCGGGCGGAGGCCGCCGATGACGGAGAAGCCGATGCGGCGCTCATCGCAGAGCCGTTCGGGCTGGACGGCATCGACTTCGATGCGCTCCCCGGCCAGCTGGTGGCGCTGGTCGGTCCATCGGGCTCGGGCAAGACGACCACCACCTACCTCATCCCGCGGCTGTATGACGTGACGGTCGGCTCGGTCGAGATCGACGACATGGACGTCCGCCGCATCCGGCTTGAGTCCCTTGGCGCCTCGATCGGGGTGGTGACCCAGGAGACCTACCTGTTCCATGCCTCGATCGGTGACAACCTGCGCTACGCGAAGCCCGAGGCCGAGATGGCCGAGATCGAGGCCGCGGCACGCGCGGCGGCGATCCATGACCGGGTGATGGAGCTGCCGGAGGGCTACGACACACTGGTCGGGGAGCGTGGCTACAAGCTGTCGGGCGGCGAGAAGCAGCGCGTGGCAATCGCCCGGGTCCTCCTCAAGGACCCGCGGATCCTGATCCTGGACGAGGCCACCAGTGCGCTCGATACGGTCAGCGAGCGACTGATCCAGGCAGCGCTGAATCGGCTGCTGGAAGGGCGGACGACCATCGCCATCGCCCACCGCCTCTCGACCGTGCTGCGCGCCAACCTGATCCTGGTCTACGACCGCGGCCGGATCGTGGAGCGCGGCACCCATGACCAGCTGCTGGCGGTGAGCGGGCTCTACGCCCGGCTCTACCACGAGCAGTTCGAGGCCGAGGTGGGGATTCCGGCATGACCGACGCGACGCGGGTTGAGGCCACCTCGTGTTGTGCGGACGCGGACTACGCCACTGCCACCGACTGGCCGTCTGACGTGTCGCAGGCTATCTACCGTCGGCTCGACCAACTCGGTTTTGAGGGCCGTTCCGTGCTGGAGATCGGCTGCGGCTACGGACGGCTGCTGGTCGGCTCGTTGCTGGCGGGGGCAACCACCGCGACCGGGGTCGAGCTCGATCCAGACGCGCTGGACAATGCAAGGCAGCGAGCCGAAGCAGCGGGGGTCGGTGAGCGGTGCGCCTTGGTCGAAGGCGACGGCGCGGAGCTTGACCTGGGGCCGCACGACCTGGTGGTCCTGGATCGGGTCATCTGCTGCTACGCCGACGGGGATCGCCTCGTCGAGCGCAGCGCGGCAGCCGCCCTGCACGGGTATGCCTTCTCGTTGCCTGAGTCACGCGGGCTGCGCGGGGCCTGGAACCGACTGACCTACCCGATTGGCAACATGCTGGATCGACTGCGAGGGGAGGATCGCGTCTACCTGCACGACGTGCGAGCGATCGAGCGGCGGCTGGCGGCGGCCGGCTTCCGACTCCACAGCGGCGAGTGGCTGGGAAAGTGGTACCTCAGCGTGTTCGTGCGGGACCAATCGCCGGACCGGGCTGCCTGACCGGTGGCCAACCATCTCGTCGGCCAGACCAGCCCCTACCTGCTCCAGCACGTCCACAACCCGGTTGACTGGTATCCGTGGAGCACCGAGGCGCTCGAGCGGGCGCGCGCCGAGGATCGGCCGATCTTCCTCTCAATCGGCTATTCGGCGTGCCATTGGTGCCATGTCATGGAGCGCGAGTCATTCGAGGATCCGGAGATCGCCGCCCAACTGAATCGCGACTTCGTGGCGATCAAGGTCGACCGCGAAGAGCGTCCCGACCTCGACGACGTGTACATGGCCGCGGTGCAGGCCATGACCGGCAGCGGCGGCTGGCCGATGACCGTCTTCCTGACGCCCGACCTGGAGCCGTTCTTCGGCGGCACGTATTTCCCGCCGGTCGACCGCGGCTCGATGCCCGGCCTGCCACGGGTGCTGGCGGGCGTGGCCGAGGCATACCGCGAGCGGCGTGCCGACGTCGCGGCCGCCGCCGGCCAGTTGGCCGGGCAACTGCGCAAGCAGCTGAGCGTGGATCCGGGCAGCGTCGACCCGACCATTGCCCAGCTCGACGCTGCGGTCGTGCGATTGGCTGAGACCCACGACTCGACATGGGGTGGCTTCGGGCACGCACCCAAGTTTCCGGCCCCGCTGACCATCGAGTTCCTGCTGCGGGCATGGCGTCGCAGTCGCGACCCGCAAACCCTGGCCATGGTCACCCGCACCCTGGACGCGATGGCCGACGGCGGCCTGCGCGACCAACTGGGCGGCGGCTTCGCGCGTTACAGCACCGACGGTCGTTGGCTGGTTCCCCACTTCGAGAAGATGCTGTACGACAACGCGCTGCTGGCACACGCCTACCTCGAGGCATTTCGTGCCACGCGGCGGGACCGCTATGCCTCGATCGCACGCGAGACCCTGAGCTTCATGATCCGCGAGCTGGCGACCGAGGCCGGCGGGTTCGCCTCCGCCCTCGACGCCGATTCGGAGGGCGAGGAGGGGCGCTATTACACCTGGGACGCGGTGGAGTTCGGGGCGGTCCTGGCCGATGCCGGCCTGCCCGAGGATCAGGCCGCCCGCATCGCTGCCTGGTGGGGCGTCACCCCCAGCGGGGATTGGGAGGGCCGCTCGATCCTGCACTCCTTCGGTCGGCCGGCGCCTCCGTCGGACCTGGTGGCGCGCGCCCGTGCCGCCCTGCTGACGGCCCGCGACCGGCGTGTCCGACCCGCGCGCGATGACAAGCAACTGGCTGCCTGGAACGGGATGGCCCTGCGTGCGCTGGCGCACGCCGCACTCGTGCTCGGCGACGACGCCTTTGCCCGGTCCGCGCACGATCTGGTGGCGTTCGTGCGGGCACGCCTGCTTCGGGATGGGAATCGGTTGTGGCGGACGACCCGCGGCGGCAGCGCGCACACTCCCGGATTCGCCGAGGACTACGCGTGCCTGGCCGACGGCCTGTTGGCCGCGCACGCGGCGAGCGGCGACCCGGCGGACCTGCGCCTTGCCGAGGCGCTGATGGGGCGCGCGGTCCAGGACTTCTGGGATGACGCATCGGGCACCTTCACCGATAGCGGTCCGGAGCACGACGGCGGATTCGCGGCTCCTCGTTCGCTGGTGGACGGCGCCACGCCGTCGGCCAACGCGGTGGCCGCCGACGTCCTGCTGCGACTCGGCCTGCTCCTCGGCGAGCCGGAACACGACCGCCGCGCGCGGCGGATCCTGCGTGCAGTTGGACCCGCGCTCGATCGCCAACCGAGCGGCTTCGGCCGGATGCTGGCCGCCGCCGACCGGGCATTGACTGAGCCGCTGGATGTGGTGATCGCCGGCGAATCGAATCACCCGACGGCACTCGCGCTGCGGCGAGCGGCAGCGGTGGCATATGCGCCCAACCTGGTCATCAGCGGCCTCCCCGCCGGCAGCGACCTGGTTGGGCTCCCGCTGTACGTCGGCAAGCTCGCTGCCGGCGGGGAGGCGACGGCGTACCTGTGTCGCGGCTACGCCTGCGAGGCGCCCACCAACGATCCGACGCGCCTGCGCGAGCAGGTCGCCGCGCTGGTCAACGCCTGAGGGCGATAGAGGCGCCATGCCATGTCGTTGCAGGCGAGCCGCCGGACCGATATCAGGCGGAGGCGCTCAGTGGTCAGCGGCGAGGGTGGTCTGGTGGGTGCCGCAGCGATAACAGGACTCGTCGGCAGTTCGAATGGTTGCGCCGCAGTTCGCGCAGCCGACCATCAGGTCGGACTCGCAGCGGGTGCAGACCCGGGCGACCTCGGGGTAGCGCAGCCCATCCACCGGACAGTAGGGGACGCCGCGGGGTGGCGCGAGCGTTCCGGCCTCGCCTCGGGGTAGCGCTGTCACGGCCAGGGTGGGCGACGCATCGTGCACGCCTATCTGTGCCACGCGCAGGTAGCCGATCACGAACCAGAGCAGGTACAGGCCCAGCAGGCCCAGCAGCGCCAGCGGGAAGAACGGGGCGAAGAATGCCAGCGAACTGTTGGCGATCCACTCGATCGCGTCACCGATGAAGTCCATCCGGTCGCGGATTCTAGCATCGGCGCCCGGTCCCACCGGGCCGCGAGCGTGCGCTACACTCCGCCAAACCTCGCACCCCGAAGGGGACGATGCCCCGGCCTAGGCTCGCTCTGCGCACCCCGCTCACCGAACTGCACGTTCACCTGGGTGCGGCCGTGGCCCCGCCGATCATGTGGGGGATCGCCCACTCGCAGGGGATTCGGCTCCCCACCAAGGATTACTGGGCCTTCCGCGACCTGATCACCACCGGTCGGCGGAGGCGCTCGTTCCAGGGCTACCTCGACCTCTTCCACTGGACCGAGTTGATTCAGTCCAGCCCGCTGGCGGTCGAGCGCAGCGTGTACGAGGTCATCGGCGGCGCCTATCGCAAGAGCAACATCACCCGGATCGAGCTTCGCTTCAACCCGATGAAGCGCAACCGGGGTGGGGAGCAGGATCTCGACCATATCATCGCCGCCGCGATCCGTGGCATGGACCGCGCGGTGCTGGAGTACCCCCAGGTCAGCGCCGGATTGATCTTCTGCCTGGACCGCGGATTCAGCCGTGAGCTGAACGAGATCATCGCCGCCAAGGCGATCGCGTGGCGCAGTCACGGCGTGGTGGCGGTGGACATCGCCGGACCGGAGGTCGCCTCCTTCCGTTTCTCGGACTACCGCGACGTATTTGCGGCATGCCGCCGCGCCGGCCTGGGAGTGACGGTCCACGCCGGCGAGACGGGCGGCCCCGAAGAAGTGCGCGAGGCAGTCGAAGCGCTCGAGCCGACCCGCATCGGACACGGGGTCAAGAGCGCGTACGACCCGAGCGTGATGGCGATGCTCCGTGAGCGGGGGATCGTGCTCGAGGTGTGTCCCAGTTCGAACCTGAACACGCGGGTCGTGGCCGACCTGGCCGAGATGCGCCATATCCTGCGCCGCCTGGTCGAGCAGCAGGTCCCGTTCACCTTGTCCACCGACGGACCGGAGATGTTGCAGTCGCACCTTCGCGACGAGATCAACCTGCTCCTGCGCCACGGGATCCTCGACCTCGACGAGGTCGAGCAGGCGATCCAGACGGCGCACCGGGCCAGCTTCCTGCCCCCTGTGGACGGGGGTCTCGGTTCGCTCCAACCGCCACGGCGCGAACTCGCGGCGAGTGCGTCGAGGCCTGCCGGTTTCGAGGTGTCGGGCTGATAGACTCGCCGCCGTGTCATCCATCTGGCGGCCCGTGCGCGAGCGGAACCCTGTCCGCAGCCTGATGGTGGTGGTCGCCCATCCCGGCGACGAGGCATTCGGATTCGGGGGAGCCATCGCGCATGCGGCGGCTGACGGTGCGTACGTGGTGGTCGTCTGCGCGACGCGCGGGCACATTGACACCCGGCTCGTGGAACGCGCGCCCGCGCCCGGCGGGCGGAATCGGCACTATCGCCAGCCCACCGTCTGGCGCAACCTCGACACGGTCCGCGAGGATGAAATGCGCCGATCCGTTTCGCTGCTCGGGATCCAGGTGCTGCGCATGCTCGACTATGGGGAGGAGAGCCTGCCCGGCGTCCCGTTCGACGAGCTGGTCGGACGCATCGTGCAACCGATCCGGATGCATCGGCCCGAAGTGATCCTCAGCTTCGGGCCCGACGGCGTGACCGGCGACGCGGACCACGGGGTGGTGGCTCGGGCGGCCGAGGCGGCCTTCGACCAGGCTGGTGAACCGAGCGCCCACGAGGACGACCTGGAAGAGGATCAGGTCGCCTGGCGCGCCGCCAAGCTGTACCAGCTGGTCGTGCCCGCGTCGCAGGTCGCCCGGGTCGGGGAGATGGCCCCCGAAGCGTATGGCTCGCCAGACGGCACCGACACGCTTACCCTCGAACTGGGCGAGCTGGCTGCGGTCAAGCTCGAGGCCATCACTCGCCATGTGTCGCAGACGGGTTCGCAGGGCCCCTTCCACGGCTGGTCTCGCGATGCGCGCGACGCGTACCTCGCCACCGAGCACTACCGCCTGGCGCGCTCGCATCTGCCGGTCGCTGCCGGAGCCTCTGCCGCAGATCGGGAATCCTCGCTGTGGGACGGCCTCGCCAGCTAGGCTCGCCAAGGCGTTCGGAGCCCTCAGCCCGCGGCTCTGCTACCCTCCGAATGCCACCCCACCCGTTCCCGATCACAGGAGCCGCTGCCCGCATGTCCACCCAGCTCACCGACGAGGCCATCATGATCGCCCTGGGCCGGGTCAAGGACCCCGAGATCGGGCGTGACCTGGTCAGCCTGGGGATGATCAAAACGATCGAGATCGCCGGTACGGTGGTGGCGCTCACGGTTGAGCTGACCACCCCTGCCTGCCCCCTGAAGGCCAGCATCGAGGCGGACATCGCGGAGGAGCTCGAGGGGTTGGGGGCCAGCGCCGTGAAGGTCACCTGGGCCAGCAACGTCAAGCGCTCGTTCGGTGGCCCAGCGGCTGACCTGATCCCCGGCGTGCGCAACACGATCGCGGTGGCCTCCGGCAAGGGCGGCGTCGGCAAGACCACGATCGCGGTCAACCTGGCGGTCAGCCTGGCACGCGACGGTGCGAGGGTCGGGCTTCTCGACGCCGACATCACCGGTCCCAACGTCCCGCTGATGATGGGCACATCCGGGTCACACGTCAGCGGCGAGGGCGGCCGGGTCAACCCGGTGGTCAGCCACGGCGTGAAGATGATGAGCATCCAGTATTTCTTGTCCGGGGACGCGCCGGTGATCTGGCGCGGACCACTGATTCACTCCGCAATCCAGCAATTCTTGCGCGACGTGGAGTGGGGCGAGCTGGACTACCTGGTTGTGGATCTCCCGCCGGGGACCGGCGACGCCGCCCTCTCCATCAGCCAGCTGATCCCGCTCTCCGGTGCACTGATCGTGACCACTCCACAGGAAGTCAGCCTGATGGACGCCCGCAAGGCGATCGCCATGTTCAACAAGGTGAATGTGCGCACCCTGGGCGTGGTCGAGAACATGAGCGGCTTCGTGTGCCCCGATTGCGGCCACGAGCACGACATCTTCGGCTCGGGCGGCGGAGCGGCCATGGCCCGCGAGTTGGAGATTGACCTGGTCGGCCGGATCCCCATCGAGCCCGCGGTCCGCACCGGTGGTGACGCCGGGGTCCCGATCACCTCGGCACAGCATCCGGCGGGCGAGGCCAGCGCCGCGGCGGCTGCTCTGCGGGACGTGGCGCGCACTGTCGCCGGGCGCCTGAGCGTGCTTGCGGCTCCGATGTCGACAACCGTCTAACAGACCGAAGTCCTGCCCTGGGGGGATAGCCGGCCCGGCCGTTTCTGCCTAGCCTCAGACGCATGGCCCGAGTTGCCGTGCTATCGGATCTTCACGCCAACCTGCCGGCCCTGCACGCCGTGTTGCAGGACATGGCCGGCATCGGCTGCGAAGCGGCCTGGTGCCTCGGCGACGTGGTCGGCCGCGGTCCACACCCCAACGAGGTGGTTGACGAACTCAGGCGACTGCAGATCCCCACCGTGCAGGGCAACTGGGATGACGCGGTCGGACTGGGTCGCAGCCAGAGCGGCAGCTCCTGGTCTTCGGCCGACGATGAGGCCGATGGGCTGGCCAGCCTGGAGTGGACCGCCGCGCGGATGCGGGAGGACAACCGAGCATGGCTCCGGCAACTGCCCACCAGCCTGCGCCTCGAGCTCGAAGGCCGCTCGGTCCTGCTCTTCCATGGCAGCAATCTGCGGCAGAGCGAATACCTGTGGGCCGATCGCCCCACCCGGACCCTGGCCCGGATCGCCACCGACGAGGGCGACGACATCATCTGCTTCGGCCACACCCACGAGACCTTCGATCGGGTCCTCGGCACCGTCCACTTCGTGGCCGCGGGCAGCGTCGGCTGCGGGGAGGCGGGTGACGCCAGGGCACGCTACGCGGTGATCGACGTCACCGAGGCAGGGATCGAGGTCACCTTCCGGGGCGTGGACTACGACCACGCGCCGGTGATCGCCGACCTGCGTCGCGCGGGCCTGCCTCACGGCCTGCTGGCCGAACCGCCGCAACCCCACCCCATCCTGGGTGTCGCCTCCTGATCGACGACCCGCGCGGCTGAAGCCCGCTCAGGTCCGGCGCTTCTCGCGCTCGTACGGCTGTCCGACCGCCCTTGGCGGGATGCTCCTGCCGACCACCCCGGCCAGGACCACGATCGTGATCAGGTAGGGGAGGGCGCCGTAGAACTGGCCGGGGATCGCGGTCAGGATGTCTCCCAGCGAACCGGTGGGAGGAGCGATCCGGATGGACCGCTCGAGCCCGACCGATGCGGCGAACAGGAAGGTCGCGCCGAAGGCGCCGAGGGGGGTCCAGCGGCCGAAGATGAGGGCCGCCAGCGCTATGAAGCCGCGGCCATTGGTCATTTGGCTCTGGAAGCCATTGCCGAACTCGATCGTCAGGTACGCACCCGCCAGCCCGGCGAAGACGCCGCCCAGGATCACGTTGCGGTATCGGAGCCGGATCACGTCGATGCCAACCGTCTCGGCCGCTCTGGGGTGCTCGCCGACCGCGCGCGTGCGCAGACCCCAGCGAGACCGGAAGAGAAGGACCTGGAGCACGATCACGCTGATCAGCATGATCAGGGCGATCGGACCGACGCTGATGAACGACTTCACGGCGATGCCGATCAATGGAAGCTCGGTGATGCTGCCGGGCAGGAGAAGCTTGCCGAACTGGCCGGCAGCGGGCGGGGCGTGCTGGCTGACCAGCAGATTGAGGTATCCGGTGATGCCGAAGGCCAGGATGTTGACGATGGTCCCGCTGATGATCTGGTCTGCCCGCACGGTGATGGACAGCCACGCGTGGAGCAGCGAGGCGAGACAGGCAACGCCGATCCCGCACGCGAGTCCGATCAGCAGGGCCGGCGTGATCCCCAGGGGCCCAGCTGCGGCTGGCAGGAGCTGGGCGCTCAGCGAGGCCGTCCACCAGGCGGTGAAGGCCGCGAGCAGCATCATCCCCTCGATCCCGATGTTCACCACGCCGGAGCGCTCGTTCATGAAGCCGCAGAGCGAGCCGAGCACGATGGGGACCGCGGCGGCGGCGATGATCGGCGCCACGATCGGGAATTGCGCCAACAGGTAGGCTGCGAGCTGGATCAACAGCCCGAGGACCGGAATCTCGAACAGCACGTCCACGATCTAGACCGTCCCCTTGCCGCCGTACGCGCGCGAGACCGAGGCAAGTTCCGCGAGACCACCGTCGGCTGCCCGAACCCGGAAGAGGCGGCGGACAACGACCTCCGCGGTCAGGAAGAGAAGGATGATCGCCTGCAGCACGCCGATCATCTGCACCGGGAGTCCCGCGAGGATCTGCATGTTGCCCGACCCGGCCTGCATGGCGCCGAAGAGAAGCGCGCCGAACAGAATCCCGACAGGATGGGCGCGGCCCAGCAGGGCCACCGCGATCGCGTCGAATCCAACCGAGCCAGGGGCTGAGGCGGTCATGTAGCCGACCTCGCCCAGGACCACGGCGGCGCCGGCCAGGCCGGCGAAGAGTCCACACAGGGCCATGGTGAAGACGATCAGGTGGCGCGGATGCATGCCGGCGTAGCGCGCGGCGTCCGGGTTGGCTCCCGTGGTCCGAATCTCGAAGCCAATCGTGCTTCGGTAGAGGAGCCAGCTTGCGATCGGCACCGCAATGGCGGCCGCCAGCAGGCCCAGGTGGCCGTCTCGGCCAAGGATGATCGGCAGGCTGGCGGCCACGATGTCGTCGGTCCGGGAGAAGGTGACGTCGTGACCCTTGAGAGGCCCCGAAATGGCCCACGACAGCACCCCCAGCGCGACGTAGTTGAGCATGATGGTGGTCACCACCTCGTGGGCTCCGGTGTAGGCCCGCAGCACGCCCGGGATGAAGCCCCACACCAGGCCACCCAGCATGCCGGCCAACAAGGCCAGCGGGATCGCCACCAGGGGCGACGCGTCGTTCAGGGTGAGGCCGGCAGCCGCGGCGGCCAGCGCTCCCAGCACGAACTGTCCTTGGGCGCCGATGTTGAAGAGGCCGGCCTTGAAGCCGATCCCCACGGCCAGCCCGGCCAGGACCAGCGGCGTGGCGTTGACAAGGGTCCGCACCACGCCGTCGAACGAGCCGAATGCCCCGCCCAGCATCGCCAGGTAGGCCGTAACGGGCAGCATCGGGTTGAACTCGCCGCTCACCAGCGGGCTGCTCAGGATCATGATCACCGCACCGATGACGAGCGCAAGCGCGATCGAGAGTGACGGGACCAGCGCCACCTCGCGGACTCGTTGCAGGACCGGCGCAATGCGCGGAGACAGCGTCACGATGCTGTCTCCGCGATCTGTTCCTGAATCCCGCTGGTGCGCCCGCCGGTGGCCATCAAGAGGCCGACCTCTTCGCGGGTGGCCGATCGACCGTCGAGGACCTCGACGATGCGTCCGCGGTACATCACCCCGATCCGGTCGGATAGTTCGAGCACCTCGTCGAGTTCAGCGGAGACGAGGAGGATGGCCACCCCGGTGTCGCGCCGGGCGATGGCCTGGCGGTGGATGAACTCGATACTGCCGACATCGAGACCGCGCGTCGGCTGGTCGAGGACGAGCAGGCGGACGTCCCCCTCGAACTCCCGCGCGACGATGACCTTCTGTTGGTTGCCACCCGACAGCGTCTGGGACGTGACGGTCGCGGATGGCGTTCGCACGTCGTACTTGGCGATCGCGGCCTCCGCGTCGCGGAGAATCGCAGCGTCGTCGCGCACCAGTCCTCGGGCGTAGGGCGGATGGTAGTAGTCGTTGAGGACCAGGTTGTCCGACAGCGGAAAACTAAGGACGAGCCCGAACCGTTGCCGGTCGCCGGGAACGAAGCCGACGCCCATTTTGTGGAGTTGCCGCGGGTTCGCCTTCGTCACGTCGTCGCCGCCCAGCAGGATCGTGCCGTGGTGCGCGCGCCTGAGGCCGGTGACCGCTCCGACCAATTCGTCCTGGCCGTTGCCCGCCACGCCGGCGATGCCGAAGATCTCCCCGGCGCGCACCGAGAAGCTCACGTCGTGGACCACCTCTCGGCCACGGTCGTCATTGACGCCGAGGCCGGTCACTTCGAGCATTGGTCCCGCCGGGTGGCTTTCCCCGCGCTCCACGGTGAGCTGCACCTCGCGCCCCACCATCATCTCGGCCAGGTCGTCCTCGCTGGTTGCCGCCGGCGTGCGACTGCCAACCACCTTCCCGCGCCGGATGACTGTGATCGTGTCCGCGATCTCCAGCACCTCGTACAGCTTGTGGCTGATGAAGACGATCGCGTACCCGTCGGCCTTGAGCCGGCGAAGGACGCCAAAGATCTCGGTCGTCTCCTGCGGGGTGAGCACCGCGGTCGGCTCGTCAAGAACCAGGATCTTGGCCTTGCGGTAGATCGCCTTCAGGATCTCGACTCGCTGCTGCCAGCCGACCGACAATTGTCCGACCGGCCGCTCGGGGTCGATCTCCCAGCCGAACGATGCACCGAGTTCACGGATGCGGGTGCCGGCGGCGGAACGGTCCATGAAGATCAGGTTCTTCATGGGTTCCCTTCCGAGAAGAATATTGTCGGCAACCGAGAGTACGGGCACCAGCATGAAGTGCTGGTGAACCATGCTGATCCCGCGCTCGATCGCATCGTGGGGGCTGACGATCTCGATCGGCTGCCCGTCGATGAGGATCTCGCCCTCGTCGGGCGCGGCCAGCCCGTAGAGGACGTTCATCAGGGTCGTCTTGCCCGCGCCGTTCTCGCCGAGCAGGGCGTGAATCTCGCCGGCGCGTATCTGGAGGCTGATCCCGTCATTGGCCACGACGCCCGGATAACGCTTCGTGATGCCCCGCATCTCGAGCAGTGGAGGCTGGGCCGTGTGATCGTCTGGGGTCATGCCCACGCGGCCCTCCTGTCGGCACACAAGCAAGCGGGCCGATCCGGAGATCGGCCCGCTTGCGTCATCGGTTTCGTGAGAACCGGTTACCGAACTCAGGTTCCCGGATCGGCATCACCGCCGAAGGTGCAGTTCGAGCCGTTCGCCGTCTCCCAGTGAGCGGGCTGGCACGGATCCAGTGAGCCGTCGGCCATGCCGGCGAAGGCGGCATCCACCTTGGCCTGGATGTCGCTGGTGATGAGGTCGCTGAACTGGTAGTAGGGTGCCAACCCGACCATGTCGCCGTCAGCGCCCAGGAACTGGTTGCCGTCGCGCACGGTGCCCGCCGCGAACGCCTCGATGGCGGTTCGCACCGCACTGGTCAGCTTCTTCTCGGCGCTGGTGACGATGCACTCGGCCGACTCGCGGGTTGAGGCCCACTGGTCGACATCGACGCCGATGCCATAGATGCCGGCCTCTTCGACGGCCTGCAGCATCCCGTTACCGGTCTTGCCGGCAACCTGGAACAGGACGTCGACATCCGCGTTCTGGGCCAGGAACTGCGCGGCGAAACTCTTGCCTGCGGCCGGGTCGTTGAAGGCCAGCACGAAGTCCGTGTCGGTGACGTACTTGAGGTGCACGGTCGCATCCGCGTTGACGCTCAACACGCCGTTCTGGAAGCCGCGCATGTAGTTGACCACGGGCGGAACGCCGTTGTGTCCGCCGAGCGCGGACACTTCGCCGGACTCGCTGATACTGCCGGCGATGATCCCGGCCAGGTATCCGGCCTGCGCCTCGATGTAGATGAGTGATTCGTAGTTGCCCAGTGGGTCAAAGCCCTGGAACTGGTCGACGCCGATGAAGTGGACGCCGGGGTTGGCCGTCGCGGCCGCGGCGGTCGCGGCGCCGAGCGCGAAGCCGACGGTGATGATGATGTCGTAATCCTGGTCGAGGAACGACTGGATGTTCGCGTCGTAGTCCTTCTGGTCCAGGGTGACGATGGCCTGTGGATCGGGTGCTCCGATCGATGCTGCCCCGGCCAGCGCGCCTTCCCAGCTGTACTGGTTGAAGTTGCGGTCGTCCAGGGTGCCCACGTCGGTCACGAGGCCGATCTTGAGATCACTGGTCCCGGTGGCCTCGACCGGCTCGGGCGTGGCGGCGGCGTTGTCGCCGATGACCCGGCAGAGGCCCTTGCCAACGTCGATTTGAACGCTGGTGCAGGCGGCCAGCACCAGCGCAGTCGTAATTAGGGTTGCGACAAACCCATGCCGTCGCTGAATCCGCATCTGTTCTCCTCCACCCGATGTGAGGTTGTGCTCCGTCCCGTTCGCGACTTCCGCGCGACCCATGGTCCAGGGCGCGGCCAGCGTCGGGCAACTCCGGCCGAGTGGGCCGATCATAGCGCGGGCTCCGCCGCGCGCACAGGGAAATCGCGCGGTTCGACGATCCGCCTAGCCTATCATCCGGCCGCCATGCCTGAAGCCGTGCCGCCCGCTGTCGGCCTCGTCATCTTCGACCTCGACGGCGTGGTCTACCTTGGCGACCAGCCGATCCCAGGCGCTGCGGCCCTGGCTCGATCGATACGTTCCGCCGGCATCCTGGTCCGCTTCGCGACCAACAACTCGATGGCGACCCGCGAGCAGTACGTCACGCGCCTGGCGGCGCACGAGATCGCGGCCGTAGCGGACGAGATCGTGACCTCCACCTCGGCCACCGTCGATCACCTGCGGGCGCACCTGCCCGGCGTACAGCGGGTCATGACGGTGGGTGCGGCCGGGATGGCTGACGAGTTTCGGTCAGGCGGCTACACGGTGACCGCCGCGACCGATGCCGCGCCAGTCGACTACGACGGCGGCCCGTTGGCCGAGGCATACGACGCGGTGGTCGCCGGCCTGGACCCCGCGATCGACTTCCGCCGACTGGCAATCGCGTCCACCGCGATCCGAGCCGGTGCCCTGTTCATCGCCACCAACGCCGACGCTCGCTATCCGACCCCGCACGGCTTCGTTCCGGGTGCTGGCTCGATCGTGGCCGCCCTGCGCGCCGCCGGCGGCGCGGACCCGCTCATCATCGGCAAGCCCGAACCCGCCATGTTCCAGGCCATCCTGCAGCGAGCGGGGGTGTCCCCAGGCGATGCGCTTGCCATTGGGGACAACCCCGATGCGGACATGGTCGCTGCGCACCGAGCAGGGATTCGGAGCGTCCTGGTCCTGACCGGGGTGGCCGATCGCGCAACCGCGGATGGGCTGGAAGGGGAGCGCCACCCCGACGCGGTGGCCGACGGGCCGGCGGCGGTGGCTAGGCTGCTGGGCCTCGAGCTCAGCTGATGCCGTCGGCTTTGGCCGCCCAGTCCTGCCAGGCTCGGGCGGCGGCCGCGGTCAGAGGATCGAGCAGCGGGCGTGGCGCGAACCCGCGTCGGAAGCCGTTGACCGCGATCGCCGCGAGTTCCCCGCGGCTCAACCCTTGGGCCAGCGCGACGGCTGCCATCTCGGCGGTGAGGGTGGTGGCGGACACGGTTCGATCATCGGTCGACAGGGTGACGCTCACCCCGGCACGGTGGAGCACCCCGATCGGGTGCGAGGCGAGGTCGGCCACGATCCCGGCCTGCACGTTGCTGGTCGGGCACAGGTCCAGCGTGACATCGTGCGCGCGAAGTTCCTCCATCAGCGCCGGATCCGCTGCCGCGGTGGAACCGTGGGCGATCCGCCGCACGCCGAGCGACATCGCAATCCGGACCCGCCCCGGACCGGGGACTTCTCCGGCGTGCGCGGTCAGTGCCAGGCCGCCGGCCCCGGCGGCGCGGAAGGCGGCGGCGTGCGGCTCGGCGGGCCACTCGGCCTCGAGCCCGGCCAGGTCGAAGCCCACCAGCGGCGGGCCGAATCGGGCAGCGGCATCGGCCAGCGCCACGTTGGCGGCTGGAGGGTGTGAGCGCATGGCGGTGACGATCAGTCCGACCAGTGGCGCCGCCGGCCCGAGGGCGACTCGTGCCCGTGCGACGCCGTCGATGACCGCCTCGATCACGCCTGGCACGGACAATCCCCGCTCCAGGTGCAGGCGGGGTGCCCAGCGGATCTCGCCGTACGTGACGCCGTCGGCGGCCATCTCCTCGACCAGCTCGCCCGCCACCCTGGACAGCCCTGCGGCCTCCTGGAGCAGCGCAATGGGGAGGTCAAAGTAGGTGAGCAGCTCAGCCTGGTCCCGGCAGCGCGGCGGGGCGATCAGTCGAGCGCGTGCCTCGTCGAGCGTCAAGTTGATCCCGGCCGATGGTGCGAGCGCGACGGCCGTCTCGGGTCGGACCGCACCGTCGAGGTGTTGGTGCAACTCTGCCTTGGGCAGCCGCCGCAATCGTGCCATGTCCACCGACCGATGATAGGCGGCGACGCACTGCGCGCAGGTCGATCGCTCCTCCTGGTTCTCGCGATTGTGGCGGCATTCGGGTCGCGTGCGGCCGATCCCGCGGCTGCCGACCCTCCCGTGGAGGCAACCCGCGCAACCCTATTGCGAGAGGTCATCGCGGCCGCGGATGCGGCACTGGCGGACCTGGAGGCCGTCCTCCGATCGGCAGGGGAGGCGGGTCGGCGGGGCTCCGCGCTGGCAGTGGCGGGGCAGGCTCCGCCCGGACCGGCACTTGGCGAGGCAGCAGATGCGCTGCAGGCGATCTCCCTCCCGCACGGCCCGCTGGCAGTCGCACGGATGGAAGCCAGCCGGGTGGCAGGGACGCTCCGCTCAATCCTGCCACGCGGCCCCGCCCTGCCCGATTTGGCCATCACCGCTGACACGCTGCTCGGGATGGCCGCCCAACTGCGAGCCGGTGCCCCCGCCGCCGACCGATTTGCGATGCGGCGCCAGCAGTCCGAGGCAGCCGGCGTCGCCCTCGCTGACGCGGTGGCGGCGCTCGACGCGGACGCTCCGACGGTCGCGCTCGGCCACCTGGATGAGCTCGATCGCGTGCTGGCCGACCTGCGCGGCTGGTTCGACGCGCCGGGCAGTTTCAGCGCCTGGCTGGGTGTGATCGGCGAGTTCGGCGCTGCCTCTCGGGGGTTGGCGGAAGCGAGCCTTGTCGGCGATTCGGACGCGCTCGAGGTGGCGGCCAGGCGCTATGCGGGCGCCGCGGCAGCGGCGCGCGGCGCGGATCAGGCGCTGGGACTGGCGATTTCGGAGGGCGGTGCCGCCATCGCGGCGACGCCCCTGCGCCGGCTGGCCGACGCGCTGGACAGCCTGGCTGAGCTGCGGAACGCGCTCGGGCTGGTGCCGTCAGCGGCCGCGTCGACCCGGATCGGGGCCGCTCTATACTCGCTCGCCGGTTAGGCTCAGGTCCGGACCGGGTTCGAGACAGGAGGTACGGCATGCGCGTCAGCGCGGAGCGCGCCAATCCGGCGTCGGTCCAGGCCGACGTCCTGGCGGTCCCCATCTACAAGGAGGACCGCGAGATCAGCGGTGACCTGGCCGAGCTGGACGCCGCATCCGGCGGGGTCATTTCTCGAGCCATCGACTGGGGCGAGTTCGAGCTCAGTGAGCACTACACCGCGTTGCTCGACGGGGGAGACCTGCCAGTGGGGAAGGTCCTGCTGCTCAACGGCGCGCGTCGCGGGCGCGGCGCGTGGCGTGCCCGGCGGATGGCCGCCATGGCCACCAAGCGGCTGCAGGGCCGCGGTGCTCGGCGGATGGCCATCTGGCTGCGCGACGGCGAGGTGGCGGATGGATTCGAGGCCGCGGTCGTCGGCGCGGTCCAGGGCACCTACCGACCCCACACCTACTACGGTCGGGTCCGGGATACGCCGGCCCTGCTGCGGTCGATAGAGGACCTGGTCCTGATCGGTGAGGGTGCGCCTGACCAGGCGGCCATCGACCGCGGGCGGTTGTACGCGGAGGGCGTCGAATTCGGACGGACCCTCGCGAATCGGGCCAGCAACGACCTGTACCCCGAAAAGATGGCCCAGGTCGCGCTCGAACTGGTCGCCGACGGCTGCTCGGTCGAGATCCTCGGACCCGAGCAGATGCGTGTCCTCGGGATGGGCGCGCTGTTGGGCGTCGGGCAGGGGGCAACCCACGAGCCGCGACTGATCGCGATCAAGCTGCCGGGATGGGCGCGCGGCGGCGACCGCCGGCTGGCGATCGTGGGCAAGGGCGTGTGCTTCGATTCGGGCGGGATCAGCCTCAAGCCGCCGGAGCGGATGGAGGAGATGAAGCACGACAAGTCCGGCGCGGCCGCGGTGATCGCCGCTGCCCGGACCGTCGCCCGGATCGCGCCCGAGACGCCCCTGATGGCGGTGGCGCCGATGGTGGAGAACATGCCCGGCGGTAACGCCCAGCGCCCCGGCGACGTGGTCAAGGCCATGAACGGCAAGACCATCGAGGTCACCAACACCGATGCGGAGGGTCGCCTGATCCTGGCCGACGCGATGTGCTGGGCCGAGCAGCAGGGCGCCACCCACATGGTGGACGTGGCGACCCTCACCGGCGTGGCGGCGAGTGCCTTCGGCGAGATGATCAGCGCCTACTTCGCCAGGCCGCGCGAATGGGGAGCCGAAGTCCAGCGCGCCGCCGATGCCACCGGAGAGTGGATCTGGGAGATGCCGTTGGCGATCGAGTACCGCACCTTCCTGGAGTCGCACTTTGCCGACCTGGTCAACTCCCACACCCGCGAGGGCTCGTTGATCAAGAGCGCGGTCTTCCTGTCGGAGTTTGCCAGCGTGCCGTGGGTCCACCTCGACATCGCCGGCACTGCCTACCTGACTGCCGACCGATCCCACAACCCGAAGGGCGCCTTGGGCACCGCGGTGACGACCCTGACCCGGTTGGCCCTGGACTTCGGGGCAGGCGGCTAGCCGGTGAGCGGCCTGCCGCTGCTGGTTGGCGCGCTCTTCGCGGTGCTGGGCGGAGCGGCTGAGCGGCTGGCCGCGGTCTGGCCGGCCGATGAGGCGTCGCGCCGGGGGGTTGGCTGGCGCACCTTCGTTCTCGGGCTCGGCGGTGCCGCCGCCGCCGCAGCCATCGTCTGGCGCTCGACCCTCCCCCCGTGGGCGACGGCGGCCTACCTTGGGCTGTTGGCGCTGCTGGTGGTGCTGACTGCCACCGACCTGGAGCAGCGCCGGCTGCCGCACCTGGCGCTCGACCCCCTCATCGGCCTGGCCGCGCTCTTCGCGCTGGTCAACCCGGGCGTGCCGCTCCTGGAAGCGGTGCTCGGGGCTGCGATCGGGGTCGGGTTCCTCGGCGGGGTGGGGCTCCTGGTGCGCGGCGGCGTCGCGCGCGGGGACCTGTATCTGGTGGCGCCGCTCGGCCTGATGCTGGGCTGGACCGGGGTCGTGGGCGCGCTCTTGGTTGCGGCACTCTTGGCAGCCCTGACCAGCGTCGTCCTGTTGGTCAGCCGACGGGTGGGGATGAAGAGCTACATCCCGTTTGGTCCGTTCCTGGTGATCGGCACGGTCATCACCCTGGTCCGAGACCCGGCGATCCTGGGTGAGGCGCTGAGCGCGGTCGCCCGCCTCCACTGACGCCTCCAACCGGGCCGAATTCGACCGATCCGACGCCTTACGCTACCGTAACCCGCGATGCACCCGGCAATGCAGCGGCGTCGCCATCGATTGCTGACGCGCCGCACCACTCGCCGCGGCAATTCGCGTCGCGGACTGGTCACCTTCCTCGCCGTCACCGCGGCCGTCTTCAGCCTGTTCGTGGCTGGAAGCGTGGCCGGCACGGCCGCGGGGATCCTGACCGCGTACCAGTATTTCGCAACCGGCCTGCCTGACCCGCGCCTGCTGGATGGGATCGAGCTGCCCGCCTCGACCTACGTCTACGACCGCACCGGCCGGACCCTGCTGGCTCGCTTCGAGTGCGAGAACCGCGAGCAGGTCGATTTCGCCGAACTGCCGGACTGGATCG
>JBKJYH010000099.1:0-21959 GCA_046715765.1 Candidatus Limnocylindria bacterium
CCGACCAAGGTCGAGCGCGGCGGCGACTGGACCCTCCAGCGCCTGGTGCTCGAGACCGAGCCACAACTCCAATTCTTCGGCGAGGCCGCGGCCGGAGCGTCGCGTGACGCCGAGGTGCTGCTCGAAGTCCGGATCGATGCACTCGACATCACCATCCTGCGTGGCGGCGGCGCCTCGGTCGGCGCATGGGCCACCGAACACGGATTCCGCCTCCCACCCGACGCGCCCGAGGTCCTGGACTTCTACGCCGATCGCTCGCCGATCTTCATGGCCGCCGTCTTCGACGCCGACGCGGCCGCGGAGCGAGGCCAGTCCATCGGTGATGGGACCCCCATCCACCTGACCATCCCGACCGACAATCCGTGGGTCCCGCTCCGCATCCTGGGCCTGGGCAAGGCCGCGTCCGAGCCGGTTGAAGCCGATGTCTACCTGCTGACCGACCGTCGTCCGGCGATGCTGCCCGCACCCGGTGCCCTGTTCGGAGCGAACGGCCTGGAACTGGCGCACAGCGGCGCGGCATCGGTCCAGTTGCTGGACGACCTGCGCTCCGACGACGGAATGGGCTGGATTCCCGAGCAGGGCTGGCTGACCAAGGTGCGCGTCAACACCGTGGCCGGCGACCTGACCTTCGACCTGGCGATCGACGCCAGCGGACGTCGCGCGCCATCCCTCGTCGACGCTGGCTTCCAGCCGACCGGCATCCTCGGCAATCTCGTCCCGGAGAGCACCGCCTGGGTGTTGCTCGTCGGCCTGCCGCTCCTGGCACTCGCGGTCGTCGGGCTGCGTCGCCGGGACGGGCTTCGTACTCCGCCGCTGGGAGCCTAGACCTCCCCGATGGGCGCCAGGCTAGCCGCGGCCACCGTCCTGCTGGCCGCCGCCCTGGCCGGCTGTGGCAGCCCGCCGGGACCGCAGCGGATCGAGATCACGATCCATTACTCGCGTTTCGATCCGGCTCAACTGAGCGTGCCGATCGGGGTGCCGGTCACCTTCGTGTTCGTCAACCAAGATCCGATCGATCACGAGTGGCTGCTCGGGGATGACGCGTTCCACGAGCGGCATCGGACCGGCACCGAAGCGCACCACGGCGTCCATGCCAACGAGGTCTCGGTTCCGGCGCTCTCGACGGTGGAGGCGACCATCACCTTCGAGGCCCAAGCGGAGTGGCAGTACATCTGTCACTTGCCGCGCCATGAGGCCTACGGGATGACTGGGACGCTGTACATCAACTGATCAGGCGGCCGGGATGGTGAACCCCAGCAGCGCCGGCAGGAGCGTGCCGAAGAGGTAGCCAACCGCGCCGGCGACGGTCCCGATCAGCAGGATCTCGGCGCCGGAGCGCAGCCAGGATCGGCGGGTCCAGCGCGCCTTGAGCGCCCCGATGGCGAAGAGCACGCCGGCCGTCGCAAACCCGGCACCCCAGACGCCCAGTTCGGCGGGCAAGGCCAGGTAGCCGATGATCGGCACGGCGGCACCGAACCCGAAGGCGGCCCCCATGATCAGGGCTCCCTGCAGCGGCGACCCCTCCTGGTGCTCGCCGGCCAGACCCAGCTCCTTCTCGACCATGGTCTTGAGCAGCACATCGGGGTGGGAGGCAACGGTCGCGGCCACCGCTGCCGCCTCCGCGGGGGGCAGCCCGTCCTCCTCGAACATGTAGGCCACCTCGGCCTCCGCCTCACCGGGTCGCTCGAGGACCTCCGTCCGCTCGTCACGGATCTGGGCATCGAAGATCTCGCGTTGGCTGCGGCTGCTCATGAACTCGCCGGCGGCCATGCTGAAGACCCCTGCCAGCCCGGCGGCGATCGCCGCCACCAGGACCGTGAACCGGTCGGCCGAAGCGCCGGCCACGGTGCTGACCACGGCCAGGGTGCTGACCAGCCCGTCCTGGGCACCGAAGATCGCCTCGCGGATGTCGCCCAGCAGGCGCGCGCCGCGGCGCTCCTCGGCGAGGTGTCGGCCGACCCAGTCGCGGTCGAATTCGCCGACGCTCAGCCCGGCGCGAGCGGCCTCGTCATCGTGCGGATGGGCGACGGGGGTGGAGGAGCTCAGCGCGCCGCTCCCCGGTTGCCGACCAGTCGCCAGGCCAGGGGCAGGAGCCCCGCCGCGGCGGCGATCTTCATCGCGTCCCAAGCGGCGAAGTCGATCGCGCCCCACCGGATGGCGCTGCCCAGATCGATCTGTAGGACGACCATCAGGACCGGCACGCCAACCGCGTAGATCACGAGGTTGCCGAGCACCATCAGCCCCATCGTGCGCAGCGCTGATCGGTCCCAGCCGCGCTCGGCCAGCCAGCCCACCAGGCCGGCGGCAAGGATGAATCCACCCAGGTAGCCGACGCTGGCGCGCAATGCCCCATCCGGCGCCAGGCCCGACGATCCGTCGGCAAAGACTCCCAGTCCAGCGGCTCCGGCCGCCAGGTACACGGCCATCGAGGCCACGCCCAGGCGCCATCCAAGCGCTGTCCCGACCAGCAGCACGGCAGCGGTCTGGAAGGTGTAGGGCACGGCCGGGTTCCACGGGGCGAACCACACGATCTGGGCGGAGGCCGCGGTGAGCGCGGCGCCACCCAGGACCAGCGCGGCGGCACGGATCGCGCCCTCGGCGCGAGGCGCGGTGCGCCACGGCAGGACGACATCGGCGAGGGTGAGGGTGGTGGGCGAGACGGTCATCGGGCTGCTCGGGACCTCCTGTACATGCCTGTTCGGCCGATGGTAGCGCGCCGCATCGGTCACAGGAGCCACGCCTCCTCGGATACACTGCGGGGCGAGTCCTTTAACGCCGTCCCGGTGAGGCCGGCAAGGAGCGCCAGATGCAGACCCTGCCCCGAACCGAGGTCGAGACGCCCGCCGCAGACCCGCGGCCGGCGTCGTTTTCATATTCGGGGCTGCTCGCACTCGAGGGAGGCACGGTCGTCCGAGGTCGCCTGCGCGGCGCGGTGGCCTCCGCCGAGGGCGAGCTGATCTTCACCACTGCCGCGACCGGCTGGGGCGAGATCCTGACCGATCCTTCCTTCGCCGGGCAGATCGTGGTCCTGACTCACCCGATGGCCGGCAACTACCGGCTCATCGGCGATGAGCTCGAGTCAGACCGGGTCCATGCCCGGGCGCTGATCGTGACCCGGCTGGTCACGCCGCCGTCGGGCCCTGGCTTCTCGCTCGAAGAGTTGGCCGCTGGAGCCGGTATCCCTATCCTGGAGGGGATCGATACGCGGGCCATGACCCTGGAGCTGCGCCGTGGCGCAGGCCGCCGCGGCGTGATTCGCGCCGCAGAGCTCGGCGACGCCGATGCGGTGAGCTACGCACTGGCTTCGCCCCGCTGGGAAGCGGTCGACCACGTGGCTGCAGTTTCGACCCGACAACCGTACCGCGTTCCGGCCTCCGGGCAACGGCGGGCGAGGGGCGTGTTGATCGATTACGGCGTCAAGCGGGCGCTGCTGCGCGCCCTCACCGAGCGCGGCCTGGACCTCACGGTCCTGCCGCACGACTCCACTTCGCCCCAGGTCACCGCCCTTGACCCCGACCTGGTTGTCCTCTCGCCGGGTCCCGGCGACCCGTCACGGATGGCAGAGCAGATCGGCACCGTCGGGGAGTTGGCACGCTCCGCGATCGCCGGCGGGCCACCTATCCTGGGGGTGTGCCTGGGTCACCAGCTCCTCGCCCTGGCGGCCGGGGCGCAGACCAGGCGGCTGGGGGTGGGGCACCACGGGGGAAACCACGCGGTCATCGAATCGGCAACCGGCCGAGTGGACATCGGGGCCCACAACCACGAGGTCGAGGTCTGCGACGGTCCCGCCCTGGCCGCAGCCGGCTACGCGGTCAGCCATCGCGACCTCAACGACGGGACGGTGGAGGGGCTGATCCACGCCTCGGGGCGGATCGCATCGGTGCAGTTCCATCCGGAGGGTGCGCCGGGACCAACCGACGCGTCGCGCGTCTTCGACCTGGCGCTCGAGCGGGCAACCAGGTGACGCTCCCGCGCAAGGTGCTGGTCATCGGTTCGGGACCGATCGTCATCGGCCAGGCGGCCGAGTTCGACTACGCCGGGGTGCAGGCCTGCCTGGCGCTGCGCGGCGAGGGGGTCGAGACGGTGCTGGTCAACTCGAACCCTGCGACCGTGATGACCGATCCGGACGTCGGCGGCACGGTGGTGATCGGGCCCCTGACGGTGGAGCACCTGACGGCGGTCATTGCCGAGCATCGCCCCGACGCGCTGCTCCCGACCCTGGGCGGCCAGACCGGGTTGAACCTGGCGGTAGCGCTCGATGACGCGGGCGTGCTGTCCCGGTACGGGGTGCGGGTCCTGGGCACCCCCCTCAGCGCGGTCCGTGCCGCGGAGGATCGGGGCGGCTTCCGCGACCTGGTGACCGGGATCGGCGAGCCGGTGCCGGAGAGTGCAGTGGTGGAATCGGTCGCTGATGGACTGCGCTTCTTCGAGGCGCTGCATGCGCCGGTGGTCATCCGGCCGGCTTTCACCCTTGGCGGGGGCGGGGGCGGATTCGCCCATACGACCGCGGAGGCGACCGAACGGATCGCGGCCGGGCTGGCGGCCAGCCCCATCGGCCAGGTGCTGGTCGAGCGCTCGCTGATCGGCTGGTACGAGGTCGAGTTCGAGGTCCTGCGCGATGCGGCTGACACCGCGATTGCGATCTGCGGCATGGAAAACCTGGACCCGATGGGGGTCCACACCGGCGACTCGATCGTGGTCGCCCCGATCCAGACCCTGCCCGATCCGCTGGTCCAGCGCCTGCGACGCTGCGCGCTGCGGATCGTGCGTGCGCTGCGCCTGGAGGGCGGCTGCAACGTCCAACTGGCGGTGCGGCCCGATGGCGGGGACTACTGCGTGATCGAGGTCAATCCCCGGGTCAGCCGCTCGTCGGCCCTGGCGTCCAAGGCGACCGGCTACCCGATCGCGCGGGTCGCCGCGCTGGTGGCCCTCGGCAAGCGCCTGGACGAGTTGCCCAACCCGGCCACCGGGATTGGATCCGCCGCATTCGAGCCAGCGGTCGATTACGTCGTGGTCAAGCTCCCGCGCTGGCCGTTCGACAAGTTCCCGCTCGCCGACCGCTCGCTGGGGATCCAGATGAAGGCGACCGGCGAGGCGATGGCCATCGCACCCGAATTCGGGCCGGCGCTGCTCAAGGCGCTTCGTTCGCTGGAGCCGCGCGGCCGCGGCTGGCTGTGGGAGGACCCCGCCTGGGGGTTGGGCGATCACGCGCCGGAGGACCTCGAGGCCTTCCTGGCCCCCACCGATACGAGGCTGTGGCGGATGGTGGCGCTCCTGCGCCACGGCCATGCCGACGCGGCGGCGCTGAGCCGCGCGACCGGGATCGCGCCGTGGTTCAGTGAGCGCCTCGCCGAGTTGGTGATGGCCGAGCGTGGCGTGGTCGACGCCCCGCTGGCCGACGCCAAGCGCGCCGGCTTCGGCGACGCGGAGATCGCCTCGCTCTCGGGCGTGCCGGCAGTGGCGGTCCGGCGTGCGCGGGCACGGGCCGGGATCGCGCCGGCCTATCGGCGGGTGGACACCTGCGCCGGTGAGTTCCCGGCCGAGACGCCCTACTTCTACTCGGCGTATGCCTCGGCCGAGGTGCCGGCGCCGTCGGATCGGCGCAGCGTGATCGTGGTCGGGTCAGGCCCGATCCGGATCGGTCAGGGGATCGAGTTCGACTACTGCAGCGTGCGGGCCGCCTGGGCGATCCGTGAGATGGGCTTCGACGCGGTGGTGATCAACAACAACCCTGAGACCGTCTCGACCGACTACGACGCATGCAGCCGCCTCTACTTCGAGCCGCTCGACACCGAGGGGGTGCTGGACGTGATCGACCACGAGCGGGCGCTGACCGGCGAGCCGCCGCACGTCCTGCTGACCTTCGGTGGCCAGACCGCGATCGACCTGGCCAAGGACCTGGCCTACGCCGATGTCCCGATCGCGGGGCTGACCGCCGAGGCGATCGAGACGACCGAGGACCGCGAACGCTTCGCGAACCTGCTCACCGCGCTTGGCCTGGAGGGGCCGCGCGGGGTGCTGGCCGCGGATGAGGGTGCGTTGCGCGCCGCGGTCGGCGAGATGGGGTGGCCGATGATCGTGCGGCCGTCCTGGGTGATCGGTGGGCGGGGGATTGCGGTGCTGCGCGATGAGGAGGACCTTGCCACGCTGCTGCGGACCGAGATCGGCTGGCCGCTGCGGGTGGACGAACTGGTGGACGGGGTGGAACTGGATGTCGATGCCATCAGCGACGGGCGGGACTGGTGCGTGCCGGGGATCGTGGAGCAGCTCGATCCGCCGGGGGTCCACTCCGGTGATTCGGTCGCCGTCATTCCGCCCCAGCAGCTTGGTCGCCCGGTCCAGGAACGCGCCGCCGAGGCCGCCGGGCGGATCGCCTTGGGGCTGGGGATCCGGGGGGTCCTGAACGTGCAGATGATCGTCGCCGGCGAGCGAGTGGTGGTGATCGAGGCCAATCCGCGGGCCAGTCGCACCCTCCCGATCGTGGCCAAGGCGCTCGGTCGTGACGTGGTGGCCGCCGCGGTCCGCTGCGCGCTGGGCGCCACGCTGGCCGAGGTCGACTGGGCTCCCGGCCTTGCGCCGGACGGGCCGCTGGTGGCGGTCAAGACCCCGATCGACTCGCTCTGGCGGCTGCCGGGGGTGGACCGCGCACTCGGCCCGGAGATGCGGTCCACCGGCGAGGTGCTGGGGCTGGCGCGGACCTACGCCGAAGCGTCGTCTCTGGCTGAGGCCGCGGCGGCCGCGCACCGCCAGTAGGGCGGCAGGCCGAGGTCAGGCCTTTCGCTTGCTCCGCTGGGGGACGGGGGCGGCGACCCGGCGCCGGAAGTAGCCGCCGTACCAACCGCCCAGGGCGCCGAACAGGACCTGGAACCCATCCTGGGCCAGGGCCGCGGCGAACCATGATCCGCCGTATGCCGCCGCATCCGGCTGCTGGACGACGAGCAGGGTGACGACCAGCGCGTAACCGAGCACGCCGACAACCGATGCGAACAGGCCATACAGCCACGGTCGGCGCCACCCGATCCAGCCCGCCGCGATCAATGCGCCGAAACCGACGAACGAGCCGATCATGCCCTCGGTGCCGATCTGGCCGTCGAATTGATCGACCCACGTCACCAGCCGCGCCACCAGCCACAGGGCGCCCATCCCCAGCCAGGCGCGCGGCGAGCGGGCCAGCAGCCAGCCGGTCAGCACCCAGCCGCTGACCAGCCGGGGGCCCCGATAGGTGAAGCCGGCCAGTGGGTCCGGCTTGCCACGCAGGGGCGGGGCAACCGGGAAGAGGCTGGCCAGCAAGCCCCCGGGAGCCCGACGCGCGGGTGCCGCGTCGGCTGTGCCCTCCTCGGCGCCGCCGTCCTCCTCGAGGAAGTCGCCACGCGCAGCCAGGCGCGAACGGCGGCGCGCGGCGGCGCGCGACTCGATCTGGGCTCGACTGCTGCGTGGCATGGGGCGGCGATTGTAGCGGCGGCCCGGTAAGTCCGGAGAAACGCAGCAGTAAGGCCACTCCGGGATGCTTCGCCGGACCTGCGCGCCTCCAGCAGCGAGGTGCCCCGTGACCATAGCCACCATTCAGCCGCTCTCGCGCCGACGCCTGCTTGCCGGCGTTGCGGCCAGCGTCGTTCTGCTCGCCAGCCTGGGACAGGCCGTTGCCGTTCCCGAGCCTGGGACGGATGGGTCGACATCGGTCGCCTCGCCGACCGAGTTGCTGGCACCGTCCCACCTGGTCGTGAGCGAGGTCATGACCGGGGGGACCAGCGCGTCGGACGAGTTCATCGAGCTCTACAACCCGACCGCTGCCGACCTCGCGCTGGAAGGCCTGGAGGTGGTGTACGTCACCGCGACCGGCGCGACCGTTACGCGCAAGGCGAGTTGGGCGTCAGGCGCCGCGCCGCTCGGCCCTGGGCAGCATCTGTTGATTGCCAACAGCGCCGGCATCCTCTCCGGCATCGCCGATCAGACCTACGCCAATGGACTGGCGGCCACTGGCGGCAGCGTCGCGCTGCGCCTGATCGGCGCCGGGACCCCGATCGACGCCGTGGGATGGGGGGCCGCGGCAAGCACCTGGCTGGAGGGGACGTCCGCACCCGCCCCGGCGGCCGGGCAGAGCCTCGAGCGACTCCCCGGCGGGGCCGGCGGATCGGGCCGGGACACCGATCAGAACGCGCTTGACTTCATCGTGTCGCTGTCGCCAGATCCACAGAACCTCGGCTCGGCGCCGATCCCGATCGTTTCGCCATCCCCGGCGCCGAGTGACACGCCTCAGGAGACCGCGTCGTCAACTCCCTCCCAGACTCCGTCGACAACCCCGACCGAGACGCCCTTCGTCACCGACACGCCGTCGCCGACCGAATCGGCCAGCGACAGCGCCTCAGCCACGCCGTCGCCGGAGCCGACGCCCGAGCCAACCACCGACCCAACGCCGGAAGCGACGCCGGCGCCCATCTCCATCGCTGACGCGCGTGCCCTGCCGGACGGAGCGTCGGTCACGCTGATTGGCGTGGCACTGACCGACTCCGACTTCGCCGACGGCGGCGGGTACGTCGCCGACGACACCGGCGGGATTGCCGTCCTGGTAACCGATGGCGCATTCGGGCGAGGGCAGCTGCTCCTGGTCCAGGGCGTGGTCGATGACCGATATGCGCAGCGCACGGTCCGTGCTCAGGCGAGCGGGATCGCGGTGATCGGCACCTCGGCCGAGCCGCCGGCCATGATCGCCACCAGCGGTGCCGTCAACGAATTGGTCGAGGGGCGCCTGGTCGTGGTCAGCGGGATCCTCGTCGGTTCGCCGACCACGCTGGCCAGCGGCCTTGCCTTCGACCTCGACGACGGCAGCGGGGCGGTCCGGGTGCTGGTCCACACCGCGACCGGTATCGGCACCGATGGCTGGGTTGCAGGAGCCAGCCTGCGGCTTATCGGAGTGGTCGGTCAGCGCGATTCGAGCGGAAGCGGCGTGACCGGATACCGGGTCCAGCCGCGCGATGCCAGCGACCTGCTCGGTTTCGACCCGCCACCCACGCCGACCGCCGAGCCCACGCCGACCGCCGAGCCCACGCCCGAGCCAACCCCGAGCCCATCTCCCTCGACGAGCGCGACAGCCTCGCCGACGACCGGCCCGAGCGCCACGGCCGCTCCCCTGGTCAGCATCGCGGAGGCGCGCGCCACCGCCACCGGGGCCCGGCTTCGGATCCGGGGAGTCGTGACGGCGCCATCGGGACTGATCGATGACGGCAGCGCGGTGGTGCAGGACGCCAGCGGGGCGATCCTTGTCCGCCTCGGCGACGCGGCCGGCAGCCTGGCCTTGGGTGAGCTGGTCGAGTTGGCCGGCACGCGCTCTACCCGCGCGGGGATGCTGACGCTCCGCGTCTCAGTCCCGGCCCTGCGCCTGGGCAGCCAGCCCCAACCGACCCCGGAGCGCCGGGCGACAGGCGCTGCCGGCGAGGCATACGAAGCCCATCTGCTAGTGGTCAGGGGCGAAGTGGCGAGCACGCCCCAGCGGACCTCCGGCGGGTCGACCTGGTTCAACCTTGACGACGGGTCGGGTAGCCTGCGGGTGGTCGTCCTCCCCGACTCGGCCCTTTCCGGCCGAGTGCCGCCGCGAGGCACCTGGGTCGAAATGACGGGCGTGTTGGGGCAGGAGACGACCGGGCGCGAGCCTGATCGTGGGTATCGGCTCTGGCCGCGCTCGACGGCCGACCTGGTGATCCTGGCCGGATCCACGGCCAGCGCGCCGCCGACCGCCAGCGCGGTGGACCCGGTGGGCTCGCAGGCAGTGGCCTTCGCGTCGCCTGGCCCGATGCCCGGTGCGCACCTCGTCCAGCCAGCCCTGGTCCTGGCCGTCCCCACCGATACACCCCGACCGGACCCGCAGCCCAGCCTCATGACCCTCAGCCAGGCGGATCTCGGCGACCGGTCAACCGACCTGCCGGGACTGGTCGCGCTGGTGATCGGTTTCGGGGTGAGCCTCGGGACGGCGGCGTGGCGGGCCTGGGCCAGCCGCCAGGCGTCCGGCACGTGAGCCCGCGACCGCGTCGGAGCGTGGAGTGCCTCCGCACCCCGGCGCTATACTCCGGCCGATCCGAGCCCTCGACGCTCGCAGGCAGGAGTCGCCGACGACCGTGTCCGACCTCACAGACGCAGACGCGCCACGCACCGGGGGACGCGAGTACCACATCGCCCTCGAACGCGGCGAGCTGGCGGAGTGGGTCCTGCTGGTCGGCGACCCCGGCCGGGTGTCCAAGGTGGCGTCACAATTCGACTCGGTCGAGCTCGAGCGCAGCAACCGGGAGTTCAACACCGCCACCGGCACCTACCGCGGGATGCGCCTCTCGGTGATCTCCACCGGGATTGGCACCGACAACGTCGAGATCGTGCTGGCCGAGGTGTTGGAGATCACCGATGCGCCCACCTTCATCCGGGTCGGCTCATCGGGCGCGCTCCAGCCGGAGATCGCGATGGGCGACCTGGTGATCAGCATCGGGGCGGTCCGCCTGGAGAACACCACCGACTTCTACGTGCACCCCGGCTACCCCGCCATCGCCGACCGTCACGTCGTCTCAGCCCTCGAAGAGGCGTGCCGGCGGCTCGGGTATCGGTATCACGTTGGACTCACCGCAACTGCAAGTGGCTTCTACGCTCCGCAGGGACGGGCGATGCGCACGCTCCCGGTTCGCTATCCTGCGCTCGCGGAGGAGCTGCGGCGCCAGCGTGTCGCGAACCTCGAGATGGAATCGTCGGCGCTCTTCGTGCTGGCGGGTCTCGCGGGGCTGCGGGCTGGCACCATCTGCGCGGCATACGCGCAGCGGGTGGATGGCACCTTCCTCGAAGGCGCGGCGAAGGAGGCCGCGGAGGGTCGATGCATCGATGCCGGACTGGCCGGCCTGCACCTGCTCTGGGAGATCGACCGCGCGACAACTGGCGATGCCCACGCTCGAACTCAGCCATGATGTGCGAGATGGGTGGCAGCCAGGACCGGAAACCGGCGCCTGCGCCGAATTGAAGGAGGACGTTGTACTGATGGCGACTATGGCCTATTGCGTCAAGGACAAGGAAAAGGTCGAAATGAAGGGCGCGACCAAGATCACGATGAAGAATGGCAAGCCCGCTTGGCAGGGCACCTGCCCCAAGTGCGGCACCAAGGTCTTCCGGATCGGCGCCTGACCGTTCTGTCCTGACCGGGCGCCTTTCGGCGCCCATCGCGCATCCGCGGCCGTCCGAACCGCGTCCCGGCTACCCACGCCGGGGCGTGCCGGACGGCCGTCTGCATTCGGCGGCGGTAGAATTGACCGATCGTGGATGAGGCAGCTGCCCGGTCGACCCTGCCGATCCTGGCAATCGACCTGGGTGGTACCCAGATCCGGGCTGCCATCATCGCGCCCGACCTGAACATCTCCCATCGCCGCTCGGTGGCGACCGGAGCGCCAGATGGACCCGCCGCCGTGGTGGACAGGATCTGCCGAATCGCGGCCGAGGTTCTCGCCGACGCGAAGCACGAGGGCGTCGTCCGACCCGTCGCCATCGGGATCTCCGCACCCGGGCCGCTCGACGCTCGACGCGGCGTTGTCCTGTCGCCGCCCAACCTGCCGGGCTGGCACGACGTGGCACTTGGCAAGAGCGTGGCCGATGCCACCGGGCTCCCCACCTTCCTGGAGCGGGACACGAACGTCGCGATCATGGCGGAGTGGCAGCACGGCGCGGCGCGAGGCAGCGATGACGCGGTATACGTCACCGTCTCGACCGGGATCGGCGGCGGAATCGTGCTTGGCGGACGGCCGCTGATCGGCCGGGATGGCACGGCCGGCGAGATCGGCCACCTGACCGTGGAACTGGACGGTCCCCTGTGCGGTGACGGGATGCCCGGCCACGCCGAGGCGCTCGGCTCCGGGGCAGCCATCGCTCGCGAGGGACGCGCCCTGCTGGCTAGCGGCGGATCGCCAGGCCTCGCCGCCCTGGCCAACGACGCCGTAGCGGTGGACGCCGAGTTGGTGGCACGCGCTGCCGACGGCGGCGACGCGGCCTGTGCATCGGTCCTGACCCGGGCCTGGGTCGCCATCGGTGCCATGTGTGCCGGACTCGTCAACGTCCTGAATCCCGAGGTGATCGTGCTCGGCGGCAGCATCGCCCTGCGCCGCCCGGAATTGCGTGGCGCGGTCCGCGAGCAGATCGACCGCCGCGCGTTCGCGATCCCGGCCGCCCGGGTGCGGGTCGAGATGGCCCAGCATGCCGACGACGTCTCACTCATCGGCTGGCTGTCGATCGTGAACCAGCGATTGAACGACCCCGTCTATCGCAAGGAGCGAGCGTGACCCGTATCGGTATCAACGGCTTCGGGCGGATCGGGCGCCAGAGCCTGAAGGCCATCCTGGAGCGCCACCCGGCCCTCGAAGTCGTGGCCATCAACGACCTGGCGCCCACGGCCACCAACGCCCACCTGTTCAAGTACGACTCCACCTACGGCCGATTCGCGGGCGAGGTGAGCGCGGGCGAGGGCCAGATCACGGTCGATGGTCGAGTGATTCGCGCCTTCAGCGAGAAGGATCCGGCCGCACTGCCGTGGAAGGCACTCGGCGTCGAGATCGTGATCGAGTCGACCGGCGTCTTTACCGATGCGCTCAAGGCGGCCGCCCACCGCGAGGCGGGGGCGCGCAAGGTGATCATCACCGCCCCGGCCAGGAACGAGGACGTGACCCTGGTGCTGGGCGTGAACGATGCCGCGTACGACCCGGAGCGCCACCATGTCATCAGCAACGCGTCGTGCACCACGAATGGACTGGCGCTGCCGGCCAAGGTCATCTGGGACGCGTTCGGGATCGAGCGCGGACTGATGACCACGGTCCACTCGTACACCAACGATCAGAACGTGCTGGACGTGTACCACAAGGACCTGCGCCGGGCCCGGTCGGCGGGGCAGAACATCATCCCCACCACCACCGGCGCGGCACGCGCGCTGGCCCTGGTGATCCCCGGGCTGCAGGGACGCTTCGACGGCTTCGCCCTGCGCGTGCCGACCGCCACGGTCAGCGTCATCGACTTCGTCGCGATCACCAGCCGTCCGGTGACCGTCGAGAGCGCCAACGCCGCCCTGCGCGCCGCTGCCGACGGTCCGATGCGCGGGCTGCTCGGCTATACCGAGGAGGAGCTGGTCTCCAGCGACTTCCGCGGCGACGACCGCTCGAGCATCGTGGACGCGGCCTCGACCATCGTGACCGGCGACAACCTGCTCAAGGTGATCGCGTGGTACGACAACGAGTGGGGCTACTCGTGCCGGGTCGCCGACCTGGCGAACCACATCGCGGCGCGACTGTGATCCGCTCATGAACAAGGTTTCGGTCCGGGACGTGGACGTCCGAGGGAAGCGCGTCTTCCTGCGGGCCGACCTCAACGTCCCCCTCGACGACGGCCGGATCACCGATGACACCCGGATCCGGGCCAGCCTGCCGACCCTCGTCTACCTGCTCGACCACGGCGCCAGCGTGATCCTGGCCAGCCACCTGGGACGCCCCAAGGGCAAGGTCAACGACGCGCTGCGCCTCAAGCCGGTGGCAGATCGGATCTCCCAGCTCCTGCGCCGCCCGGTGCGGATGACCGGCGACGCGCTCGGTCCCGGCGTGCAGGTGGCGGTCGACAAGCTTCGGCCCGGCGACATGCTGGTGCTGGAGAACCTGCGCTTCCACGGGGAAGAGGAGACCAACGATCCCAAGTTCGCCAAGGCGTTGGCTTCCATGGCCGACCTGTACGTCAACGACGCCTTTGGCTCCGCGCATCGGGCGCACGCCTCGACCGAGGGGATCACCCACTTCCTGCCCAGCGTGGCCGGCCTCCTGCTGGAGCAGGAGGTCGAGGCCATGTCCCGGCTCCTGGAGCGTCCGCCCAAGCCGTTCCACGCCATCATCGGCGGGGCCAAGGTCTCCGGAAAGCTCGAGGTCCTGGGCGTGCTCCTGTCTCGATGCCAGGCGGTCCTGGTCGGTGGCGGCATGGCCAACACCTTTCTCGCCGCAAAGGGACTGAACATGGGCAAGAGCCTGGTCGAGCCCGACCAGCTCGAGAACGCACGCGAGATCCTGGCCGAGGCCCGCCGCAAGCGCGTGCGCCTGATGCTGCCGACCGATGCCCTGGTCGCCGCCCAGCTCCACCACCGCTCGCAGCGCAGGGTCGTGCCGGTCGAGCAGGTGCCCAAGGACTGGATGATGGTGGACATCGGCCCGGCCACGGTGGCGACCTACGTGGCGCATCTGGCCAAGGCACGCACCATCTTCTGGAATGGCCCGATGGGGGTCTTCGAGATCGCGCCCTTCGCCGAGGGCACCGCCGCCATCGCCACCGCACTCGCCACCATGACCAACGCGGGTGCCACCACCGTGGTGGGCGGCGGCGACTCGGTGGCGGCGGTGGATCAGCTTCACCTGGCCAACCGGATGACTCACGTCTCGACCGGCGGCGGCGCCGCCCTCGAGTTCCTGGAGGGCAAGGTGCTCCCCGGCGTGGCCGCCCTCCCCGACCGGGCGTGACCTCGGTGAGCGGTGGGACGGCCATCGCGGGCGTCGTCGCCCGCGAGGTGCTCGACTCGCGCGGCAATCCCACCGTTGCCGTGCGGGTGACGCTGGCAGACGGGTCGGAGGGGAGCGCCATGGTCCCCTCGGGCGCCTCGACCGGGGCGCATGAGGCGGTGGAGCTGCGCGACGGCGACCCGCGCCGCTACGGCGGCAAGGGGGTGCTGACCGCTGTGCGCAACGTGAACGAGTTGCTGGGCCCCGGGCTGGAGGGTCGCGACGCGTCCGACCAGCCGGGCATCGACAGCTGGCTGATCGACCAGGACGGCACGCCCAACAAGGGGCGCCTGGGGGCCAACGCGCTGCTGGGCGTTTCGCTGGCGGTGGCGCACGCCGCCGCGGCATCGTCTCGGCAACCGCTATATCGGTACCTCGGCGGGGACGAGGCACACATCCTGCCGGTGCCGCTGGTGAACATCCTGAACGGTGGCAGGCACGCCACCAATTCCACCGACTTCCAGGAGTACATGATTGCCCCGCTCGGGGCGACGACCTTCGCCGAGGGACTGCGCTGGGCGGCCGAGACCTTCCACGCGCTGGGCGCCATCCTCCACGAGCGCGGTTTTGCCACGACCGTTGGGGACGAGGGCGGCTTCGCGCCCAGCCTGGGCAGCAACGAGGCGGCCGCGGGACTGGTGCTGGAGGCGATCGAACGTGCGGGCTACCAGCCCGGGGAGCAGGTTGCGATGGCCCTCGACCCGGCGGCCACCGAGCTGTACACAGACGGACGCTACGCGCTCGCCCGCGAAGGGCGCAGCCTGACTTCCGCCGAGATGGTCGAGTTGTGGGCCGACTGGACCGATCGCTACCCGATCATCAGCCTGGAGGACGGCCTGGCCGAGGACGACTGGTCCGGCTGGACCGCGTTGACGGCTCGGCTCGGTGACGGCCTCCAAGTGGTGGGTGACGACCTGCTGGTCACCAACGTCGAGCGGTTGCGTCGCTGTATCGAGAAGCGGGCGGCCAACGCGATCCTGGTCAAACTCAACCAGGTGGGGACCTTGACCGAGACCCGGGCGGCGGTCGAGATGGCGCGCGCCGCCGGCTGGACCGCGGTTATCAGCCATCGCTCAGGCGAGACCGAGGACACCACCATCGCCGACCTGGTGGTGGCGCTCGGCACGGGCCAGATCAAGACCGGCAGCGCCAGCCGCGGCGAGCGGATCGCCAAGTACAACCGCCTGCTCGAGATCGAGGCGGAGCTGGGACCGCGGGCGGCGTACGCGGGCCGGAGCGCCTTCGCGGCCCTTGCCGGCGGATGACCGGGCAGGACGACCGAATACCGGGCCTGACCGATCACGCGCGCACCAACCGCGCCTTCTGGAACGACCTGTCCGATACCTACCAGGCCGATCACGGCCCCGACCTGGCGCGCCACGGAGCGGCGTGGGGCGTGTGGCAGATCCCCGAGGACGAGCTGCATGCGCTTGGTGAGGTCGCCGGCAAGGACGTGCTGGAACTGGGCTGCGGGGCGGCCCAATGGTCGATTGCGCTCGCGCAGCGCGGCGCACGGCCGGTGGGACTCGATCTCTCGGAGCGCCAGCTCGAGCACGCACGTCGGTTGATGGGCGAGGCCGGGCTCGACTTCCCGCTGATCCACGCCAGCGCCGAGGCGGTGCCGTACCCGGACGCCAGCTTCGACGTGATCTTCTGCGACCACGGGGCGATGCACTTTGCTGATCCGCGCCGCACCGTCCCCGAGGCGGCGCGACTCCTGCGCGACGGCGGATTGTTGGCCTTCAGCATGCACACCCCCATCGCCGATGTGTGCTGGCCGCCCGACTCCGAGCAGGTGACCGATCGGCTCAGCCTGGACTACTTCGGGCTCGATGTCGTCGACGTGGGGGAGTCCACCCACGTCGAGTTCCAGTTGCCTTACGGCGAGTGGATCCGGCTCTTCGGGGCCAACGGCTTCGTGATCGAGGACCTGATCGAGCTGCGGCCGCCGCCCGATGCGGTGAGCAGCTACCGCACCGCCGAGGATCGGGAATGGGCGCTGCGCTGGCCGATGGAGCACATCTGGAAGGTCCGACGCCGTCGGGGTGCGGCTCCCTAAACCGATTCGGGGTCGACCGAGGCCTCGTACCCGGGCTCGTCCGGTCCTGCCGCGTGGCCGCCCCCGCCTATCGGCCGCACCAGGTCGCCGGTGGCCACCGGCCCCTCGGCCAGCACCCGCGCGTACCAGCGCGAGTCCTCCGGATGAACCTTGGGGCTGATCCGCGCAATGCGCCGGTCCACGAACCAGTGGGCAATGGTCTGGCACGGGGCGGCGTGCCCGGTCAGCTCGATCAGCAATCCGCCATGCCCGATCGCCAACCGATCCCCCGCGGCCAGTGAGCCGAGCTCGATCCCTTCGAGGGTGAGGTTCTCGCCGTACGCGCCGGGGAAGGCGGTGTGCCCGTCGGCGGCCACCCGCGCGATGGATTCGACACTGAACAGGCTGACCGCCTTGGCCGGCCCGCCGTGCGAGGGCACCGGTTCGGTGTGTCCGTCACCCGCCACGCCCAGCTGGCCGACCCACGCGCCGTCGACCGGCAGCTTGGGCACGCCGCCGGGCGAGATGTTTACCGATGCAATCTGACCGATACGCTGGTCCACGGGGCGGTCAGTCTAGGCGCGGCCGCCAGCATGCGCTGCGGGACCGATCCCACTCACGGTTTGCAGGTGGAGCAACGATCTACGAAGCAAGGCCGGAACAGGCCTCTTATCGGGCCAAACGACCTGCCTGCTTGTCACGAATATGCACCAGCCGCAAGATCCGGTCAGGCAGCGATGGCTGCCTCGTAGGTACTTGCTGGAGCTGCAAACAGGACGCTCCAGCCAGTCGGCCGACCCGGCCCGGATCAGCCCTCGGACGGGGCCTCGCCCTCGGAAGCGGCATCGGCTCCGGGCTTCGCCCGTTTGCGCGCCGCCGCGGCGGTCTCGCGGGTCGCGCGAGTGACGGCCACCCGTGCCTTGCCGGCGGCGGTCCGGGGTCGATCGGGCGCCTTGGCGGCTGCGGCCTTGGATGCCTTGGCCGCGGCGACCTTCTTGCGGATCACGGTCTTGGTGGCGGCGGTCTTGCGGGTGACGACCTCGGGAGCGACGGCTGCCTCGATGAGGTGCGCGGCGTTCGCCTTGAGCATCAGCCGGCTCTTGCGGCGGGCGGCGTTGTTGGGATGAATCACGCCCTTCTCGGCGGCCCTGTCCAGCGCGCTGATGGCGGCCGCCACGGCGGCGGGCCCGTCACCCTCGGCGCGTCCCAGCGCGATGGTAGTGGCCTTCTGGACGAGGGTCTTGGCCTCGCTGCGCACGCGGCGGTTGACCGTCTGGCGGCGTGCCGCCTGCCGAACGCGCTTCAGCGCCTGCGGAGTCCGAGCGCCCTTCCAGGTGCGAGCCTTACGAGCCACAAACAGTCCTCAGCGATGCGTGATGGGACATGAAACGCGCGGCTGCCGGAGGGCGGCGCCGCGGGCCGGGAGTATAGCACCGGGTCAATCGGGGGCCAATCAGCACGGCCGCTAGACTCGCGACCGTGATCCCGCAGTCGCGCACCCGCAATTTCAGCATCGTGGCGCACATCGACCACGGCAAGAGCACGCTGGCGGATCGGTTGCTGGAGGCGACCCACACCATCGACCCGCGCCAGATGACCAGCCAGGTGCTCGACAGCATGGACCTCGAGCGCGAGAAGGGGATCACCATCAAGGCGCGCGCCGTGCGTCTCCAGTACGAAGCCCGCGACGGCCATGCCTATGCCCTGAACCTGATCGACACGCCGGGTCACGTGGACTTCAGCTACGAGGTGAGCCGATCACTCCAGGCCTGCGAGGGGGCGATCCTGGTGGTGGATGCCAGTCAGGGCGTGGAAGCCCAGACCCTGGCCAACCTGCACCTGGCCAACGAGCAGGGACTGACCATCATCCCGGTCCTCAACAAGATCGACCTGCCCAGTGCGGACCCGGAGCGGGTCATGGACGAGCTGGAAGAGACGCTGGCAATCCCGCGGGAGGAGGTGTTGCTGGCATCGGCCAAGGAAGGGATCGGGATCACCGAGATCCTGGAGGCAATCGTGCAGCGCGTCCCGCCACCCCGCGGCGACCCGGCCGCCCCGCTGCGGGCGCTCGTCTTCGACTCCCACTACGACCCGTACAAGGGGGTGGTGGCCTACGTCCGGGTGGCGGACGGCACCCTCCACGACCACGAGCGGATCCGGTTCATGGCCACCGGGGTGGAGAGTGACATCCTGGAGCTGGGCTATTTCCGACCCCAGCCGGTGCCGACCAAGCGCCTGACGGTGGGCGAGGTGGGCTACGTCGCCTCCGGGCTCAAGAGCATCGCCGATGCCCGGGTGGGCGACACCCTGACCGACGCGGTCCGCCCGGCCCCGACCCCGCTGCCCGGCTACAAACAGGCATTGCCGCTGGTCTTCGCGGGGATCTACCCGATGCGCGGCGACGACTACCCGCTGCTGCGCGACGCGCTCGAGCGGCTGCATCTGAACGACGCCAGCTTCGTGTACGAGCCCGAGTCGAGCGTGGCGCTGGGCTTCGGGTACCGCTGCGGCTTCCTGGGGCTGCTGCACATGGAGATCGTCCAGGAGCGCCTCGAACGCGAGTTCAACCTGGACCTGATCGCGTCGGCGCCATCGGTCGAGTACCGGGTCCGACGGCTGCTGGTGGACGGCGAGCTGGTCGTGGACAACCCGGCCCAGATGCCGCCTGCCGGCGAGATTGAGACCATCAGCGAGCCGTGGGTGGCGGCCCAGGTGATCACCCCCACCGCCTACATCGGCCCGATCATGGAGCTCGCCACCGGCCGCCGCGGCACGCTGGCCGGCATGGAGTACCTCGACCCGACCCGGGTCAACCTGCACCTCGAGATGCCGCTGGGCGACCTGATCATCGACTTCTACGACCAGCTCAAGAGCCGATCGAGCGGCTACGCCAGCCTCGACTACCAGTACCTCGGCTATCGGCCCGGCGACCTCGTCAAGCTCGATGTGCTGGTGAACGCCGAGCCGGTCGACGCGCTGAGCCTGATCGTGCACCGCGAGCAGTCGTATCGGGCCGGCAAAGCGCTGGTCGACAAGCTCAAGCAACTGATCCCGCGCCAGATGTTCGAGGTGCCGGTCCAGGCAGCCATCGGTTCCCATATCATCAGCCGCGAGACGATCCGCGCCATGCGCAAGAACGTGCTGGCCAAGTGCTACGGCGGCGACATCACGCGCAAGCGGAAGCTGCTGGAGAAGCAGAAGGAGGGCAAGCAGCGCATGAAGCGGATCGGGTCGGTCGAGATCCCGCAGGAGGCCTTCCTGGCCGTCCTGCGCATGAACGAGGACGGCTGAACGTGGGCTTCGAGGAATCTCTGCGACTCTCGATCGCGCTGGGCTTGACCGTCTTCCTGGTGCTGCTCCGTTTCGACTCCGAGCGGATCATGCGCTCGGACTATTTCCGCTACCGCAGTCCGTGGCTCGGCCCGGCCAGCTATTACGGGCTGGTGGTCGCGTTCACGATCGGGATCGTCATCATCCTCCCCGGCGGCCGGGCGCAGCTCTTCCTGGCCGGCGGCGACCCCGAGACGATGCTGCCGGTGATGCTCCTGTTCAGCGTGGTGGCGGTGATCTTCGCGGCCGGGCTGGCCCTGCGCCGCTTCGGCGCCATCCTGCCGCTGCCTGCCACCCTGATTCCCTCCCGCGCCCTCGGCGCGGCAGCCAACGCCATTGCCGACGAGCTGCAGTTCCGCGGCATCGTGCTGGGGATGCTGCTGTTCGCCAACGTGCCGGTGGCGTTCGCGCTGGGGATCCAGGCGCTCCTCTTCGGCGCTGCCCAGCGTCGCCTGTGGCGCGACCGCGACTGGTTCTTCCTGCCGGCCGCGGTGCTGCTCGGCTACGGGGCCGGGCTGGCGGTGGTCACCACCGGGTCGGTGGTGTCGGCCATCGTCGGCCACTTCGCGGTCTCGATGGCCCTCTTCGCCTTCGCCGGGGAGCGCCTTCGCCAGCGCCCCATCTAGGGGTCCGGCTAGACTCGCGCGACCACCAAGTCCGAGGATCCCTGCATGCCCGTTGTCGCCCAACTCATCGGCTATCCGCGGATTGGGCCGAACCGTGAACTGAAGTGGGCCCTCGAGAAGGCCTGGTCAGGACGACCGGACCCGCAAGCCCTCGCCGCGCGCGTCGACGAGCTGCGCCGCGCGCACCTGGACGAGCAGCGCGCCGCCATCGGGTCCGCGCTGGACGACTACTTCCTGTACGACGAGCTGCTGGAGACCGCCCTGATGCTCGGCGTGCGGCCGGCCGGGGTGGATGGGTCGCCGTTTGAATTGCTGACCGCTCTGGCCCGCGGCACCCCGCAGCGCGAGGCGTGGGAGATGACGAAGTGGTTCGACACGAACTACCACACCGTCGTGCCCGAACTCGATGCGCTTCCAACCCGCTTCGAGCCACTGCCCTGGCGAACGCCGATCCCCGGCGCCGACGCGGTCTGGCCGGTGACCGGTCCGTACACCTACGTCAAGCTCAGCAAGCACATCGGGATCGATCCGACGGCCCTCGCGCGCGCCACTGCCTCCGCCCTCGGTGCCTGGGTCCGCAGCCAGCCGCCCGGCTTCCGGCTGCAACTCGACGAGCCGAGCCTCGGGATGGCAATGAGCCCCGACGACGAAGCGATGCGGGATGCGGCGTACGACGCCTTCGGTCCGGTGCCATCCGGATCCACGCCGCTGGTGACGGTCCAGTTCGGGGCCGCGTCGGCCGCCACGCTCGAGTCACTTGGCCGCCGCGGCTTCGCGGTGCAGGTCCCGCTGGAGCGCGTCGCCGCGCTGCGCGGCAGCCCGGCGTGGGAGGCGCAGCCGGAGCACGTGATCGGGGTGATGGACGGCCGCAGCGTGTGGCCCGACGCCTTCGAGCCGGTCCGCGGCGCCCTGTCCGGCATCGACGACGGGCGGCTGGTTCGACTGACCCCCTCGACCAGCCTCGCATTCCTGCCCTACACGGTCGCCGGCGAGGACCTGCCTGCGGGGTTCGCGTTTGCTCGTGAGAAGGCCGCTGCCCTGGCGTCATGGGCCGCCGCGCTCAACGGGGGCCTGGCCCCGGCCAGCGAGCGACCCCCGGCGGTCGATTGGCCCGCACCGCAGGCCTCCGCACCCCGAGTCGAGCGGCCCACACGACGAACTGCCCAAGCCGACCTGGCCCTGCCCGCATTCCCGACCACCACCACTGGCTCGCTCCCGCAGACCGGTGACGTGCGCCACCTGCGTGCCCAGTTGGACCGGGGCGAGATCGACGAGGCCGCCTACCACGCCGCGATGTCATCCCTGATCACGGATGCCATCGGCTGGCAGGAGCGGATGGGGCTCGACGTGCTGGTCCACGGCGAGTTCGAGCGGACCGACATGGTCGAGTACTTCGCCGAGCAGATGGACGGCTACCTGACCACGCGT
>JBKJYH010000100.1:0-6793 GCA_046715765.1 Candidatus Limnocylindria bacterium
GGCCCGCTCGGCATCCCCGAGGACACCACCGCGCTGCTGTACGCGCTGCTGCTGGTCGGGGCCGTGATCGGGCCGCTGTTGGCGGGCGTCCTGTCGGACCGGTTCGGGCGCCAGCGCACGCTGGTGGTCTACTACGTGCTCTCGGCCATCGGGATCCTCGCCTTCCTGGCCGCCGGCTCCAACCTGTGGCTGCTCGTCCCGTTGCTGCTGCCGTTCGGGACCGCCGTCTTCTCCGAGTCGCCCGTGCTCCAGGCCTTCCTCGCCGACCGCGCCGTGGGCCCGATGCGCGACGTCGCCTTCAGCATGTACTTCACCTTCGCCTTCGGGATCGGGGCCTTCTGGGCGCTGCTGGTGGGCAACGTGGTGACCTGGTTCGACTACCCGGCCGCGTTCGTGCTGATGGCCGCTTCGTACCTGGGGGCGGCGGTCCTGCTCTCCCGGGTGCGGGAGCGGGTGGTGCCTGCTCCCGGGTCCGGAGTTGCTGCCGAAAAGCCTACCTAATGGTCCTGCACCGTTTCGCCCCGTCCCGCGATGCCTGATCAGCGGTTCTTTTCATTCGGCACCATACGGATCCCATCGATGCACGACGATTACCCAGGCTTGTCGCACCGCGCGCCCGGCGGTTCCACCGGCCCGACCCGCTGGTAGCATTCCGCACCGATGAGCGACCTGCTCCCCCCCGACGCCGCGACCATCGAGAACCTGATGCGGGAGGATCGCCGCTTCCCGCCGTCGCCGGACTTCATCGCCGCAGCCACCTTCAACGACCCGGCGATCTACGAGCGCACGGCAACCGACGAGGGGTTCCGGGCCTTCTGGGCCGAGGAGTCGACCCGGATCGACTGGATCGAGCCGTGGACCGATCTGCTGGACTGGCAGCTCCCGTACGCGAAGTGGTTCGTCGGCGGCAAGCTCAACGTAAGCGCCAACTGTCTCGACCGCCACGTGTCCGCCGGCCTGGGCCAGAAGGTGGCCTACTTCTGGGAGGGCGAGCCCGGCGATCGCCGCACCATCACCTACGCCGAACTCCTCGACGAGACCTGCCGGATGGCCAACGCCCTTCGCGCGCTGGGGGTGACGAAGGGAGATCGGGTCGCCATCTACATGCCCATGATCCCCGAGCTGCCCGTCGCCATGCTGGCCTGCGCCCGGATCGGGGCAGCGCACTCCGTCGTCTTCGGGGGCTTCTCCGCCGATGCCCTGGCCGACCGGATCGACGACGCGCAATGCTCCGTGGTGATCACCGCTGACGGTGGCTATCGCAAGGGCGCCACCGTCCCGCTGAAGGCGAGCGCGGACGACGCCGTGGCGCGATCGCCATCGGTCAAGCACTGCGTGGTGGTCAGGCGAACCGGCCAGGAGGTGGGCTGGACCGAAGGGCGCGATCACTGGTGGCACGAACTGGCCGCCGCGCAACCGACGACCGCCGAGCCGGAGCCGATGGACGCGGAGGACCTGCTGTACCTGCTCTACACCAGCGGGACGACGGCCAAGCCCAAGGGGATCATGCATACCACGGGCGGGTACCTGGTCGGCACCGCGACCACCCATCGGGCCATCTTCGACATCCGGCCCAATGACGTGTACTGGTGCATGGCCGACATCGGCTGGGTGACCGGCCACAGCTACATCGTGTATGGGCCGCTCGCCAATGCGACCACCGGGATCATCTACGAGGGCGCCATCGACTTTCCGGACAAGGACCGATGGGCCCAGATCGCGTCGCGCTATCGGGCCACCATCCTGTACACCGCCCCCACCGCCATCCGCGCCCTGATGAAGTACGGGTCGGATGTCTTCGCCGCTGACGACCTCTCATCCCTCCGGCTGCTGGGATCGGTGGGCGAACCGATCAACCCCGAGGCCTGGGCGTGGTACTGGGAGCACATCGGCGGCGGACGATGCCCGGTGGTTGACACCTGGTGGCAGACCGAGACCGGCATGATCCTGATCACGCCGCTGCCGGGGATCACCACCCTCAAGCCGGGGAGCGCGACGCAGCCGTTCCCCGGCGTTAAGGCCGACGTGGTGGACGAGGCCGGCAATTCCGTCCCATGGGGCGGCGGTGGGTACCTGGTCCTCGAGCGCCCGTGGCCGGCGATGCTGCGCGGGATCTATGGCGACCCGGACCGCTATGAGCAGACCTACTGGTCGCGCTATCCGGGGCGCTATTTCGCCGGCGACGGCTGCAAGCGCGATGACGAGGGCTACTACTGGCTCCTCGGCAGGGTGGACGACGTGATGAACGTGTCCGGGCACCGGATCTCGACCACCGAGGTGGAGTCGGCCCTGGTCTCGCACCCCTCGGTCGCCGAGGCGGCGGTGGTCGGGCGGAGTGACCCGCTGACCGGCCAGGCGATCTTCTCGTACGTCATCCTGCGCGCCGGCTTCGAGGGTTCCGACGAGTTGGCACGCGCGCTGCGGGAGCACGTGGGCGAGGTGATCGGGAAGCTGGCCCGCCCGGCGCAGGTCCTCTTCACCCCGGACCTGCCCAAGACCCGCTCGGGCAAGATCATGCGCCGCCTGCTGCGCGACATCGCCGAGCAGCGGGGCCTGGGCGACACCACCACCCTTGCCGACGCCGGGGTGGTGTCCACGATCCGCGAACAATCGGGCCGCGGCGAGGACTGAGCCCAGGCCGTGCCGGGCCTGGTCCCACGGCACTTGATAAGCCTGGCTTCTCAACGTGCACCGATGCCCGCCCAGCCGCGTCGGGTGATAAGCCGGGCTGATAACGCGACACCGGTGGCCCCCCATCGGCGCACGAGCATTACCTCTGCTTATCGCTCGCGGGCTGGAGCGAGACGAACGCGCACCCAAAGCAGCCCATCTCCCGCGAGGGGTGTGCCGGCCCGCAGGCTTGCCCACACTCGGCGTGAACTAACCGGCAGAGCTGCGGCGACGACGGGCCCGTGGGCCGCCACCGCCGTGCGGCTTTTCCGGGCATCGGGGATGGCCAACACGAGGTGCACGCCTCGTCCCAATCGCTCGGCCAACGCGGTCCGCTTCAGCTGAGCGGCGCGCAGTTGCGCCTGGAAGTCGAGCAGGCTGCGCTCGATCTCCAGCATGACCACGCACTCCGAGTGGCTGATGACCATGTCCGCCGCGCGGCGATCGGGCGGCAACCCGACGGGCACCTCCAGCGCGACCTGCCAATCGGCATGCACCTCTCCCCGAATCTGCTCGGCGATCCCCAACTGCCCCGAGTCCCGCAGGTGGACTCCGCTGGCGGGCCACAGGCGCAGGCTCAGTTCGTGACCGGTCGCCACGGCGATCCGATGCGCGGTCAGGAGGCTGGGGACGGTCTCGCCTCGCTCGATCTGGCTCACCAATGGCTGAGTGATCCCTGCCCGCCGGGCGACCTGCCGCTGGGTGAGTCCGGCCACGGCACGCGCGGCGAGCATCTCGGAGGCGAGCCTTCCGACCACCGTGCGGGCGTTGGGCGAGAAGCGCACGCGGGGAGTCGGCATCGGTTGATGCTGACCGGTCCGGCATTACCAGCCACGTAACGGAGGCTTACCGCCCGACCCTCGCCCCGGTCGATGACCCGTTTGTTAGGATGCGCCCGGATGTTCGTGAGCCGCCGCACCCGATCCGTGCTGGCCGCCCTCGCCTTCGGCGGCTGGGTGGTCTACATGGTGGTGGGGCTGCCACTGATCAACGCCATCGCCCCCACCGTCCACGGCGACGGGCCGGAAGGACTGGCCGCGTTCCTGGGTCTGATCGGCGGGGTGGTGATGTCCGGCATCGTCATGTGGGCGGTCAGCGAGTAGTTCGCCTCTCGTCCCGACAAGCCCCACTATTCAACGTGCACCGATGGCCTCCGATCGGCGTCGGGTGATAAGCCCTACCGATCAGTCAGCGCTGGGCGGGCCTCATTGGTGCATGTTGATTACCCCGGCTTCTCAGAGGCGCGGCCCGCAACGCCGGCAACGCCCCCAACCGCAACCGCGGCTCGCGCCGCGAACTAGCGCCCATCCCCGTCTCCGTCCGCGTTGAAGGCCCGCGCGCCGGGCAGGTGCTGGCGGTCCACTCCCGGCTCCAACAGGCGCCGATACAGCCCCGGCCGTCGATCGGCCATCGTGTCCCACTCGTGCTCGCCGGGCCGACGGACGACGTGGGTGGCGCGCGCCGCCTGCACGTCCACCTCGCCGGTGATCATCTCTTCGTCGGTGTCCGAGGCCATCGCCAGCTGCTGTCCGTCGTAGTCCACCAGCAGCGAACGCCCGATGAAGGTCACGCCGCGCTCGACCCCGACCCGGTCCGCGGCGAGCAGGTAGCAGTGGTTCTCGGCGGCGCGCGCGGGGGCGAAGATGCCCGGGTGGAAGTTCACGCCCACTGGCCAGTTGGTGGGCAGTGCGATCAGGTCCGCCCCCTCCAGGGCGCAGATCCGGGCGGCCTCCGGGAAGCGCAGGTCGTAACAGATCAGCACGCCGAGCCGCAGGCCGCTGGTCTCGACCACGAACGGGGGATCGGGCCCGGGGGTGGCGAAGCGGTCGACGCCCAGGAAGGGGAGGTGCAGCTTGCGATAGGTGTAGCGCCGCCCATCGGGGGTCAGCAGCATGGCGGCGTTGAAGACGCGGTCCCCCTCGGCGATGAGCGTGCCGCAGACCACCGTCATGGCTCGCTCCACGGCAAGGCCGGCCAGCCGGTCCTCGGCCAGGACCCCGGCGCTGCGGGCCACCGGCAGCGCCTCATCCAGCGAGGCGAAGGCATAGCCGGTGACCGCAGCCTCGGGCAGGACCACCACGGCCGCACCTGCCGCGGCCGCCTCGGTGATGGCGCGCTCGATGCGCTCCAGGTTGGCATCCACTTCGCCGATCGCCGGGTCGATCTGGCACGCCGCCACGCGGATGGTCATGCTCGGCTCCTCCGTGCGCTAGCCTAGCCCCTCATGCCAGATCCCGAACAACCGCCCCGCGCGCCCGACTGGGCCGTGGTCGCGGTCTTCGTGGCCCTGGGCCTGTTGTGGGGCTCATCCTTCCTGTGGATCAAGGTTGCCCTGCGCAGCATGGACCCGCAGACCCTGGTCGCGTATCGCATTCTCCTGGGCGCGGTCGGGGTGCTCGTCTACCTGCGGATCCGCGGACAGCACTTGCCCAGCAGCGTGGCCGAGCTGGCTCCCATGGCGGTGCTGGGCTTTTTCGCCACCGCGCTGCCGTTCTTCCTGATCACCTGGGGCGAGCTGCACGTCGACTCGGGGACTGCGGCGGTGCTCAACTCGCTGACGCCCATCTTCACGATGCTGATTGCGGTCGTCATCGTCCACACCGAAACCGCTACCCGGCTGCGCGTGGCGGGCGTGATGACCGGGTTCATCGGGGCCGCGCTGCTCGCGTCGCGCGAGTTCGCCCTGCGCGACGACCCGCTGGCCCTGGCCGGGGTCCTTGCCGTGACGGTGGCGGCCATCAGCTACGCGGTGGGCGCGAACCTGAGCCGCAGACTGATCCACGGTACGCCCCGCGACGTGGTGGCCGCGGGCAACCTGCTCTTCGCCACGCTCTACATCTGGGCCTTCGCCATCCTGACCGGGGCCAACCTGGCCCCACCGTCGGAGACCGACGCGGTCATCGCAATCCTGTGGCTGGGGCTGCTGGGCTCGTTCCTGGCGTTCGTGATGCTCTATTTCCTGATCGATCGCGCCGGGGCGACGGTGGCCAGCACGGTGACCTACCTGTTCCCCGTGGTCGGTGTGACGCTCGGCGTGCTCTTCCTCAACGAGCTGCTCGACTGGCGGCTAGCGGTGGGGGCGGGGCTGGTGGTGCTCAGCTTCGGCCTGATCGGGCTTCGCTATGATCAGTTCGTGCGCTGGATCAACCGCGGCAGGAGCCGATCATGACCGAGGGCCCTCCGCCGGGGAACCCGGACTGGCCGGCGGAGGACATCCCGCCGACCGACGGCGACGCGTCACCGGCCCCCGAAGGGCCACCCGCCGAGGAGCCGACCCCAGAGGCAACCGAGGCGCGTGGTGCGTTCGAGGCGTGGGATCCGCGCCGCCATCTCGACCGGCGCCGGCCGACCACCGCCGAGCAGGCGGTCCCCTGGCTGATCGGGATCATCCTGGCCCAGACCGGGATGCTGATCGTGCTGCTGGCGCTGATCTTCACCGGGACCGGCGGGGTTGCCAACGCCAGCCCGACCCCGACGCCGCCGGCGTTGTCGCCGGAGCCATCGTCGTCACAAACCGGATCGGCGGAGCCCTCGGCCAGCGCCGAGCCATCCCTGGCGGCGCCGACCCCAACCCCCGGCCCGAGCTTCGGCCCCCTCGAGATCGTGTATCTCGGGCGTCCCTCGGCCGCGGCACCGATCGACCTGCTCCGGCGCGACTTCTCGATCACCGGCGAGCCGACCGTGGTCAAGCGCGAATCAACCGGGGTGGATCGGATGATCTGGTCGGCCGATGGGCGGGTCGGCGTGGCCCTCATCTCTGGCAGCCTGTTGGTGCTGATCGAGGGTGAGGCCGAGCGCGAACTGGCGACCGGCATCGCGGCAGTGACCTTCGGGCAGGACTCGACCACCCTGTACGCGATTCGGACCGCCCGCAGCGGGGCGAACGACACCACCTCGGTGCTGCAGATCAACGTGGCCAGCGGCGAGAGCACCAACCTGGCCAGCGTCACCTACCTGCGCCCGGAGATTGTCAACGACCCGCCGCTGCGCGAGGCCCAGTACGCCGATAACGGGGGGATCGCCCGGATCTGGTACACGACCACCGATGCGCTGGTGATGTACATCGTCGGCGCGCCGTCGCTGTACCGGATCGACGCGGGGACCGGCGCCGTCACCAACGCCG
>JBKJYH010000101.1:0-3139 GCA_046715765.1 Candidatus Limnocylindria bacterium
CTACAGAACTCATATTAACCCCTACGGAGCTTATAAAAGACGGCTGGGAGCGGCAGCACGAGGTCTACCCGGACGGCTGGTGGCTTACACGATACTGGGAGAGTACAGAAGGGAGTCAGCGAGATGCCATCGTTAGCGCACTGGAACATGTGGGCGATTTCGAGAGCGTATTGGAGGTCGGCTGCAACACAGGCCCCAACCTGCGGCGCATTCATCAACGTTGGCCCACCGTGGATCTGGCCGGGATGGACATCCACCCGGGAGCCATCAAGTTCGGTCGGGAGGCTGCCGTTGCAGAGGGCTGGCACTGGGCCGGCTATGTGGGAGACCTTCGGGAGCTGGGTCTCCTAGCCGAGGGGACGGCCGATGTCGTCCTAAGCTGTTATGCGCTGGCCTATCTGGACCCCCGAGATATCCAAGTGGCTCTTGATGCCTGTGTCCGGGCGGCGCGGCGGGCCGTCATCGTGTGCGAGCCGATGATCTTGGACGGGGAAGAGCTGTTCATTCCACCTGGGAAGGGGAATGTTCCAGAGTACCTGTACAATTATGGCCGCCGGCTGGAGATGTGGCCCATCAGTGTCAGCCCGGTCAGCCCCGTGCATGGCCGGTTGAGCCATGTCCTGACCGTTCGGACGAATCGCGGTTGAAGGAGAGGTGGGGAGGCAACCCTCCCTGGACGGCACTGGGCCGGAGCCGAGTCGGTTCCCGGCCACCTCGTCCATTGAATCCCCAGCCGCCTTCACCGGAGGCTTGCCGATGTGTTCACCAGGCCCGGGCCAATTCCCGGGAGGTCCCTTGGGGGGGCCTCGGCTGGGGACATCGCCTTGCAGCCAACCCCCTTGCACGGCACCGTGGTCATGGGCGTGTGGCGTGATCCCCGTGGACCACCCTCTTCGCTCGACACTCACAGCACACCTGAACCACCTGCCCATCCTCTAGGACCATGTAGATCGGACCGCCGTAGGCGTGCCAGCAATGCCTGTGCTCGCTCACGCCGGCATCTCCGCCTGCGCCGCCGACGACGAGGTAGTCCATCCTTAGGTCGTCCGCTTGAAGAGCACGGTTGGCGGTTCCAAGCCTTCTAAGGGAACATTCGCATCCATCGCGTCCTTGGCTCCCTTGAGGGCTCGATAGGTCAGCTCCAGATCGTCCTGGGTTAAGGCGGCACTGATGTTGAGCCCGGCCGGGTGCAGAATAAGCCCGCGTCGGGCCGTTTCTTGTAAGAAGAGGGCCATCATCTTACCCGTATAGGCAATCTTCGGGTGGACCGGATAGCCCGTTGTAGGAATGCCGAGTGAGGTACAGTGCCCGAGAAACTCTGTGCCGTATGTCCATTGTGATGTAATCGGAAGGCTGCAGTTATAGAAGGGATCTCCGGGACTCACGGATGCCTCATAGGCATTCAGGACCGCCCCGGCCGCCGCCAGACTCAGGGCTTCGCCGCCGAAGGTGCCGGAGATGACGTCGGCGTACTTGAGGAACCGCTCAGGTCCAATGACACACGCCAAGGGCATCCCGTTGGCGAGTCCTTTTCCGAACACGGATAGATCCGGCGTAACTCCGAAAAACTCCTGACCTCCGGCACGAGCCCACCGAAACCCAGTGACCATCTCGTCAAATATGCTGACAGCGCCGTGCAGCGTACACAACGTGACGACATCGCTCAAGTAGCTCCCCTCTGGGGGTTCAAGGAGGGTCGGTTCCAGGATAACGGCGGCCACTTTCCGGACCTTCATAATGGCTTGAATGAGGTCGGCGTTATTGTACGGGACCCGGACGACAGCCTTCTCACCATCAATCAGAGTATCGGGAACTCCGGGATGAGGATCGGTGGCTTGTATGACCCAGTCATGCCAGCCATGATAGCCCACGACCAGGACGAGGTCCCGGCCGGTCGCTCGGCGGGCAATCCTGACGGCGGCAGCACACGCCTCTGAGCCTGTCTTGACGAATCGCACTTGGCCCTGGTCCCGGGCACAGGGAATGATCTTGACGAGCCGGGCTGCCAGGGCCTCTTCAAGGGCAGTAGGCAGGGAGGCAGAGATGAGCCCAGTTTCTAGTTGGGTTTGGATCGCCTCTGTGACTCCTGGATGGAAGTAACCTAGAGGAGCCGCTCCGAGGGCGCAGATGTAATCCACATAGTAGTTGCCATCCACGTCCCAGAGATTCGCACCACTTCCAGTCGCTACATAGGCTGGATAGGCGCCTTCAGGGAAGCGGTCCGCTCGCTTGCTGGCCGTCTGGGAGCCGCCGGGCGTGACCAGGCGAGACCGCCGCGTGAGGTCAATGGACTGCGGATAGCGGTCAGCGAGAGACATACACGGCTCCTCCCATTCGCTCTTTCAGAATGTTGTAGGCGGTACACTCGACGAGATCGCCGCGTTCCAGGTGGTGGAGATCAAAGACCAGGTGCCGGTCAGAACCCCCAATGCTCGAGCCCGCATTCGTATGACGAGGCACACCGGCTGCACAGTGCTCACAGGCTTGGAAGACGCGGCGAACAAACTCAAGTCCCGCGGGATCATCAACGGACCAGCGGAGGGTTGTTCCCTCAAGGGGAACCTCCTTCCAGCGTCCGTTCCGTTTCAGCCAGGGCGTCACATGCTCCCGGTCTCGGGGCTCCGTCGCGAGCGCGTGAGCCCGTGCGAGTCCCTTTCGGGATATGACTTCTACGTCCAGGCCATCCCAGGCCGGGCTCGTGCTGACCAGGTCACAGGCCAGCGTACTCGATGCGTACCTGTTTTCCTGTCGGAAGACAGCAAGGACAGCCAGCACGAGTCCGGGGTCAAGCAGCGGGGTATCGGCTGTACAGCGAATGATCGGGTCATAGCGGTCCTTTCGTGGGTCAAGCAGGTGCAGAACGCTGATAAACCGGCTGAGGACATCCTGCTCGGGGATCTCGGGCCACGCTTCGGCGGCTGCCTCGTAGACCCGCAGTCCGGTCTGATGGGCGCGGTCATACACGACTTGTCCCATCGTCCGATGATCGATCTGTTGCGTGACCTTTCTCGGAAACCGCGTCGAACTGAGCCGAGACTGAATGAGGATCAACGGATGAGTCATTTCGGTCCCCAAATGATGTAGATGCCCCCACCGATCACTAAGAGGAGCATGGCGAGCGCAAGAGCGAGTTCATGAC
>JBKJYH010000102.1:0-3497 GCA_046715765.1 Candidatus Limnocylindria bacterium
AACGCTCGTGCAGGCGTTGCGTGGCGGGGAGCGAGCGTTCGCACGGCCGGCACCACGTGGCCCAGAAGTCCAGCAGCACGGGGCCCTGCGCGAGCTGTTCCGCCAGGTCCAGGCGGGTGCCATCGAGCGCGCGCAGCGTCAGGCCGTCGAGCGACACCACTCCCGTCGTCGCCGGCGTGCCCGCGGCCGAGGTGACGACCGCCACGAGCAGACCCCCCAGGGCGAGCCGTGCAAGCCGCGCCACCGTCAACGCGTCACCGCCAGCCGGAGCGTGCGCGTCTCGCCGCCCAGCCGGGCGTGCACGAGATAGATGCCGGCGGGCAGCGCCACGCCGTTCGCATCGCGGGCTTGCCAGCGCAACTCGTGCCGGCCGGTTCCGAGCGGGCCCTCCCACGGCGTGCCCACCACGCGCCCGGCCACGTCGTGCACCTGGACCGTGGCGACAGCGACCGGTTCGGACAGCGTGAGCACCAGCACACTCGAGCCAAGCGCGGGATTGGGGCTGGCCGCGAGCGACACGGGCACGGGTGAGACCGGTGGCACGTCCACCGTGCTCGACACCAGCGAATCCACGCACGCCCGGATCTCGTTCAAGTGGTAGCGATTCCCGTGCGGCCACTGGAGGGCCGCGTGATAGCGCACGATGCGCTGCTTGTTGAGCACGATGTAGTTGTCGTACGTCCCATACAAGGTCTCGACGTTTCCGCCCGTGAACGAAGCGCCGTTCAAGAGCAACGGGTACGTGGCGCCGGTGGTGGTGCGGAAGCTATTGAGTTGCGCCGCCGTGCCGTTCCACAGGTCCACTCCCAGCACCTGCACCTCGCCGGGCTTGGTGGCGGCGTAGTACTGCGCGATGTCCTGTTGCACCGACGGACCGTCGGCGAGGCAGAAGGGTCAGGAGTAGCCGAGCAGGAACAGCACCACCACCTTGCCCGGGTATTGCGACAACGACACCGAGCCGCCGCCGAGCGGGGTCTTGGTGAAGTCGGGGCCGAGCGCGCCAGGGGAGATCTGGGCGAGGGCCGGGGCGGCGAGGAACAGGCCGAGCAGGGTGCTGGCGAGCGTGCGGCGGATGGACATGGAACCCTCCAGAAGGGACTCCAAGTCTACGGCACGCGCCGGCCGGTGTGACGCCCCTTTGCGAGGCAACCGCGGCGGGTGGCGAAAGGTTCCCCGCCTCGGAGCAGGCTCGGTCCCCGCATGCCTGCCGGATCAGGCGTCCGGCTCGCCCCCGTCTCCCGCAGGGGGCTCCCACAGTTCGATATTGGTGCCCTCGGGGTCCAACACCCAGCCGAACTTGCCGTACTCGCTCTCCTCGACCTGGTCCATGACCGTGCAGCCCTCGGTCCGCAACGCCGCGAGCAACGCGCGCAGGTCGTCCACGACGAAGTTCACCATGTAGGGCTTGTCGCTCGGCGCAAAGTACTTGGTGTCCTCGGAGAACGTGCTCCACACGGTGTAACGCCGCTGTGCCGGGTTCGCATCCTCGCGCCAGCGGAACTGCGCACCACCCCAGTCCCGCTCGACCGGCACGCCCAGGTGCTTCTCGTACCAGTCGAGCAGCGCAGGCCGGTCCTTGGCGCGGAAGAACACTCCGCCGATGCCGATTGCGCGTCGCATGGGACCTCCGGTGGCGTCAGTTCGGAGCCTCGCCCTTTCGGCCCTGGAAGCTGGTCGCCATCTCCGCGGCCGCCGCCATGTTGTCGAGCACCAGCCGGCGTAACTCGGCGGCCTGCTCCGGCGTGATCACCAATTCTTTAAGTAGGATCGGCTCGGCACCCGCGTACTCGAGGAGCACGGTGATATCCAGGCCGCGCCCGACTCGGTCCCGCACGCCCTTTTCGTCGAACGCCATGAACTCGCCGCCCGGGAGCGCGGTGAGCGAGTTGGCGAGCGAGTCCGAGAGCATGCCCTGCGCGCGCAGCACCTCGATGTCGGCGATCACACGCATGGCCTCCACGTCCCCGCTGTCGGCGAGCGCGGACAGCGGCCGCTCGAGGGCCGCCTTCTGCGCATCGAGCTTGCTGGTTCCCCAGCCCGCGCAGCCCGCGACGAATACCGCGAACAACACGAAGGCCGGGAAGCCGGAGCGGAGGCGCGCGACAATTGCGCGGTGGCGCGGTCGGTCGAGCGGGGGTGCGTGTGCGGGAATCATGTGCAGCGAAGCTAGCACAGGGTCGGCGCTCGCATGTTTCGGCGCCTCCGGCGCCGGTGTCGCATCTCAGCTACCGCGCCGGGTCAGCTACGAGCCCGACGGCGGCGGCGAGCCAGGTCCGATGGGCCGGATCAGGAAGGAGCTCAGCAGAAGCGCCACGCCCACGGCGGCGGGGAGGAGTCCCACCATCCAGACGTTTCCCCCATCCGAGCCGTCGGCCACGCCGTTCAGGAATATCGCGAGCGCCACGCCCACAAACAGCGTGACGATGCCGCCGATCGTCAATCCCTGGCGGAGACGTGCGTTCGCCATCTGCGGGTCGTCGTAGCGCCCATGGTCGTCGTATAGGAGCGGGCGCTGCAGGCTGGCGATCTTGTCCGGGTCGAGGCCGCGTTCGATGGCCGCGATGCGCTCGCGCTGGATCATCTCGAACGCGCGCTGCCGCTGCATCATGCGGACGATACCGGTCGTGATGCCGCCGATGATGGCGATGATCGGGATGCTGAGCGCCATGAGGGGGACAAAGTCCCCGGGGCTGAAGTCGAACATGGGAGGGTTCCTCGTGCGGGGCTGGGGGTGGGCGTTCTGGCTTCGGACACCCCTTCGACCGGGGCATGCGGCTGGCAGGTTTCAGGGCTCGGTCGGGGAGGGCCAGAAAGTTATGGTGGCGGGGTGAAACCCGAGCCGCCCCTGGACCCGTCCAATCCCACGATTGACCGCCCTGCCGCCGCCCGTCCCGAAGTCGTGAGGATGGCGGAGGAGCGACGGCTCATCGCCCGCGCGCAAGCTGGCGACTCAGGCGCGTTTCGCGTGCTGGTGGAGCAGCACCAGATGCGCGCGTACACGCTGGCGCTGCGCATCCTGCGCTCCGGCCCCGACGCCGAGGAGGTGGCGCAGGACGCGTTCGTGCGGGTGTGGACAGCGCTCCCGGGATTCCGGGGCGAATCGAGCTTCTCGACCTGGCTTTATCGCATCGTGGCGCGGCGCGCGTTCGATCGCGCGCAGGTGCTGAAGAACCGGCGCGCACGCGAACAACAAGAGGAGAAGTTGCCTGAACACGCCGCTCCCCCGGGTGCGAACGAGGACGCCCTTCAGGCAACGTTGCTGCAGCGCCTCGTGTCGGGACTGAGCGCCTCGCAGCGCGCAGTGGTGACGATGTTCTACTACGAGGGCCGCTCGGTGGAGCAGGTGGCGACAGCGTTGAGGATGCCGGAGAATACGGTGAAGACGCATCTGTTGCGCGCCCGTGCCGCGTTGCGCGCGGCTTGGACGCACGAGATGGGGGACGAGACGTGAACTGTCTGGCGTTCGAACAACTGCTCGACGGGGGCACGCCGCGGCA
>JBKJYH010000103.1:0-2850 GCA_046715765.1 Candidatus Limnocylindria bacterium
CTGGTCAAGGCGGCTGAGCGCTGGGGGACGCCGCTGTACGTTACCGACCTTGACCTCGCCGCCCACCACCTCCGTGCCTGGCAGGCCGCCTTCCCCGGTGCGCTGATCGCCTACGCGGTCAAGGCCAACCCCGATCCGCACCTCCTTCGCCGGCTGATCGTCGCGGGGGCGGGCTGCGAGGTGGTCACCGCGGTCGAGCTGGCCCTCGCCCTGCGCGCGGGTTGCCCCGCTGACCGCCTCGTGATGAACGGCGTCGGCAAGCGCGAGGAGGAGATCCACCTGGCCCTCGCCGCCGGCGCGACCGTCAACGCGGAGTCGCCCGAGGAGCTGGCCACCCTGCTGCGGGTCGCCTCGGACCATCCCGACGCCCGGGTTGGGATCCGCCTCAACCCCGCCCTGGACGCCGATACCCATCCCCACCTGGCCACCGCTGTCGCCTCGTCCAAGTTCGGGATCGGCCTGGCCGACCTGCCCGATGCGCTGGCCCTGGTCCGTGGCGCCGCCCTGCCGCTGGGGAGCCTCGGAGCCCACATCGGCTCCGCGATCATGGGCGTCGCGCCGTACGAGGTGCTGGCATCGGTGCTGGCCGCTGCTGCGGCGCGCGCAACCGAGGCGGGCCTGCCTCCGGCCCGGGTCGACATGGGCGGAGGAGTGGTCAGCGCGGACCCGGCCATCCTCCGCGTCCTGGCCGACGCGGTCGGCCCTGCCCTGCCCGACGCCGCCCTCACCTGGGAGCCGGGCCGCTCACTGGTCGCCGACGCGGGCTGGCTGGTCACTCGGGTGGTGCGCACCCAGCCCCGGCCGGACGCGGGCTGCACCTACCTGGTGGCAGATGCCGGCATGACCGAACTGATCCGCCCGATGCTGTACGGCGCTGACCACCCCGTCTTCCTGCTCGCCCCCGGCGAACCCCTCGCCTCGATGCCCGACGCCGTCCACCTGGCCGGACCAATCTGCGAGGCTGGCGACATCCTGGCTCGCGACCTCGGCCGTTGGCTCTCGCCGGGGGGGTTGGCCGCCGCTGGCGCTGGCGCGCTCTTGGCGATCGGTGAGGCGGGCGCCTACGGGGCAGCCATGGCTTCGGGCTACAACGGGCGGCTGCGTCCCGCCGAAGCGGTGATCGAGGGCGCCTCGCTCCTTCTCTCTCGCCGCCGCGAAACGCTGGACGACCTCCTGGCCCGCGACGCCTGATCTCGGCCTGCCTCCTCGCCCGCGACGCCTGATCTCGGCCTGCCTCCTCGCCCCTCCTTCGCCCGTTTGCAGCACGGGTACGTAAATACGAAGCAACCCCCCGTGCCTGGTACCCGCTTGCAGATCGGGCAAACCGCCACCAAGGAGAGGCCGATATCGGGCCATGGATGCCCCGCTTCGACGCCTGCCTCGTATGTACTTACCCCACCTGCAAATTCCGGCCCACGCCGCGCCAACTACGGCACGCAGGGGATCGACCGGCCGGGTGATAAGCCTGGGTAATCAGCATGCACCGATCAGCCTCGTCCGGTGCGCCCTGATAAGGCGCGCTTCTCACCCGGCGCGGGAGCCCCGCCATCGGTGCACGAGCATTACCTCTGCTTATCGGCTGGAGCAAGGTGCCCCCAAACGAGGCTGGGATCGGGCTTCGGATGGCCCGATCCGGCCTCCGGTCCCACTCTCCGGACCCTCTCCCACCGACCCACCCCCGCCCCGAAGTACGCCCCCCGCACCGGTACCACCACCGCGGCCCGAGGCGTAATCCCGGCCCCAACTCCCCGTTGTGTTGCTGTTCATCGGTGCGTGCCGCGTCGCGGCCCACCAACCAGGACTCATCAGCCAGGGAGCAACGGAATCATGGACAAGCTTCGGATCCCTCGGACCCTCACCAGCACGGCAGTCAGCGCCCTCGGCGCGCTGCTGATGGTGGGTGCCATCACCTTCGGCGCCACGGTCATCCGGCCGATGAGCGCCAACCTCGCGGCCGGTGAGAGCGCTGCGGCTCAGCTGGACGCCGAGACCGGCAGCACCGCGGGCAACGGCGGCGGTGCGCAGGACGCCCCGGACAAGCCGGACCTGCCGGCCAACGACGCCCAGGGCGACACGCTCGAGGGCACCGAAGGCGCCGATGACAACGCCCCCTACCACGAGGCGGAGGCCACCCCCAAGCCGGAGGCGACCGATGAGCCGGTCGACAAGCCGGACGAGCCTCAGCCCACCGACAAGCCACAGCCCGAACCGATGCACCTGGAGGCGTTCTTCAACGCCGACCTGGGCAAGGTGGTGGTCAAGTGGGTCCCGTACGAGGGCGACTTCGAGAAGTACAAGCTGGTCCGCACCATCGACGGCGACCCGACCTGGCCGACTGCCGGCGAGGACGAGCTGGTGGGCGTGATCGGGCCCGATGAGCTGACCAAGTTCATCGACGCCAGCGCCCCGTGCAACGTCGAGCTCCACTACCGCGTCTTCGCGGTGGTCCACGGCGCAGACGGCTACATCGTCAAGGCCGCCAGCAACGCGGGTGGCGTCTTCCACGAGTGCGTCGAGCCGACCGAGCCGCCGGCCGAGCCGGTGGCCCTCGGCTTCGAGGTCTTCGCCGGTGAGGCCGGAAACGTCCTCCACTGGGAGGCGTGCAGCATGGACGGGTTCGCGGTCTACAAGGTCGTGCGCTCGATGACCGACCCCGAGCCGATATACCCGCTCCACGACGGGGACGAGCTGCTGGCCGCCATCGGTGACAAGGGCGTGACTGCCTTCACCGATACGCAGGTCGAAGCCGGCCAGACCTGGACCTACCGGGTCCTGTGCCTGGGCGAAGGCCCCGATGGCTGGCTGGTGCTGGGGCTGACCGCGCCCATCAGCATCACGGTCCAGTAGGGC